>NZ_JAESJL010000005.1:0-489847 GCF_016756945.1 Pseudomonas sp. MWU318
GGCAGCTCCTACAGTTTGAAATGCAATCCCCTGTAGGAGCTGCCGCAGGCTGCGATCTTTTGCTCTTTAACGGCTCAACAGGGAAGCAGCCCCGGCACCACTGAACAACCCGGCACTCACCCGGTTGAACCAGCTCTGCCCCTTGCCGCTGCGCAGATAGCGCGCCGCGCCATGCGCACCCAGCCCGTAAGCCAGTTTGCAGCACAGGTCGAGTACCACCCAGGTCGCGATCATGATCAGCAACTGCGGCAGGAACGGTTGTTGCGCGCTAAGGAACTGCGGCAGAAACGCGGCGAAGAACAGAATGTCTTTCGGATTGCTCGCGCCCAAGACAAACGCGCGGCCGAACAGCGTGCGGAAACGTGGCACCGGAGCGGCCTGCGGCACTTCGGCACCGACCGCTGGCTGACGCGATTGCTGCCAGCTCTGCCAAGCGAGATAGAACAGGTACAGCGCGCCGACGATTTTCAAGGCGCTGAACAACTGTTCTGACGCCAGCAGCAGGGCGCCAAGCCCCAGCGCCGAGGCACTGAGCAGGCAGATCGAGGCGATCACGCCGCCGAGAAACGCCGGATAAGAGCGGCGCAAGCCGTAATTCAGACTGTTGCTGATCATCAGCAAGGACAGCGGCCCCGGAATCAGGATCACCACCAATGCCGCGCCGCTGAACAGTAGCCAGGTTTCCAGACTCATCACTTTGCTCCTTTTTGTTGTATTGAAAAATGCACAAAAGCCCCACCCGTGAGGGTGAGGCTGTTTTGAAGCCTGAACCGCGTAGCGCTTACAGGAAGATGAACTTGGCGATGAAGATCGCGCAGAGCACCCACAGGCTGACGGAAATTTCCTTGTACTTGCCGGTACCGGCCTTCAACGCCACATAGGTGATGAAGCCCAGCGCAATGCCGTCGGCGACCGAGAAGGTCAGCGGCATCATGATTGCGGTGACGATCGCCGGGATGGCGTCAGTGGCTTCATCCCATTCGATGTGCGCCATGCCGCCCATCATCAGCATCGCGACATAAATCAGCGCACCAGCAGTGGCGTAAGCCGGAATCATCCCGGCCAGCGGTGCGAAAAACATCGCCGCTATAAATAGCACACCCACGGTGACTGCGGTAAGACCAGTCCGACCACCAGCCGCTACACCTGCGGCACTTTCCACATAGCTTGTTACCGGAGGGACACCGACCACCGCGCCGAAGACGCTGGAGGCGCTGTCGGCTTTCATCGCTCGGGAAAGGTTTTCGATACGCCCGTCAGCGTTGACCAGATTGGCGCGCTGGGCCACGCCCATAAGGGTGCCGGCGGTGTCGAACATGTGCACAAAGAGGAAAGCCAGCACCACGCTGATCATGCTGACGTTGAACACACCCGCGACGTTCATCGCCATGAAGGTCGGTGCCAGGCTTGGCGGGGTCGACATGATCCCTTCGTAGTGCACGATGCCCAGGCCCCAACCGGCGAGGGTCACGGTGATGATGCTGATGAGGATCGCACCGAAGACTTTGTGGTAGCTGAGGATCGCGATCATCAGGAAGCAGATCGCCGCCAGCAGCGGGCCGGGTTCACGCAGGGAGCCGAGTTTGATCAGGGTGGCCGGGCTGTCGACGACGATACCGGCGGTTTTCAGACCAATCAGCCCGAGGAACAGGCCGACGCCAGCGCCCATGGCAAAGCGCAGGCTGACCGGGATGCTGTTGAGCAGCCATTCGCGAATCCGCGAGAAGGTCAGGATCATGAACAGCACACCGGAAACGAACACCGCACCGAGCGCGGTTTCCCAGTTGTAGCCCATGGTGCCGACCACGGTGTAAGTGAAGAAGGCGTTGAGGCCCATGCCCGGTGCCAGGCCCACCGGCCAGTTGGCGTACAGGCCCATCAGCAGGCAGCCGAGCGCGGCGGCGATGCAGGTGGCGACGAAGGCTGCACCGTGATCGATCCCGGCATCGGCCATGATGTTCGGGTTGACGAAGATGATGTAAGCCATGGTGATGAAGGTTGTCAGACCGGCAATCAGCTCGGTCTTCACCGTGGTGCCATGCAAGCTGAGTTTGAAGATGCGCTCCAGCACGCCTGTGCGTAAGGGCGGCGAGAGTTCCAGCGTCGATGCTTCGGATTTGCGGCTTTCCACAGCGAGTACTCCTCAAGAGTTTTATTGTTATTTCCAGGGCCGGACCCATGAGGGGTGGCAGCAGCCCTTTGAGGCATACGCGAATTTGTTGACCATGCGGTCAGGAACTCGCACGCAGTGGATTATGCTTTTGTGTACAAATAAAGCAAATATTGTTTTTGGTTTTGTTTACGAAAGGTCAGGCGATAGGGATATATCGCCCTTGCGTGCCCCTTCGCGAGCAAGTTCGCTCCCACATTTGAAATGCGTTCCACTGTGGGAGCGAGCTTGCTCGCGAAGAGGCCGTCCTATTCAATCGAGAGCTGCCTGAGTTTTTCCCAGCGCCATATTCACCGCCAACCACCCATTCACCGCCGCCTCCCCAGCCTCGGCAAACACCCGCTCGAGCAACTTCACCTGTTCACGCCGTAACGCCTGCTCAAACTTCGCACCTTCAACGGTCAATCCCAGCAGACGCTTACGCTTGTCCGCCTCCGACGCCGCGCTCTCCACCAGATGCATTTCCTGCAACTGGCGCAACGGCATGTTCAGCGCCTGTTTACTCACGCCGAGCAATCCCAGCAATTCCTTCACGCTCAAATTCGGATAGCGCGCGATGAAAAACACAATCCGCTGATGCACCCGGGACAGGCCACGGCGCTCGAGCATTTCATCCGCCTTGGCGGTGAACGCCTGATAGCCGAAGAAAAACGCTTCCATCGCCTGCTGCTGGCTGGCGGGGTTTTTAAGGTCAAGCATGTTGACGTACTCGCTCAAGCTGTCGTAGTTTCAGTCAACCAGTTTGACTCATTTTTCCCAGACCCCGCTACCGGTGACTCCCATGGCTTTTTCCGAACGTGTTTCGCGCCTTAAAAGTTCTCTGATCCGTGAAATCCTCGCCGCCGCCCAGCGTCCGGAGGTGATGTCGTTCGCCGGTGGCCTTCCCGCCGAAGCCATGCTGCCGAAAGTCGAATGGTCCGAGATGCCGCTGGCGCTTGGTCAGTACGGCATGAGCGAGGGCGAGCCGGCGCTGCGTGAAGCGCTGGCGGCGCAGGCGCGAGCGTTGGGGCTGGAGTGCACGGCGAGTCAGGTGCTGGTGGTCAGCGGTTCCCAGCAGACCCTCGATCTGGCGGCCAAGTTGTACATCGACAAAGGCACCGAAATCCTGCTGGAGGCGCCAACCTACCTTGCCGCGTTGCAGATCTTCCAGCTGTTCGGCGCCGATTGCCTGACCGTGCCGCAAGAATCCGACGGCCCCAATCTCGCGCAACTGCGCAGTCGGTTGGAAGAGCATCGTCCGGCGTTCATCTACCTGATCCCGACGTTTCAGAATCCGTCCGCCGTGCGCTACAGCGAAGCCAAGCGCGCCGCGGTCGCCGCATTGCTCGATGAATTCGGCGTGACCCTGATCGAAGACGAGCCGTACCGCGAACTGACGTTCGATGGCGGCAGCGCCAAACCGATTGCCGGGCGTTTGCAGAAAGCCAGCTGGATCTACACCGGCACCGTGTCGAAAACCTTGCTGCCGGGTTTGCGCGTCGGCTACCTGATCGCCAGCCCGGACCTGTTCCCGCATTTGCTCAAACTCAAGCAATCGGCAGATCTGCACACCAACCGCATCGGCCAGTGGCAGGCGCTGCAATGGATCGGCACGGAAAAGTATCAGCAGCATTTGAGTGATTTGCGTGGGTTCTACCGCGAGCGGCGCGATGCTTTCCAGTCAGCGCTGGAAACGCACTTTTCCGATCTGGCGGACTGGAACATGCCGCAGGGCGGGCTGTTTTTCTGGCTGACGCTCAAGCAACCGCTGGATACGCGGACGTTGCTCAACGAAGCGCTGGCCAATGACGTGGCGTTCATGCCGGGCGAGCCGTTTTTTCCCGAACCGGATAAAAACCTCGGGCACCTGCGTTTGAATTTCAGCCACATCGACCCGGCGCGACTGGATGAAGGGTTGAAGCGACTGGCCTCGGTGGTGAGAAAGGCGCAGATAAATAAAGCGGCGTGAAAAACAAATAAACCGGCTCGAGGGCCGGTTTATTTTTGTCTGAGTAATGTGTTGTTCTTGCGGGCCTCATCGCTGGCTTGCCAGCGATGGGGCCATAAGCAACACAACATCAATATCAGACTGCAGCAAACCGCTTATCCAGATAATCAATAATCACCTTGGACTCATACATCCACGTGGTCTGCCCATTCTCTTCAATGCGCAGGCACGGCACCTTGATCTTGCCGCCCTGGTCCAGCAGCGTCTGGCGATCCTGTTCGTTGTTCTTCGCGTCCTTCAGTGCGACCGGCACATTCAGGCGACGCAGAGTACGGCGGGTTTTCACGCAGAACGGGCAGGCGTGGAACTGATACAGGGTCAGGCCTTTGGCGGCGGCGTTGACTTGCGCCTGTACCTCGGCCGGGCGCTGTTTCTTGCCCGGACGGGTGATGAAGTCGATGAAGATGATCAGTTGGCCAAGGCCGACACGAAGCGCTTTTACGAACACGTTGAAAGCCTCACGGTGCAAAGAGAGAAGGGCGCGCAGCTTACCCGATTTTTCACGGACGAAAAAAAACCGGCGATCAACGCCGGTTTTTTTCTGCAGCCGATTACTTGATCAGGCTGAGGAACTCGCTGCGAGTCGCCGCGTTTTCGCGGAACTCACCGAGCATCACCGAAGTGATCATCGACGAATTCTGTTTCTCGACACCGCGCATCATCATGCACATGTGCTTGGCCTCGATCACCACGGCCACGCCCAGCGCACCGGTGACTTGCATCACCGCATCGGCGATCTGGCGGCTGAGGTTTTCCTGGATCTGCAGGCGGCGGGCGTACATGTCGACGATCCGCGCGACCTTCGACAGGCCCAGCACTTTGCCGCTCGGGATGTACGCAACGTGCGCCTTGCCGATGAACGGCAGCAGGTGGTGTTCGCACAACGAGTACAGCTCGATGTCCTTGACCAGCACCATTTCGCTGTTGTCGGAGCTGAACAGGGCACCGTTGGTGACCTCTTCGAGCGTCTGTTCATAACCGCGGCAGAGGTACTGCATGGCTTTGGCGGCACGCTTTGGCGTGTCGAGCAGGCCCTCGCGGGAGACGTCCTCGCCCAGTTGGCCGAGAATCGCGGTGTAATTCTGTTCCAGGGACATGAAACTACCTGTGGGGATTTTCGCAAAGGGCAAGGGTACGGTGGCGGACACAACCCTGCAAGTTCGGTGTAACGCGATTATTCGTCGCGGCCTTCCATCATGGTGCGTTTGAGCATCACGTACACCGCACCGGCACCGCCGTGTTTCGCCTGGCACGAGGTGAAACCGAGCACTTGCGGATGCTGACGTAGCCAGGTGTTGACGTGGCTTTTGATCATCGGCCGCTTGCCGTCCAGGCGCACGGCCTTGCCGTGGGTGACGCGGACGCAACGGATTTCGAATTTGGTCGCTTCGGCGAGAAACGCCCAGAGGGTCTCGCGGGCTTTTTCCACGTTCATGCCGTGCAGGTCGAGGCTGCCTTCGAACGGGATCTGGCCGATCTTGAGCTTGCGCATCTGACTTTCCTGCACCCCGTCGCGGGCCCACATCAACTCGTCTTCGGGGCCGACGTCGATCACGAACTGATCGGACAGGCCATCCACGGTGGTGGTGTCGGTGCGCACGGTGGCGGACTGGCGCAGTTTGGCGATTTGCGCGCGGTCAGCCTTGGGTTTGCCGGTGTCGGCGCGGTCGTGCTTGATCGGCTTGACGCCTTGGATCGCACTTTTGAACAGGGAAAAATCGTCGTCTTGCATGTCAGCCTCCGCGAAGGGCGGCCAGTTTACCCAAGTCGAAACAAAACGGCCCGGCAAAAAGCCAGGCCGTGGAGTCAGTCGTGTTTTTTCATCAGGTGCGGGGACATGTTCAGCTCCCGCGATTGCCTGGCGCGACGTCGGCATCGACGCCACAGCGCCACACCGAAATACAGGAACAACAAGCCGACCGCGAGAATGATCGCCGAACCCATCGGCGTGGCATTCAAATCGCCGAGCGCCGGCGGGCGCCCCAGCAGGCTGGCGGCACCGGCCATCGCCAGCAGCACACCGAACGTCGCCAGAATGGCGGCGATCGCTGCGCCGAATCGAAAACGCCAGTTGCTTTGGCCTTTGGGCCGCAAGCGGCGTGCGTCAAATCCATCGGATAACTTCATTCCGACCTTCCTCAATGGGTATCGGCCCTTCGACCGGGAGTTGACCGGGTTGTTCCTGAGGCTAAGGCAATTGAAGCAAATGCGAGGCTTTTGCGGATGAGCGGCGCGGTGAGCCGCTCATCAGAGCAGATCAGATCAGATCTTGCGTCAGGGCGAGGGTGGCGAAGTTGTCGGCCATGATCGCCATTTCCGCTTCCTGCACCACGGCGGCGCTGAGCACGCGGCCCTTGAACGGCAGGTCACGGGTGGCGCAGGCGTCTTCGACCAGGGTGCAACGGAAGCCCAGGTTCTTCGCCGCGCGCACGGTGGTGCTGACGCTGGAGTGGCTCATGAAGCCGCAGACGATCAGGTCCAGCGAGCCAAGATTCTGCAAACGGTCGAGCAGTTCGGTGCCGTGGAACGCGCTCGGCAGCAGTTTGCCGATGATGGTTTCGTCACCTTGTGGCTCAAGGCCGGGGATGAATTCGCCGCGTTCGCCCTGCGGGTCGAACAGGCCACCGACGGTGCCGAGATGACGCACGTGCACGATCGGCCGACCGGCTGCACGGGCCGCGGCGACCAGTTGTTTGATGTTCGCGACGGCCGCGTCCATGCCGCTCAGGGCCAGCGGGCCACTGAGGTACTCTTTCTGGGCATCGATGATGACCACGGTGGCATGGCTCAGTGTGGCCGCTGCGTAACCGCGGCCGCTGAGTTGAAACATCGTTTTTGGAACGGACATTCGGGGCTCCTTGGGGTGGGGCTTTTGCGGCATTGTCCTCTGGCTGAGCGGTTCTGTGAACCGCTACCATCGTAGGCAGCGTCGTTATTGGCCTGCAGCCTTGTCAAGTTACACGTTCTGTTCAATGGCTGATGCAAAAATCAGAAAAGTCCTACTGTCGCGCCACTGATTTTCCTGCGTCGTCGGCGGGCGTTTTGGCTGGTAGAATCGCCAGTCGTTTTTTCTGGAGTTCTGCCCCGTGATCACTTCCCGACTTCGTACCCTGCGCGACCACATCCGTTGGGCCGTCAGCCGCTTCCATGGGGAGGATCTGTTTTTCGGCCATGGCACCGACAACGCCTGGGATGAAGCCCGGCAGTTGGTGCTCGGTGCCTTGCACCTGCCGTGGGAGATCGCCGACAGCTACCTCGACTGTGCGCTGGAAGACGACGAACTGGTCAACCTGCAACGCCTGCTCAAGCGCCGCATCGAAGAGCGCATCCCGACTGCGTACCTGTTGGGCGAGGCGTGGTTCTGCGGCATGTCGTTCATCGTCGATGAGCGCGTGCTGATCCCGCGCTCACCGATTGGCGAGCTGATCGAAAACCGCTTCGCACCGTGGATCGGTGACGAGCCGGCACGCATCCTCGACCTGTGCACCGGCTCCGGCTGCATCGGCATCGCCTGCGCCTACGAGTTCCAGAACGCCGAAGTGGTGCTGGCCGATCTGTCGTTCGAAGCGCTGGAAGTCGCCAATCAGAACATCGAGCGCCATGGCGTCGATGAGCGCGTGTACACCGTGCAGGGCGATGGTTTCGATGGCTTGCCGGGGCAGCGTTTCGACCTGATCGTGTCGAACCCGCCGTACGTTGACGCAGAAGATTTTGCCGACATGCCGGACGAATACCAGCACGAACCGGAGCTGGGCCTGGCCTGCGGTGATGACGGTCTGAACCTGGTACGGCGAATGCTCGCTGAAGCGGCGGATCACCTGACCGAGAAGGGGTTGCTGATCGTTGAAGTGGGCAACAGCCAGGTGCACGTCGAAGCGTTGTACCCGGAAGTCGATTTCGCCTGGCTCGATTTCGAGCGCGGCGGGCATGGTGTGTTCATGCTGACGGCGGAACAGTGCCGCGCTCATCAGGCGCTGTTCGCTTCCCGCGTTTAAGGGCGAAAAGCAAAAGATCGCAGGCTTCGCCAGCTCCTACATCGATCCCATGCAGGAGCTGGCGAAGCCTGCGATCTTTTGATCTACCGGTGCGTAGCAATCCAGATCAACAATCCCGCCTGAAACACCGCAAACGCCACCAGGCAGGTAATGGTAAAGCGCAACCCAGCGTCTTCACGCTTGAACTTGCTGACCTTCTCTTCCTGCTTCTTCAGCTTCACTTCCTGCTCGGCCAGGTTCTGCTCGGCCTGTTGCAGCATCTGCGCCGCTTCGAGAATTTCGACGATCTGCAGCTTCTCGCTGTTCCAGTCGCCCAGCAGGTCACCGACCTGCACCTCTTTGACGCTGCCCTTCAAATGCTGGGCGTCGGCGTAGACCACGTCAAAACCATGCACGCGCAAGAAGTGATCGCGACGCAGGCGGGTGTCTTCGTTCAGCGCGTCCTTGTTGTTCAAGTCCTTGCCTTCGACGGTGTAGGCGGGCCAGCGTTTTTTCGCCCAATTGATGCCTTGTGCAGCCATGAAACGACCGATCCCACGGTTCAGCGGTTCGATCTGCAAGCCGCTGTCGGGGCCGAAATGCACACGTTTGCTGGTGTGATCGACCCACACGTCGAGCTGGTTCTGCTCTTTGCGCACGCGCTGACCGGGCAGTTTGATCGCCATGCGCATCAGGCTGTGTTCTTTGCTGTTGCGCTCGGCATAGCCGAATTCGACAAAGCGCAACGGCCGGCCCCCGGTGTGACGGTCAGTCTGCAGCGGGGCCAGGCGGAGCATCTTGTGGTGCTCGACGCTGACGTCCGCCCATGGCAGCTCGACCGCTGGCGGTGCGTCTTTTTCAGCGGTGGTGTCGGGTGAAGTCGGGGTATCAGTCATAACGGCGAGATCCTGTCCAAGCTCTGCTTGTCGCCAGCCGGTACGCTGGCGACAAAGGCTTATCGGCCGCTTTTTGCAGGACTAGAGGGTAAACGCCGTTTAACGGGTGTGAAGTCCGTCAATAAACTCGATGAGTTTGCCACCCAATTCCGCCGCCAGGGGCAAATTCGGATCCTTGTAGGAGGCCAATTGCCGCTTCACATCCGCGGCAACGATCCGCATGACGTGGTTCATGCCGTCGATCACCACCAGTTCGGCGTCGGGTTTGGCGGCTTTGAGCGCCTGCGCATCGCCCACCCCGACCTGCATGTCGTTGCTGCCCTGAACGATCAGCGTCGGCATCTTCAATTGTGCAAAGGCCTTGGCCGGGTCTTGGCGAAACAGCGAAATCAGGTACGGCTGCACGCTCGGCCGGAAAATCGCCTGCAGCGGTGCCGGTACATTGGCATCGGTGTGGCCGGCCTTGAGGCTGTCGAGAATTTCGTTGCTGCGCAGGACCAACGGCGGAGGCAGGCTGCGCGCCAGTTGCTCGCGGATCACCTGATCCACCGGGCGCGCGCTGCCGGACAGCGAAATCAGCGCAGCGGCGTCGGCACGCGGAGCGGCGAGGGTGGCAATCAGTGCACCTTCGCTGTGACCGAGCAGAATCAGCGGGCCGAAGCGCGGGTCGCTTTTCAGCTTCTGGCTCCAAGCCACCGCATCGTTGACGTAGGCTTCCACCGACAGATTGCGCTCATCGGGTGTGGCCGCGAGGCTCGCGGCCACACCACGCTTGTCGTAGCGCACGCTGGCGATGTTGTGCTTGGCCAGCACCCAGGCCAGCCGCTTGAGGCTGTCATTGCGCCCGCCATCGGGATTGTTACCGTCACGATCTGTAGGACCGGAGCCGGCAAGGATCAGGACAACCGGCACCGGGCTGTCGGATTTCGGCAGCAACAGCGAGCCGAAAAGCTCACCGTTGCCGGTGTCCAGAGAGATCGGGCGCTGCAGGACAGTCGCGTGGGCAAAACCGGTAAACAGGGTAAGACTCAAGATCAGAACTCGCAGCATCATCACGCCATCATTCGCCAAGGTGCCGGTTGGACTCACCAACACCACTAAGGTTCGAGGATGAACTACTCGGTTAGCCTGCGTATACTGGCGCGCATCACGAATTCGGGTTTGATTTCACGGAGCGTCCTGCATGTCCGGCAATACCTACGGCAAGTTGTTCACTGTCACCACCGCTGGCGAAAGCCATGGTCCGGCGTTGGTCGCCATTGTCGACGGCTGCCCGCCGGGCCTGGAGATCTCCCTCGAAGACCTGCAGCGCGACCTCGATCGGCGCAAGCCGGGCACCAGCCGCCACACCACCCAGCGTCAGGAAGCCGATGAAGTCGAAATCCTTTCCGGCGTGTTCGAAGGGCGCACCACCGGTTGCTCGATCGGCCTGCTGATCCGCAACACCGACCAGAAGTCCAAGGACTACTCGGCGATCAAGGATCTGTTCCGCCCGGCGCACGCCGACTACACCTACCACCACAAATACGGCGAGCGCGACTACCGTGGTGGCGGTCGCAGCTCGGCGCGGGAAACCGCGATGCGTGTGGCGGCAGGTGCGATTGCCAAAAAGTATCTGGCCAGCCAGGGCATCGTCATCCGTGGCTACATGAGCCAGCTCGGCCCGATCGAAATCCCGTTCAAGACCTGGGATTCGGTGGAACAGAACGCGTTCTTCAGCCCGGATCCGGACAAGGTCCCGGAACTGGAAGTCTACATGGACCAGTTGCGCCGCGATCAGGACTCGGTCGGGGCGAAGATCACCGTAGTCGCCGAAGGCGTGATGCCGGGCCTCGGCGAGCCGATTTTCGACCGCCTCGACGCTGAACTGGCGCATGCGCTGATGAGCATCAACGCCGTGAAAGGCGTGGAAATTGGCGCCGGTTTCGCCTGCGTCGCCCAGCGCGGCACCGAGCATCGCGATGAACTGACCCCGCAAGGTTTCCTCAGCAACAACGCCGGCGGCATTCTCGGTGGCATCTCGTCCGGTCAGCCGATCGTCGCGCATCTGGCGTTGAAGCCGACGTCGAGCATCACCACCCCGGGCCGTTCGATCGACATCCACGGCAATCCGGTAGACGTCATCACCAAAGGCCGTCACGACCCGTGCGTCGGCATTCGCGCCACGCCGATTGCCGAAGCGATGATGGCCATCGTGCTGATGGATCACCTGCTGCGTCATCGTGGGCAGAACGCCGACGTGCGCGTCAGCACCCCGGTGCTGGGTCAGCTTTGATGGTTGATCGCCAAGCCGTCGCGGTCTGACCGTGGCGGCGCTCCCGTACTGGCGGCTGTCCAGTTTCTATCTGTTCTATTTCGCCTTGCTCGGTTCGACAGCGCCGTTTCTGGCGCTGTACTTCGATCACCTCGGCTTCAGCCCCGCGCGCATCGGCGAGCTGGTGGCCATCCCGATGCTGATGCGCTGCGTGGCGCCGAACATCTGGGGCTGGCTCGGCGACTACACCGGCAAACGCCTGGCCATCGTGCGCTTCGGCGCGGTGTGCACGTTGCTGACGTTCTCGCTGATTTTCGTCAGCAAGACCTACGCCTGGCTGGCGATGGTCATGGCGTTGCACGCGTTCTTCTGGCATGCGGTGTTGCCGCAGTTCGAAGTCATCACCCTCGCGCACTTGCAGGGGCAAACCTCGCGCTACAGCCAGATTCGCCTGTGGGGCTCGATCGGTTTCATCATCACCGTGGTCGCGCTGGGCCGTTTGTTCGAATGGCTGAGCCTCGACATCTACCCGGCGGCGCTGGTGCTGATCATGGCCGGCATCGTCCTCAGCAGCCTGTGGGTGCCGAACGCGCAGCCACCGCAAGGTAATCGGCCGAGCGGGGAGGGCTTTCTCAAGCAGTTGCGCAGCCCCGGTGTACTGGCGTTTTACGCTTGCGTCGCGCTGATGCAGATGAGCCACGGCCCGTATTACACCTTTCTGACCTTGCACCTTGAACGACTCGGTTACAGCCGTGGCACGATCGGCATGCTCTGGGCCGTGGGCGTGGTCGCCGAGGTGCTGATGTTCATGGCGATGAGCCGGATTCTCGTGCGCTTTTCCTTGCGTCGGGTGCTGATGGCGAGTTTTCTGCTGGCGGCGCTGCGCTGGTTGCTGCTAGGTTCGTTCGCCGAATTCCTCTGGGTGCTGTTGTTTGCCCAGGTGCTGCACGCGGCGACCTTCGGCAGCTTTCATGCGGCTGCCATCGCGTTCGTGCAACGTAGCTTCGGTGCGCGTCAGCAAGGTCAGGGTCAGGCGCTGTACGCGGCGCTGGCCGGCACCGGTGGCGCGCTGGGCGCGTTGTATTCCGGTTACAGCTGGAATGCCCTCGGCGCAACATTGACCTTTAGTATTGCCAGTCTCGCGGCGCTCGCTGCTGCCGTTATCATTGCCACACGTATGCAAGAGGACAGGCCATGAGCCTTACGCGTGAACAGCTCGCCCAGCAGATCGTCGACGCCGGGCGTTTCCTTTATGGTCGTGGCTGGTCGCCGGCCACCAGCAGCAATTACTCGACGCGTCTGTCGCCGAGCGAAGCGCTGCTGACCGTGTCCGGCAAGCACAAGGGCCAGTTGGGCCTGGACGACGTGCTCGCCACGGATTTGTCCGGCAACAGCCTGGAACCGGGCAAAAAGCCCTCCGCCGAAACCCTGCTGCACACCCAGCTGTATCGCTGGCGCCCGGAGATCGGTGCGGTGCTGCACACCCACTCGGTGAACGCCACGGTGCTGTCGCGCCTGACGCCGCAAGACTTTATCGAGTTCGAAGACTACGAACTGCAAAAAGCCTTCAGCGGCATCTCGACCCACGAATCGCGGGTGCGCGTGCCGATCTTCGACAACGATCAGGACATTGCGCGCCTCGCCGCCAAGGTGCAGCCTTGGCTCGACGCCCATCCCGATTGCGTCGGTTACCTGATTCGCGGCCACGGCCTCTACACCTGGGGTGCGCAGATGAGCGATGCCCTGCGGCAGATCGAGGCTTTTGAATTCCTGTTTGAATGCGAGTTGAAAACCCGCAGCGTCATGAACCGCCAAGGCTGACTTCACCAGAAGCCGCCCATTCGCCTGATGAAATGCACTGCCCGACCGGTCTGCAAGAACCGGACGGCAAGGCCGATACCGAGGAATTGCCCATGAGCAGCCTGTCCGTCTATCACGTATCCAGCCCCGAGATCCCGAACAAGGTGCTGACCCATTTCGAAGACATCGCCTCGACGCTCGCCGAGCAGGGCGTGCGCTTCGATCGCTGGCAAGCCGCCGCGAAGATCCAGCCCGGCGCCAGCCAGGAAGAGGTGATCAGCGCCTATCAGGAGCAGATCGACAAGCTGATGACCGAGCGCGGTTACATCACCGTCGATGTGATCAGCCTCAACAGTGACCACCCGCAAAAAGCCGAACTGCGCGCCAAGTTCCTCGAAGAACACCGCCATGGCGAAGACGAAGTGCGCTTTTTCGTCGCCGGTCGTGGCCTTTTCACCCTGCACATCGACGATTACGTCTACGCGGTGTTGTGCGAGAAGAACGACCTGATCTCGGTGCCGGCCGGTACCAAGCACTGGTTCGACATGGGCGAGCACCCGCACTTCGTGGCGATTCGCCTGTTCAACAACCCGGAAGGCTGGGTCGCCAACTTCACCGGCGAAGACATCGCCGGGCGCTTCCCGCGGCTGGAGGACTGAGCCGATGCCGATCAAAGCCATTGTCACTGACATTGAAGGCACCACCAGCGCGGTGAGTTTCGTTTTTGATGTGTTGTTTCCCTACGCGGCCAAACACCTGCCGGATTTTGTTCGCGAGAACGCCGGACGTGCCGATGTGGCTGAACAACTCGACGCCGTGCGCCGCGACAGCAATGCACCGCAGGCCGATGTTGAACGGGTTGTTGAAATTCTCTTGAGCTGGATCGAGGAAGATCGCAAAGCCACGCCGCTCAAAGCCTTGCAAGGCATGGTCTGGGCGCAGGGTTATCACGCCGGGCAGTTGAAGGGCCACGTTTACCCGGATGCCGTTGAAGCGCTCAAGCGCTGGCATCAGGCCGGTTATCAACTGTTTGTGTATTCGTCGGGTTCGATCCAGGCGCAGAAGCTGATCTTCGGCTGCTCCGAGGCGGGGGATCTGACACCGCTGTTCAGCGGTTACTTCGACACCACGTCGGGGCCTAAACGCGAAGAACAGTCCTATCGCAACATCCAACAGGCAATTGGCGTCGAGCCGGGGGAGATTCTGTTTCTGTCGGACATCGTCGAGGAACTGGATGCCGCGCAGGCTGCCGGTTTGCAGACCTGTGGCCTGGCCCGCGAGGGTGGAGAACTGGGAAGCCATATCACCGTCGACAGCTTCACCGGCATCGAACCCGAAGCCTTCTAACCACACAAGTCACTGTAGGAGCTGCCGAAGGCTGCGATCTTTTGACTTTGATTTAAAAGATCAAGATCAAAAGATCGCAGCCTTCCGCAGCACCTACATAAGAATCGCGTACAAACAAAAAGGCCGTGGAGCAGATGCTCCACGGCCTTTTTGTTTAATGCGTTTACATTTTTACAGCGAGTGATACGTCGGCAGAGCAAAGCGCTGCTGGCTTTGCAGCATCGCAATCTGCGGCAGTTCACTGGCTTCTTCCGCCAGGTCACGACGGATCGCGCTGATCGCCCACGACAGTTGGTCGGCGTTGTGCATTTGCTGATACGTCAGGGCGCGCTTGAACACTTTGCCTTCGCTGCTGCGCAGAGTCAGCAGGATCCCGCCATCGGGACGTGGCGCAGTGGTGACGTTGAAGTTGGAGAACAGCGAGGTAAATTTTTCTTGGATCAGGCTCATGTCTTTCAGCTCCGTATGCACTTGAATGGCAAGCATGCAAAGGAGGTTGCAGCGTTTGTGCCAGCACGCCGAAAAATAAAAACCTATATAAATCAATAGCTTGAAAATCGTGAAATTTGCAGGGTTCGTGCAATCTGCATGAATGGCCATCGTGCATCCTGCATTTTGCGGGATTCTCACAAGTTGAACGGAACCAAACGGCAAAGGCGCAATCTCCGCCGCCAGGCGTGACAGGGCGGATACAAAACATTGCAAAAACCGCGTGTACAGCCCGCGAAGCGCTGACGTATTTTCGATCTCGACCTTGCCCACAACGCAGGTCATGCCACAGCCCGAACAATAAAAAACCGGCCGACCAGGCCGACCGGGGAGCTGCCATGCGTCACGCGTCGAGCGACACGATTACCTGGAGCATGATGCTCCGCAAACTGCCGACGATTGCCAAAGCCATCCCGCGGGTGGTCAAGGGCATGAAAGTCGCCAACGTCACGGATCCGACCCAAACGTGTGGCCTCGGCTGGACCTTCGAGCAAGCAACGCTGCGCAATCCAGAGGGGCTGGCGATCTTGCAGGACAACGTCTTGCTCACCTATGCGCAGGTCAACCAGTGGGCCAATCGCATCGCCCACTATCTGAGCGCGCAAGGGATTGGCAAGGGCGATGTGGTGGCGGTGTTCGTTGAAAACCGTCCGGAACTGCTGGTGACTATTCTGGCGCTGGCCAAACTCGGCGCAGTCAGTGCGCTGCTCAATACTTCGCAGACCCGCGATACGCTGATTCACAGCGTAAATCTGGTGGCACCGGTGGCGATTGTCCTCGGCGAGGAATTGCAGCCGGCGTTTGCCGCGATCCGCGAGCAGGTGTCGATCCCGGCGCAGCGCACCTGGTTTATCGCCGACCGTGATACCTATAGCCACCCGGGCATTGCGCCTGAGGGCTACGTCAATCTGATCAGCGCCAGTACTGACGCCTGCGCTGAAAACCCGCCCAGCAGCGGTGAAGTGTTCTTCAACGATCCGTGCTTTTACATCTACACCTCCGGCACCACCGGCCTGCCCAAGGCCGGGGTGTTCAAGCATGGCCGCTGGATGCGCAGCTCGGCCAGCTTCGGCATGATCGCCCTGAACATGACGCCCGACGATGTCGTCTATTGCACCTTGCCGCTGTATCACGCCACTGGTCTCTGTGTGTGCTGGGGCTCGGCGATCAATGGCGCTTCCGGGTTCGCGATCCGCCGCAAATTCAGCGCCAGCCAGTTCTGGCCGGATGTGCGTCGCTACAACGCGACCACCCTCGGTTATGTCGGCGAATTGTGCCGTTATCTGGTCGATCAACCGGCCAGCGCCGATGACAGCCGTCACGCGGTGCGCAAGATGATCGGCAACGGCTTGCGTCCCGGCGCCTGGGCCGAGTTCAAGACCCGGTTTGCCGTCGAGCACATCTGCGAGCTGTACGCGGCGAGCGACGGCAACATCGGCTTCAGCAACATTCTCAACTTCGACAACACCATCGGTTTCTCGCTGATGGCCTGGGAGCTGGTGGCGTACGACCACGACAGCGGGCAGCCGCTGCGCAGCGCCGACGGCTTCATGCGCAAGGTCGGCAAGGGCGAACAGGGTTTGCTGCTGGCACGGATTGACGAAAAGGCCCCGCTGGACGGTTACACCGATCCGCAGAAAACCGCCAAGGTGGTGTTGCACGATGTGTTCAGCAAGGGCGACCGCTTCTTCAACACCGGCGACTTGCTGCGCAATATTGGCTTCGGCCACGCGCAGTTCGTCGATCGACTCGGCGACACCTATCGCTGGAAGGGCGAAAACGTCTCGACCACTGAAGTGGAAAACCTGTTGCTGCAGCATCCGCATATCTCCGAGGCAGTCGCCTACGGTGTCGAAGTGCGCAACACCAACGGTCGCGCCGGCATGGCGGCAATCACGCCCGCCGAGTCACTGGCGACCCTGGATTTCGCCGAATTGCTCGCATTCGCCCGCCAGCGCATGCCGGCCTATGCGGTGCCGTTGTTCCTGCGGGTGAAGGTGAAAATGGAAACTACCGGGACCTTCAAATACCAGAAGACCCGACTGAAAAACGAAGGCTTCGACCCCGGCCTGACGGGCGATGACCCGATCTACGCGTGGCTGCCAGGCAGCCAGACTTACGTGCAAGTGACGGATCAGGTGCTGGCCGATATTCATCAGGGCAAGTACCGTTATTGAGATTGGCTATGGCACGACTTGAGAAAAAGGGGGTGACAGCTATTGTCGCGCTCGGGAAACTGTCGGCTTTGCGAATAACCGAAAGTGGAGTTGCCCTATGTCTGACCAGAGCCGCCAGATGACCCCTGAAGAAGCTGCCGAATTCACCGAGCAGGTTTTCAACAAGGCGCGCGAAGGTGATGCGCTGATGCTCGATCGGCTGATCAGCGCCGGTTTGCCGGTGAACCTGAAAAACAGCAAGGGCGACACGCTGCTGATGCTCGCCAGTTACTATGGCCACGTCGACGCCGTGCAGGTGCTGCTCAAGCACAAGGCCGACCCGGAAATGCGTAACGGCAACGGCCAGAGCCCGATTGCCGGCGCCGCGTTCAAGGGCGATCTGGCGGTGGTCAAGGCACTGGTGGAAGCGGGCGCCGAGATCGAAGGCTCGTCGTTCGATGGCCGCACCGCGCTGATGATGGCGGCGATGTTCAACCGCGTTGAGATCGTTGATTACCTGATCAGCAAGGGCGCCGACCCGCAAGCCAAGGATGCCAATGGCGTCACCGCGCTGGACGCGGCCCGCACCATGGGCGCGGTCGATACCACGGCGCAGCTGGAAAAACTGCTGGCCTGATAAGGTCAAAAGATCGCAGCCTGCGGCAGCTCCTACAGGTCTCACATTCGTTCGCCAAATGGGCGCGGAACTTGTAGGAGCTGCCGCAGGCTGCGATCTTTTGCTTTGTGCGCTATCCTCCGCGCCCTCAAATTCAACCTTCCACAGGATCCGCCCTCATGAAAGCCGCACTCGTCGAACTCATCAGCAAAATCAGCTCCGGCTGCATGGGCGAGGACGAGATCCTGAATGTGGCGGACGAAGCGGCGCAGGCCTACGCTGATGCCGACGCCTTTCTGGCAGCCAACCCGGACATCAACTACGACGACACCTTCCCGATCCCGCTGGGCGAGTGGGTGGTGGTCGGCAGCCTGCCGGAAACCGTGCTGTTCCAGGCTGATACCTACGTTGACCTGTTCGCGCAGATCGTCGCCTCGTTTGGCCCGGGCGTGGATTTCAACCTCAAGCCCAAGCAACTGGCCAAGACCGAAGCGCTGACCGCACTCAACCGCATTCAGGTGCAGATGAGCAGCCTGAATAAGGAAAACGGCGGTTACACGCTGATGAACTTCAGCCAGTTGCTCGACGACGAGCTGCAAGTGGTGCTGGTCTACGGCAACGACGTGCCACGGGTGCTGGAGCTGTGCGCGGAAGTCGGCATCGCTGCCGCGCCTTCGCTGGAAGCGCTGAAAGTCGCCGTTCACGTCTGAATGCAATAAAAGGGAACCCTGCGCGCGACCGTCTATCCTAAAAGTGCATGCCACTATTCTGGAGTGACACCATGGGTTCCACGTTCAACGGTCTGATTGGCCTGATCATTCTTGCCCTCGACATCTGGGCGATCATCAACGTACTGAAAAGCGGCGCCGAGACCGGGATGAAAATCCTCTGGGTCCTGCTGATCATCCTCCTGCCGGTACTGGGCCTGATCATCTGGGCGATCGCCGGGCCACGGGGCAACGTCCGGATCTGAAGAACACTGTAATACCCCTGTAGGAGCTGCCGAAGGCTGCGATCTTTTGACTTTGTTTTTTTTAAAACAGAGATCAAAAGATCGCAGCCTTCGGCAGCTCCTACATGGATTGTGGATTGTCGATGAACAGAGGTTCGACCTGTCATCTTCGGCAACGTAGAATGCGCGCCTTTCCCGGGCAATCGTCCCCCACGATTGGCGCCCGCGCATTCATCGGAGCACTTGACCATGACCGTCACCAAAACCAGCGAGTACCTGGAAACCCTCTACGAAGGCTACGGCCAGCGTTTTCGCATGGAAAAACTGCTGCACGAAGTGCGCACCGAACACCAGCACCTGGTGATTTTCCAGAACCCGCGCATGGGCCGGGTGATGGCGCTGGACGGCGTGATCCAGACCACCGAAGCCGATGAATTCATCTACCACGAAATGCTCACTCACGTGCCGATCCTCGCTCACGGCACCGCCAAGCGCGTGCTGATCATCGGCGGTGGCGACGGAGGCATGCTGCGCGAAGTGACCAAACACGCCAGTGTCGAGCACATCACCATGGTCGAGATCGACGGCACCGTGGTCGACATGTGCAAGGAATTCCTGCCGAACCACTCCAAGGGCGCCTACGACGATCCACGGCTGAACCTGGTGATCGACGACGGCATGCGTTTCGTCGCCACCACCACCGAAAAATTCGACGTGATCATCTCCGACTCCACCGACCCCATCGGCCCGGGCGAAGTGCTGTTCTCGGAAAACTTCTATCAGGCCTGCCACCGTTGCCTGAACGAAGGCGGGATCCTCGTGACCCAGAACGGCACGCCGTTCATGCAGATCGATGAAGTCAAAACCACCGCCGGCCGACTGCGCAGCCTGTTCCCGGACTGGCACTTCTATCAGGCAGCGGTGCCGACCTACATCGGCGGTTCGATGACCTTCGCCTGGGGCTCGACCAACCCGGCCTACCGCAAACTGAGCCGTGAAACCCTGCAACAGCGCTTCATCGGCAGCGGCATCGTCACCCGCTACTACAACCCGGAAATCCACATCGGCGCGTTCGCGCTGCCGCAGTACGTGCTGCAGGCAATCAATAAGCCGAGCAACGACTAAAAGCCCTGCAAAACCCTGTAGGAGCTGCCGCAGGCTGCGATCTTTTGATCTTGCTTTTTAAACAATCAAAGTCAAAAGATCGCAGCCTGCGGCAGCTCCTACAGTGGATATATTTTTTTTCATGTTCGTCCGGTGCAATCCTTTTGAACGATCAATCTCGCCAAAAGTCGAGATAGTAGTAAGCCCATTTGCGGGTTTGATCGAGGAGGCACCGATGCAAAAGTGGAAAGTCACTTTCGTGGACGATCATGGTGAAATTGTCGATGAGGTGTTCGAGCGCGCGGAATGCCCCAGCGACGACGAGGCTGCACGCCTGATCAAGGAACGGCTCCTGCCCGTGGCCGCCGAACTGGATCTGAACGATCTGGAAGGGCGCACCCCTGACGCCGGGGCGAAAAGCCTGAAAACCCAGAACAGCATCGAAATCCGCAGCATCACTCCAATCTGAAAATCTTCCTTTCATCCGAAGCAACCAGGCCTTGGCAGCAGCTCTATCTTGGGGCTACTCTGCAAGCGAGATCAGCGAAACAATCGCTAAGGTCTGGTCTTGTCAGCTACATGCTTGTTTCCCGCGTGCAACCACGTTGCCGAAGTACTTTGGCCTGTAAGGCCCGGGGCGGGAATACGGAAAGTCTATCCATCTATCCGAGGGGGACGATTCATGAGCACAGCCTATCAAGAAGACATCAGTAGCAATGTTCTGCGCCGCATGAAAGAAGGCGGTTTCGACTTTTCCCGGTTCCATCCCATCGAGTTCTACGCCATTTTCCCGGACGAGGAGCGGGCGCGCAGGGCGGCAGGCAAATTTCGTGGTGAATCCATCAATGCCCAGGTCAGTGCGCGCGACGATGGCGCCTGGTCGCTGGAACTGAGCAAAGTGATGTACGCGACCTATGACGACATTGGCGATTTCGAGCAGGGCTTCTCTGCCGTGGTCGAGCCGCTGGGCGGCATCATCGAGGGCTGGGGCGTCAAGCAGGAGGTGCGTAACCGCCATCGTCTGAACTGATCTCTGGTTGGCTTTTTTAAGACAAAAGATCGCAGCCTTCGGCAGCTCCTACAGGTGATTGGTGTAGGCGCTGACGGAGGCTGCGATCTTTGGCTTTTGCTTTCAAAACATTTCAGAAAGGCAAAAAAAAGCCACCGGAGAGGGTGGCTAAAAGGGAAGACCGATAAGGAGAGGAAACCGGTCAGGGTTACGGCCTGCGGGGACTGCGCGGGCAGTCCGGATCAGTGCAACTGAAGCCTTCACCGGAGGAAGTTTTCAGTGGATGCGCCGATTATCCGCAGCTCGCCCCAAGCAGTGAAATCAACTCTGACTATGCTGGTAATAGGCGACAGCACTGCGTCGCAATGAGGCGGGGGCAATCAGCTTGGGGCATTTGCCGCACAGGAATGGTGCGGTGCTGCCGACGTGATTATCCAAGCGATTGAAATCAAAGCGTTTATGCCGATGGCACGGGCCTTGCGAAGGCCTGTAGGTCCGGGTGACAAGGAGTACGGCATGATCCGCACCTATTTTGATGAAATGTACGATGCCGGCGGCCAGGTCCGCCCGCATTACCGGGAGTTCGCTCGCTGGCTGGCTGACACGCCTGACGAGTTGCTGGCACAACGGCGACGCGAGGCCGATCTGCTGTTCCACCGGGCCGGCATCACCTTCACGCTCTATGGCGACGAGCAGGGTACCGAGCGCCTGATTCCGTTCGACACCATTCCGCGCAGCATTCCCGCCAGTGAGTGGCGGATCGTCGAGCGTGGCTGCATCCAGCGGGTCAAGGCGTTGAACATGTTCCTCGCCGACCTTTATCACGAGCAGCGCATCATCAAGGCCGGGATCATCCCCGCCGAACAGGTGCTGGCCAACGAGCAGTACCAGTTGGCGATGCAGGGCCTGGATCTGCACCGCGACATCTATTCGCACATCTCCGGCGTCGATCTGGTGCGTGATGGCGACGGCACTTACTACGTGCTCGAAGACAACCTTCGTACTCCGAGCGGCGTCAGCTACATGCTCGAAGACCGCAAAATGATGATGCGCCTGTTCCCGGAGCTGTTCGCCGCCCAGCGCATCGCGCCCATCGATCACTACCCGAATCTGTTGCTCGACACCCTGAAAAGCTCCAGCCCGATCGACGACCCGAGCGTGGTAGTGCTGACGCCGGGGCGCTTCAACAGTGCGTTCTTCGAACATGCCTTCCTCGCACGAGAAATGGGCGTTGAACTGGTGGAGGGCGCGGACCTGTTCGTGCGTGACGACAAGGTGTATATGCGCACCACTGACGGGCCGAAAGCGGTGGATGTGATCTACCGCCGTCTCGACGACGCGTTCCTCGATCCGCTGGCATTCAACCCCGACTCGATGCTCGGTGTGCCGGGGCTGCTGTCGTCCTATCGTTCGGGCAACGTGGTGCTGGCCAATGCCATCGGCACTGGGGTGGCGGATGACAAATCGGTGTATCCGTTTGTCACCGAGATGATCCGTTTCTACCTCGATGAAGAACCGATCCTGAAGAACGTGCCGACCTGGCAGTGCCGCAACCCCTCGGAACTTTCCCATGTACTGGCCAATCTTCCGGATCTGGTGGTCAAGGAGACCCAGGGCTCCGGCGGTTACGGAATGCTGGTGGGGCCGGCGTCAACCACGGCGCAGATCGATGCGTTCCGTGAGCGGATCAAGGCCAAGCCCCACGCATACATCGCGCAGCCGACGTTGTCGCTGTCGACCTGTCCGACCTTTGTCGAAAACGGCATTGCGCCGCGCCATATCGATCTGCGTCCGTTTGTACTGTCTGGCCGCGAAACCCGGGTCGTGCCCGGTGGTTTGACCCGTGTCGCCCTGCGTGAAGGCTCCCTGGTGGTGAACTCCTCCCAGGGCGGCGGCACCAAGGACACCTGGGTGGTCGAGGATTGAAGGAAGCTTGCCATGTTAAGTAGAACTGCCTCGGATCTGTACTGGATGTCGCGTTACCTGGAGCGGGCGGAAAACCTCGCACGGATGCTCGATATCAGCTATTCGCTGTCGCTGATGCCGCAGGACGGTCGCGGCGACGGTTTGCACGAACTGGCGATGCCGCTGTTGATCACCGGCACCCTCGACGATTACCTGGAGCGTCACGGCGAACTGCATGCCGAACGCCTGCTGCACTTCTTCGCCCTCGATGCGGCCAACCCGGCGAGCATCTACAGTTGCCTCGGCGCGGCGCGGGCCAGTGCGCATGCGGTGCGCGGGCGCATCACCGCGGACATGTGGGAGAACATCAACGCTACCTGGCTGGAAATTCGCGGCATTGCCGAGCAGGGCCTCAGTCGTTACGGCATGAGCCGTTTCTGCGAGTGGATCAAGGAGCGCTCGCATCTGTTCCGTGGCGCGTCCTACGGCACGATCATGCGCAACGATGCGTTCCGCTTCATTCGTCTGGGGACGTTCATCGAGCGTGCTGACAACACGCTGCGCCTGCTCGATGCGCGCTATGAAATGGCTGGCGATCAGGCCGAAGCTGTCAGCGATGGCACCGCCCACGCCTATTACCAGTGGAGTGCGCTGCTGCGAGCGCTGTCATCGTTCGAGGCCTACACCGAGATCTACCGCGACGCACCCGGCGCCCGGCATGTCGCCGAGCTGCTGCTGTTGCGCGCCGATGTACCGCGTTCGTTGCGTGCCTGCACCGAGGAAATCGACCAGATCCTCGCCCAGTTGCCCGGCGCCAATGGCCGTCCGGCACAACGCCTCGCCGCTGAGATGGACGCGCGGCTGCGTTACACCGGCATCAATGAAATCCTCGCCGAAGGCCTGCACGCCTGGCTCACCGAATTCATCCCGCTGGTGCGCCAGCTGGGCAACGCGATTCACAGTTCATACCTGGAGGCTGCATGAGACTTTCCATTAGCCACGAGACCACCTATCACTATGAAGATCAGGTGCGGGCGAGCATCCAGTATCTGCGCCTGACCCCGCACGACAGCGAGCGTCAGCACGTGTTGAGCTGGCAGCTCGACCTGCCGCGTCCGGTGCGCGCCCAGCTCGATCCGTTCGGCAACATCCTGCATGTGCTGACCATGGACGAACCGCACGAAGCGATCATTATCGGCGCCCGCGGCCAGGTCGATATCGACGAATCGCGCGAGGCCGAGCATGAGAGCCAGTCGGCGTTGCCGTTCCTGCGTTTCACCCGCCTGACCGAGGCCGACGAAGCGCTACGGGCGTTTGCCGACAAATCCTGCAAACAGCGGCGCGATCGCACTGCGCTGATCGACCTGATGCATGGTTTGAACCAGCACATCAGCTACACGCCGGGTTCGACTGAAGTCGACACCAGCGCCGCCGAAGCCTTTGCCGGGCGCGCCGGGGTTTGTCAGGATCACACCCATGCGTTTCTCGCCTGCGCGCGTAGCCTGGGGATTCCGTCGCGTTATGTGTCGGGTTATCTGTACAGCGAGGACGCCGAGCACCTGGCCAGTCATGCCTGGGCCGAAGCGTGGCTGGATGACGCCTGGTACAGCTTTGACGTGACCAACCAATTGGCCCGCCCGGAGCGGCACCTGAAACTGGCGGTAGGCCTGGATTATCTGGATGCCTGCCCGGTGCGCGGCATGCGTCGGGGCGGTGGTTGTGAGCAGATGCATGCGAAGGTGTTCGTGTCGCCGACACCAGTCATCTCCGTGCAACAACAGTAAACACCGTCCCCTGTAGGAGCTGCGGCACGCTGCGATCTTTTGATTCTGTTTTTTAAAATCAAGGTCAAAAGATCGCAGCGTGCCGCAGCTCCTACAGGAGGTTGTGTTGAACAAATAGTTTGTGAACAGATCAGGGCTTAATCTTGCGCCCAGCCATGTGCTGCAGATAACCGATCAGCAACTGCAAGTCCCCCTCCGGCAACACATCCGCCGAAAATCCCGGCATCTTCGCCTGCGGCCACTGGCGCAAACTCTGCGGATCGCGAATGTAGCGCTTGAGGAAGTCCGCGCCGAAATACTCGGTCGGGTTGTACGGAATATTCAAGTCCGGCCCGAACTGCGCATCTCCCGCACCGTTCAACCGGTGGCAGGCCAGGCAGTTCTTCTGGAACAGCGCAAAACCCTGATTCACCGGGTCATCCGCTTTCAGCTTGGGATCCGGCAACAGCGCCGGGAAGCGCTCGGCCACCGGCGCCATGCGCTTGATGCTTGCCACCTGAAACGGCCATTGCTCCGGGCTGATGTTGCCGGCCTGCGGGTCAGTCCATACCAGATAGAACGGCCCGGCACTGTGCTTGCCTTCGGACAGCGGCGGCCACGGCTGCGTCGGGTCCTCGATCGCCAGCCAGGCCTGCGCGCCTTTGCTGTTGAGCAACGGCGCAGCGGCCAGTTCGGCAGCAAACCCGTCCAGTGCCACCGCTTGCAGGTGATCGGCCGGTTTGATCCCGGTGAGCAGCGCCGCCACGGGCACGGCGCGATAAGTCATGTCTTTCTTGTAGGACACATCGTTCTTGATGGTCAGAGTTTGTGCTTGCGGATGCTTGAGCAACTCTTCGGTCTGCCAGGTGCGACTGTTCGCGCCCAGCTCCAGCGTGAGCTGCGCGGCAGACAAGGGCATGCTCAGCAGTAAGGCCCAGAACACAATGAGCGTTTTCAAATGATCGCCGTCCCTGTCGTGGAAGTGCGCAAAGGTTCGCACAGCCACGCTGGCCCGGGTAGCGGGCCAGTCACATTTTGTCTGGCGATAGCGGACGCCTGCCGCTTGAGTCAGCCAATCACCTTGGTCAGATTGGGCAAGATCAACAGCAGCGTGGTGGCGAAAAGAATGAGTCCTGCTTGACGAACTTTCGGTTGTTTGAACATGGCTTGACCGCCTTTATTGTTATTTCCTGATGTCTGCCTGCATATCCATGACGGCAAACGCTGCACTTCCTGTTGAAGAACGTCGGCCCCGGCAAAACCCGACGACCCTGACGTACATTTACTACCTTAGAGCCCGCGTCACGCTTGGCTTAGATCCATTTCATATGTATTTGCTGCCGTTTGCGATAAAAACGGCATGAGGCTTATTGCCAGCTTCTTCGCCGCCCGCTGGCTAGACAACTCGCTGACCTGAACCGGTTCACCTGAGGGTGGATGACCGTCCGTCTGAGCGTGCGCGTCAACGTCATTGAGCGCTGTGGTCATTGAATCCATGGGCGCTCGGGACAACAGTGACACCACGAAATTCACTCACCGCACAGGTTCGAGGACGTCATGACCCAAGCTTTGATTTTCGATGCGTTACGCACGCCCCGCGGCAAAGGCAAGGCCGATGGCGCGCTGCACAGCGTCAAACCGGTGAATCTGGTCGCCGGATTGCTGACGGCACTGCAAAGCCGCACGGCGCTGGACACCAGTCAGGTCGATGACGTGGTGCTCGGCTGTGTCACGCCGATTGGCGATCAGGGCTCGGACATTGCCAAGACCGCGGTGCAGGTGGCGGATTGGGACGTCAGCGTGGCGGGCGTGCAGATAAACCGCTTCTGCGCCTCGGGTCTGGAAGCGGTCAACCTCGGTGCGATGAAGGTGCGCTCGGGCTTCGAGGATCTGGTGGTGGTCGGTGGCGTCGAGTCGATGTCGCGGGTGCCGATGGGCAGCGACGGCGGCGCCTGGGCACTGGATCCGCAAACCAATCTGCACAGCCACTTCACCCCGCAGGGCGTTGGTGCGGACCTGATCGCCACCCTTGAGGGCTTCAGCCGTGAGGATGTCGATGCCTACGCGTTGCACTCGCAGCAAAAAGCTGCACGGGCGCGGGCCGACGGTTCGTTCAACAAGTCGCTGGTGCCGGTGCAGGATCAGAACGGCATCATCCTGCTCGATCACGACGAATTCATTCGCGCCGAATCGACGATGGAAGGCCTGGGCAAACTCAAGCCGAGTTTCGAGATGATCGGCCAGATGGGCTTCGACGCCACGGCGCTGCGGGTATACAGCCACGTCGAGCGGATCAACCACGTGCACACGCCGGGCAACAGCTCCGGGATCGTTGACGGTGCGGCGCTGATGTTGATCGGCTCCGAAGCCAAGGGTCGTGCGCTCGGCCTGCAACCACGGGCCCGGATTGTCGCCACGGCGGTCACCAGCACTGACCCGACCATCATGCTCACCGGCCCGGCACCGGCCACCCGCAAGGCCTTGGCCAAGGCGGGTTTGCGCGTGGAAGACATCGACCTGTTCGAGGTCAACGAGGCGTTTGCCTCGGTGGTGTTGAAGTTCATCAAGGACATGGCGGTGGACCCGGACAAAGTCAACGTCAACGGCGGCTCGATCGCCATGGGGCATCCGCTGGGCGCGACCGGTTGCGCGATCCTCGGCACCTTGCTCGATGAACTGGAAGCCCGGCGCCTGCGCTACGGCCTGGCGACGCTGTGCGTCGGCGGCGGCATGGGCATTGCCACCATCATCGAACGCCTCTGAGCCCTGAATTCAAGGAACCTTGTTATGAGCGAAGCCATTCGTTACGAAAAAGGCCAGGACGCCATCGTCGTGTTGACCATCGACATGCCGGGCCAGAGCGCCAACACCATGAACGCCGTGTACCGCCAGGCCATGGGCGCCTGCGTTGCGCGGCTAGTGGCGGAAAAAGACAGCATCGCCGGGGTGATCATCACCTCGGCGAAGAAAGCCTTCTTTGCCGGCGGCGACCTCAATGAGCTGATCAAGGTCGGCAAACCCGAGGCCAAAGCGTTCTATGACATGGTGCTGAGCCTCAAGGGGCAGTTGCGCACCCTGGAAACCCTCGGCAAACCGGTGGTCGCGGCGATCAACGGCGCCGCGCTCGGCGGTGGCTGGGAAATCTGTCTGGCCTGCCATCACCGGGTAGCGCTGGACGATGCGATGGTGCAACTCGGTCTGCCTGAAGTGACGCTGGGCCTGCTGCCGGGCGGTGGCGGGGTGGTGCGCATGGTGCGTATGCTCGGCATCGAAAAAGCCTTGCCGTACTTGCTCGAAGGCAAAAAGGTGCGCCCGCAACAGGCATTGCAGGCCGGTCTGATCGATGAACTGGCGGTGGATCGTGACGAGTTGCTGGCCAAGGCGCGCGCCTGGATTGTCGCCAACCCGAGCGCGGTGCAGCGTTGGGACGTGAAGGGCTATCAGATCCCCGGCGGCACACCGTCGAATCCGAAAGTCGCGCAGATGCTGGCGATAGCGCCGTCGATCCTGCGCAGCAAGACTCAGGGCACGCTGCCGGCGCCAGAGAAGATTCTGTGTGCGGCGGTGGAAGGCGCGCAGGTCGATTTTGACACCGCGCACCTGATCGAAACCCGTTACTTCACCGAACTGACCACCGGGCAGATCTCGAAAAACCTGATCGGCACCTTCTGGTTCCAGCTCAATGAGATCAATGCCGGTGGCTCGCGTCCGCAAGGGTTTGCGCCGTATGTCACGCGCAAGGTCGGTGTGCTCGGTGCGGGCATGATGGGCGCCGGGATCGCCTTCGTCAGTGCCTCGGCTGGTATCGATGTGGTGCTCAAGGACATCAACCTGGCGGCGGCCGAGAAGGGCAAGGCCCATTCGGCGGCGCTGCTGGACAAGAAAGTCGCCCGTGGCCAGATGACGGTCGAAAAGCGCGAAGCGGTGCTGGCGCGGATTCACATCACTGAAAATGATGCGGATCTGGCGGGTTGTGATCTGATCATCGAGGCGGTGTTCGAGGATCGCGAACTCAAGGCCAAGGTCTCGTCGGCAGCGCAAAAAATTGTCGGTTCTGACGCGGTGATTGCCTCCAACACTTCAACGTTGCCGATCACCGGACTGGCGACCGCAGTACCCGATCAGAGCAAGTTCATCGGTCTGCACTTCTTCAGCCCGGTGGACAAAATGCCGCTGGTGGAAATCATCAAAGGTGCGCAGACCAGCGCGGAAACCCTGGCGCGCGGTTTCGACTTTGTTCTGCAAATCAAGAAAACCCCGATCGTGGTCAACGACAGTCGCGGCTTCTTTACCTCGCGGGTGTTCGGCACCTTCACCAATGAAGGCATCGCCATGCTCGGCGAAGGCGTGAGCGCACCGATGATCGAGACTGAAGCGCGCAAGGCCGGAATGCCGGTCGGGCCGCTGGCGATCTCCGACGAAGTTTCCCTCAGCCTGATGAGCCATATCCGTCAGCAAACGGCCAAAGACCTGCAAGCGGAAGGGAAGCCGCTGACAGATCATCCGGCGTTCGCTGTGATTGACTTGCTGCTCAACGAATACAAGCGCCCGGGCAAAGCCGCTGGCGGTGGCTTCTACGATTACCCGGCGGGTGGTCAGAAGCATCTGTGGCCGGAGTTGAAGACGCGCTTCGAGAAGGCCGACGGGCAGATTTCGCCGAAGGATGTGCGTGATCGTCTGCTGTTCGTGCAGGCCCTGGAAACCGTGCGCTGCGTGGAGGAGGGCGTGCTCACCTCGACGGCGGATGCCAACGTCGGCTCGATCTTCGGCATCGGATTTGCGCCGTGGACCGGCGGCGCCTTGCAGTTCATTAATCAGTACGGGGTGCAGGACTTCGTCGCACGCGCGCAGTATCTGGCCGAGCAGTACGGCGAGCGCTTTGCGCCACCGGCCCTGCTGCTGGAAAAAGCCGCGAAAGGCGAGCTGTTTTAAGTGATCGGCTGAACGCTGCGGGGCTTGCCTTGCCGGGGTGTTTCAAGGCAGGCTCTGGGGTGTTCATTATTCCCATCACGTGTCAGGTATTTTTTATGTCGCTACGCATCTGCATTCTGGAAACCGACATCCTGCGTCCGGAACTGGTCGATCAATATCAGGGTTACGGGCAGATGTTTCAGCGCCTGTTCTCGCAGCAACCGATTGCCGCCGAGTTCACCGTGTACAACGTGATGCAGGGCGAATACCCCAGCGACGACCTGACCTTCGATGCGTACCTGATCACCGGCAGCAAGGCCGATTCGTTCGGCACCGACCCGTGGATCCAGACCCTCAAGCAATACCTGCTGACCCGCTACGAGCGCGGCGACAAGCTGCTCGGCGTGTGCTTCGGCCATCAATTGCTGGCGCTGTTGCTCGGTGGCAAGAGCGAGCGCGCCAGCCAGGGCTGGGGCGTCGGCACCCACAGCTACAAACTCGCGGCCAAGGCGCCGTGGATGAGCCCGGTGCGTGAAGAGCTGACGCTGCTGATCAGCCACCAGGATCAGGTCACCGCACTGCCGGAAAACGCCACGGTTATTGCCTCCAGCGATTTCTGTCCGTTTGCCGCGTACCACATCAACGATCAGGTGCTGTGCTTCCAGGGCCACCCGGAATTCATTCACGACTATTCGCGAGCGCTGCTGGATCTGCGCCAGGACGCGCTGGGTTCGCAGATCTACTCGAAAGGCGTGGCCAGCCTGGAGCAGGAGCACCATGGCACCACCGTGGCGGAATGGATGATGCGGTTTGTGGCGCACAAGCCTGAGGCTGCTTAATAGCAGATCAAAAGATCGCAGCCTGCGGCAGCTCCTACATCGGGGTGGTGTACACCCTGTAGGAGCTGCCGCAGGCTGCGATCTTTTGCTTTTGCTTCCCTACAACCACCCCGACCTCTTGAAACTCGCCCACAAACTCACACACCCCACCGTAATAAACCCCAACACAGCGAAATAGCCGTAGTGCCAGCTCAGCTCCGGCATGTTCTGGAAGTTCATCCCGTAAATCCCCGCCACCGCGGTCGGGAACGCCAGAATCGCCGCCCACGCGGCAAACTTGCGTTGCACCACGCTCTGCCGTGACGCCTCGAGCAGCACGCCGATTTCGATGGTCTGGCTGGCGATGTCGGCCAGGGTGGTCAGGTCCTCCATCTGCCGCGTGACATGGATTTGCACATCGCGGAAGTACGGGCGCATGTTCTTGTCGATGAACGGGAAGCTCAGCTTCTGCAGCTCCTCGCCAATCTCCACCATCGGCGCTGCATAGCGGCGCAGGCGCAACACGTCGCGGCGCAGACCGTGGAGTTTCTGAATGTCATGCTCGTTCAACGCACTGCACAGCACGTTGCGCTCCAGTTCATCGATCTCGGCATGAATCGCTTCGCCCACCGGTTGGTAGTTTTCTATGACGAAATCCAGCAGCGCATACAGGACGAAATCTTCGCCGTGCTCCAGCAACAGCGGCCGCGCCTCACAGCGTTGGCGGACATGCGCGTAGGACGCCGAGTGGCCGTTGCGGGCGGTGATGATGTAGCCCTTGCCGGCGAAGATGTGTGTTTCGATGAACTGCAAGATCCCATGTTCGCGGATTGGCGAGTAGGTGACGATAAACAAGGCGTCACCAAAGGTTTCCAGCTTCGGCCGGCTGTGTTTTTCCAGGGCGTCTTCAATGGCCAGTTCGTGCAGGTTGAACTGGCGCTGCAGATTGGCCAGCTCCTGAGCGTCCGGCTCTTCCAGGCCGATCCAGACAAAATGTCCGGTTTTTGCGGCCCAGGCGGCACCTTCGTCAAGCGTGATATTGGTGACTTTCTTACCGGCGCTGTAAACCGCAGCAGCAACAACTCGACCCATGGTAGTGGTTCACTTCTTCTTGGCAGATGGCAGGGAATACAAGGCTTCAGCTTAGCTGTGTCGCTGCTTGAGAGTCAGTGAAATCTGTACAGTTCACCCGGCAAAAGAAAACCCGCACAAGGCGGGTTTTTTTCACGCAGCCTGCAGCTGCTGATCCATCGCGGCGATGCATTCGCGCATCTGCTCGCGGCACTGGGACATGAGCATGGGCATGTCATCCATGGTCAGCCCGGCTGTAGGAATCGCCGGCAGCGAGCGTATGAGAATTTTCCCGCTGCGCCAGCGGTTCAGGCGCATGTGCTTGATGTAGCTGCTGACGCACACCGGCACGATCGGCACACCGGCGGCGATCGCCATCTGGAACGCGCCTTTCTTGAACGGCAGCAGTTCTTCACCGAGGTTGCGCGTGCCCTCCGGGAATACCCAGATCGACGTGTCTTCGTGCTGCAAGGTGTGGGTGGTGGTGAGCATCGACTTGCGCGCCTTGTGCGCGTTCCCGCGATCGATCAACACGTTGCCCGCGAGCCAGAACAGTTGCCCGAACAGCGGCACCCATTTCAGGCTCTTCTTGCCGATGCATACGGTACGCCGAGGCACCACGTTGCCGAACACGAACAGGTCATAGTTGGACTGATGGTTGGCAACGATCACGCAGCTATCGGGCTTATTCATCAACGGACCGACGTCGGCCTTCACCCGCAAACGTAGGATGCACATGGCCGGAAGGGCGTAGAGGCGGGCGCACAGTCGGCTGTTGTCCGGATTGAACGGACGGCACAGCCCGACGATCACCCCCAACACGCCGGCCAGAATAAAGTGCAGGCCCATCAATAACATACGAAACACAAACAGCATTTTCAGGCCCCACCGGGACAAAAGGTGGCGCAGTGTACGGATGTGCACTGTTTTCGGCAATTGCTGCTATAGAGTCCGGAGATAGGCGATGTTTAAGCGCATGTTTCCGAGTTGATTGTCAGACCCGAGCTAGAGCAGTCGACGCTCGATCAATCGAACGCGCAAGAAAAAGCCCGACACGACGGTCGGGCTTTTCTTTGGCTCGGGAAGCGCGGGCTTAGCCCAGATGTTCCTGGTCCTGGATGATCGCGTTGTCGAGGGCTTCGAGCAGCGCCTTGCGCACTTTGAGCTTGGTGTTCTTGTGCGCGTTCATGTTGATCTTCTTCAGCTGACGCGCTGCTGCCAGGGCTGCGCCTTGCAGCTCCTCGGCAGCCACCACCTTGTCGAGGAAACCGGCATCCACCGCGCTTTTCGGATCAAACATCTCGCCGTTGATCACCGAACGGTGGAACGCCGAACGACGCAGGCGATCACGCGCCAGCTCGATGCCGGCGTGGTGCATGGTCATGCCGATCTGCACTTCGTTCAGGCCAATGCTGAACGGGCCGTCCACGCCGATGCGGTAGTCGGCGGACAGCAGCAGGAACGCACCTTTGGCCACGGCGTGGCCAGGGCAGGCAACGATCACCGGGAACGGGTGGGAGAGCAGGCGACGGGCGAGTGTCGAACCCGCAGTCACCAGCGCCACGGCTTCTTTAGGCCCGGCGGTCATCACCTTCAAGTCATAGCCGCCAGACAGAATCCCCGGCTGACCGGTAATGATCACGATGGCACGATCAGTCTTCGCCTGATCCAGCGCCGCGTTGAACGCCGCAATCACGTCCGGGGAAATGGCATTGACCTTGCCGTTGTTCAAGGTCAGGGTCGCGATACCGTCTTCGAGGTGGTAGGCAATCAACTCACTCATGACGCTATTCCTTGTAAGAAAGATGGGCAGACGTTACCCACCGCCGTAGGCCAGGTAAAGCACTGTGACTGACTCGTCGGTCACCGTTTCCGGCTGCGCCCGGCGTAGCACACCGTTCTGCTTCTATATAGAAGGGCGGCCGTCACCAGAGATTGGCCGGTTTGCCATCGCCCAAGGTGGGGCGAAATGCCTTTTTGTCTTAACCGCATGAAAATTCTGAAAAAAAGTTTGCCATCAGAAAAGCTTTCGACTACATTAGCGCGCCTCGACAGACAGAACATGTTTGAAGAGATACGGTGAAGTGTCCGAGTGGCTTAAGGAGCACGCCTGGAAAGTGTGTATACAGGAAACTGTATCGAGAGTTCGAATCTCTCCTTCACCGCCACATTCAGTAAACGCAAACCCCTGATTTTCCTAGAGAAAGTCGGGGTTTTGTGGTTTTTGGCGTCTGAAAAAGGGCGATATGGGACTGATATGGGACTGGACATTGATGCTGTTTCAATAAAGCTGCAATGAATTCTGGGTACCACCGATCCTCATCTACAATTTCTTTACCTTTGAAAGGAGTTAGAGCGATGCGAATCAGTGATGCGACAGAGGTGGTGGAGGAGCTGGGTGCGGAGCATGCCAATCGACGTCTGGCTGAGCGGTGGAAGCTTTTAGCGATCGCACCCTGGTACGATCATGTAAACACTCAAGCAGTGGCTTGCTATGTGCTGGGCAAACCAGCCCCCGAGCCTCAAATGGCAAAGAACATCAAGATGACCTTTCTGAGCTAGGACTTACGTGCGGGGCCACGATTAATCGACGGTCATAATTAATCTGGTTGGGGGGCTAGCCTTGGCCAATATTCTGGCAATTGTGGACAGATGCTTTCAGCTCTTAGGAACTGGATAGGGAGCTGTAATGCGACCATCTTCGTATTTTTCATCCTGGAGAGCTTTTAAGCATAAATTGCAGCTCACCAGAATGCATCTTCAGATGAATTTTTAAGCGCTTTTTCACCAGTCGTCGGCAATGCCGAGTTCTCTTCGCGTGATCGCCTCTCTGAACGCAGTTACAGCGTCGCTGCTTCGCTGGTCGTATTTTTCTAAGTCGATATTTTTTATTTTTTCTTCTAAGTATGGGATTTCAATGAATGCTTCAATGTTCTCAAGTTTTATGTGGTGCTTGATTGTGCTTGAGTAGTCGCCAAAAACATACGAAGAAACTTTGGTTGAAAAACCTTTTAATAGGAGTACGCTCCCTTCTTCGCTTTGTGTTTGAGTTTTCAACCATTCTACGACTTTATTTTTATCTCCCCAGCGGGCCCATCTATACAGGAAAGATACCAGATGTTCATTGTGAAACAGTTTGTTTGGGCTGTTTTTCGCCATGTGATCTAGTTTCTTTACGAATTCTTTCTTTAACTCGATAAAATCATTATCAAGAAGTATCACGTCAGCATCTGATTTTGTTCGGCGGTTCTCCTCCGATTGCAGTATGTGCTCAGTAATGGAGAGCCCCTCCGTTCCCTTAAAGCAGCTGAGTAAAAGCGCTCCTCTATCTCCGACGCTATCAATTCGGCGAAGAAATGAAACAACCAATCGAACCAAGTGAGTATTGGAGCTAAATGCGGTGTATCCGGCTGCTTCGTGATCGACGTCGTCGCCGATGTCAAGAATGGCTTTGATATACGCATATCCGTCATTTATAGGGATCTGCTCGGAGAAGGTTTCGAATTGTGCCAAGGCGTTCTTTAAAATTCCTTGCTCTTTTAATGTTAGAATATAAGTGGTGAATGATTCGGGCGATGAAGTCAGAGAGAGCATTTCTTGTAAATCTGAGTTTGATAGCTCTCCATCAGGCATTGCGAACTGGAAATATTTATTAAAGTTTGTGCTGTGGCATATTCTCATTTCACGATGCCAGGTGCTTAGATGCTCTCCAGAATATTCAGCGCCACCTAAAGCCCACTCAATTGTAGGGAACAGATGCTTGATCAGTTTCTCAACATTGTCTCTCGTGGATTTATGTGACTTCTCCAATATTCCAGTGATTAAATTTGTAGTTGGTTCTTTTTTGTCATATTTTCCCAATCCATTTTTTGTAAGGATGTCTTTGGAGCGGGCTAGCTCATCATATACGTCAGGTTCAAAAATTCTTAAACACTCAATAACGAATAGGTCAATAGGGTTTACTTCAAATGTAGTTCTTCCCTTTAATAGTGAGAAGTGGAAGGAGAGTGTCGATGTGTATCGGTAGATATTTCGAAGGTTGTCGAAGTATAAATTTAGACCGGAGTGAAAAATATTGCCCCATCGTCCGGCGTCGAACATTTTCAATGCGGATTTATCACTGTTTAGGATGATGTCAAGCTTGCTGAATAAGACATTCTGAAGGCGCGTTGTTTCTATTTTTGGTATATCGAAAGGCACTTGGATAATTTTTTCCAAATATTCCCTGCCGAGATGCTTTCCGTTTGTCAGTTTTTCTTCAACTAAGTCGCGCTGAAAAAGTAGAAGGAATACTACATTTGGAAATTCAAGGTTTGCCTTGATTAGTTGAAAAACCATTTGTAATTGTTCGGAAGTCAGGCGGTCCAAATCATCCATTACGATAATTAATGAGGATTTTCTCGCTGATAGCAACTTGGTGAGCTCTTTCCTGATATCGTCAAGGCTTTGCTTTTTCTCGTTCGCTGATGCATCTACGTTGCCGCTTATCTTTTCAAGAAGACCTTTTCCCCATTTCAACGCTCCCGCGCACACTGCCATCACTGCAATGATAGATGCGGTTGTTGTTTTTACCCACATGACGTCCGAGAAGCTTCCACCTAGACCTGCCAAGGTTGCGACTATGAATAAAGTTGGTAATGCAGCAGAGAAGCCTGTAATCACCGCTTCCCCAGTGTTAAGATGATTACCATATTTTTTTAGGGTTTTAGCTAGCTTTTTTCCTTCAGCTGTTGGGTCTTTTCGTCCTATTGATTTTGATATTTCTTGAAAAAAAGATGCGGTGATTTTTTCCTGTGCAGCCCATTCCCATGGTGAAAACTCAATGACGCTAGGAGAGTTTTTTTCAATGTGTTCTAGTCGAGAAATGGCCATATTTTTAATGGATGTTTTACCCGACCCCCAGTCTCCATGTAATGCTACTACCAAACTATCTCTTCCGTGCCAACTAGATAGTGCATTTGCTAGGCTGTTCGAAAAATCTGCCCGTCCCAATAAATCATTTTCTGCTTTTGAAATCGGTCTATCGGCTGCAAATCCATATGAGTCAGTTAAGTCCATTTATATTCTCCATCGTTAGGGTCATGTGATTCTAGGATAATACTCTTCCGCTGGGATGAAATAGTTGGCGTAATCTCAGCTTCACACCACCTCCCATTCCGGCGCTTTAGGCCGCTAGCTAGATGCACTGCATTGCCACGAACTTTAAAGCTTCAGTGCTATCTGCAGCAATCCTACAACATCGGGTCCATCCTTATTAATCCAAGTCCCATAATGCTGACGAATCATGTTCCCGTTGGTATGCCCCATCTGCTCAGCAATCCAGTCAATCGAAGCCACTCCCGTTGTCAGCAACTGGCTGGCATAAGAATGCCGACACTGACCAGGCCCCCGATAACGAACCCCGGCTGCGTTCAAATGAGCCTTAAAAAACCGATCACGCACTACGAAATCGCTCACATGCGGCAGACCGCTTTTGGTGTTCAAAAAGACGAAGTGCAGCTTGTGCTGCCGGACCGTCTTGTTGTCTCGCTCAACGATATCGACCATTTGCGCTTTTTTGGTCGGGTTCATCGCATCAATCTTGCGCAGCGCATCCCACGCAGGCTCTAGGAGGCGTACCTTCCGAGTTGAGCGCCGGGTTTTAGTAACGCGGTAAGCCCCGCGTACCTTGGATCGACGAAATGTCACCGTTCCTTTCTGCAGATCGACATCTTCCCAAGCCAGCGCGATAGTCTCCGAAATCCGAGGCCCAGCCCAAATCATGAACTGAATCATCAACAGCTCTTGGCCTACTCCGGCAACTTGAGCCAGCATCGCGCAACCGGCTCGCCCGCAGCCTCGGCCAGACGTTGCGCCATAGTCAACAGCAACGAATCGTTGCCCAGCGCAATCCGGATGGCAGCAAGTACGCGCCGCGCAGACAGAGCAATCTGCGCGGCAACAAGGGCGGGTGAAGCGAAAGGTTCAGATGTTCCAGAAGCTGCACACAGCGCGCTTTTTAAAGGTTCAAGGTGACGGCAGCGCTATCAGCATTGGTTTCAAAGGCCGAATTGCGCGTATTGCAAGGGTTCATCAGTACGGTTTGAAAGATAAAGCGGAGCGCGGCGCCCCAGACGTGCGCTATGAACGTCGAGAGGTGCTAGGTTTCACTAATGCCGAATTAGACCAAACCCGCGATAGCTTGTTATTGCAACTGACTCAATGAAATGCGTTGCAGGAATCCATGATATCATTGAGCCACCCCTATTTACCCTGCCATGGATTGTTTAAAAAATGAAACGAAGCTTCAACGTTCGAATTTGCATTTTGATGATCGCTGCATTTTGTGTACTGTTTTTTGGAGTAGCTATAGCTGGTATTTACAATTTCCCGCGAACTGCGACCTATGCGGCATTTGGGAGTTGCTTTGTATTATTCTTAACATTTCTAGATATGAGGCAAGATCGCGTACTGAAGGGATTTTTTTTGATAGCAGCTGGAGTGCTTTATCAAATCGTCTATCCGAAATTCTTCTATATTTTCGTAACAAAATCACTCATGCCAGCTGATGCCATTGACCACTTCGAAATTTTTGGTCAGGTCATTTCATTAGCGTGCGCTGGAGCCGGCGGTAGCATTATCGCTGTCTACGCAGACAAAACCTCCAGCGACAACGAAGTGGTTTTACCTAATAGCCCAGCAGCAACAAAGAAACCCGTTATAGAAAAAACAGTAATCGACAACACAAAACACATCGAACAACTAATAAAAAACACAGCAATCTTGAGTAAAAAAATCAATATCATGATAGCTACATCAGTCATAACTATTACCGCAACGACAGCAACGTTTATAGTCTCGCTAATGCGATAAACCCCAAGACTCTCAAATGGCCCCAGCAATGGCGCCATTTGAGCTCACATCCGACTCAGAACCGAATATTTAGAGTTCGGATGAAAAAACTTTATCCAGATGACAATTAGCAGATATTATTTATTTGGCTAGAATCAGGCTCCTTATTGAGCAGATACAAACGGAAAATTGGTAATTACATCATCAGCTAGACGATATATATCAGTGTATCCATGAACCCGAGCAAGCTTAGGTTCCCAGTATCGTCCATGAGCTAACCAATGCCTAAATGCTAAAGCTCCTTTTAGCTCCCTAACATACACGATGGATGATGGAGCATATCGTTTCCATGCATCCAAAAGATCGTCAAAGCCTATTTTGTTTTTATGACGACCATACAGCTTCATGTAAGCCCGACTTAGTGGATCTTTCAGCTTAGAATCCACTCGCTGCAAATAATCCAATCGAAATTTTGCTTCCAATGAGGCTAATATTGTTAAACATATCGATATTTCCAACTCCCGCTGCGCTTTTCGATAATCGCTTAAAATTTGAGCTGGCATTGAAAAAGCATGACGACTTAGAAACGACGGACTGTCTTCCGCGTAAAATATCGTCATAGAGGAACTAACCACATCATAATGGTCGGCAATCTCAGAAAGTTCGAGATTCAGTCCAGAGGGAGTGAATCCAATCCGTTTCATTGCGCTAGACTCATCAATAAATTCAAGAACTTATCGGCATTTAATTCGGTGTATTTATATGGAGGCCTATTTGAAACTATTTTCCATTCCCACGGCTCCAATTTTTCAAGCGCCTCCTCTCTTGACTTCGAGTCGGTAACAACTTGTTTAGAACCGTCATCTATGGTCACTTTCACGCTGATGCGAGGACCATTCCCTCGAACTAAAGCGAGCATGGCTCTTCCCGTAGGGCCAATCAGATCAACTCTACCTTTTGAACCAATCAGCATAGTCCCAATCGGGTTAAATATAAACTTAGCATTACCCACAAGAAGCCTAGCACTATTGACTACATACGTTCCTAGAGACTCTTCCATTATTGATATAGGAGCAAAAACGAGTTGAACGGCTCCCTCATCTCCATACGGAGAAACAAACCCCTCAATTGTCCTATAGAGTTGATCCAGATAGTTTATCCATTCGTCAATCTCCTTCTCAGGATCGAATTTCGCACTTTCAACGACGTCGGAATGTTTGCTTACAAACTCCGAAAACGATTTGTTTTTTTTCATGAGAACCGTCCACCAATTAATCTAACATCAAGAATCTTTAGTCTCTATCCGAGTGACTATTCGCTAAAAACCTACCATCTCGAAAGGGATACACCAAAAAAATCATTATGTCATATTAGAACGAGTCCAAATTTCAGCGTTTCTCGTTCTCATGTACCGCAAAATCGCCTTGTATAAAACGTAAAAACTACGCTAGACACCTTGTCCCTTCCGTCCTTACAAGGTAGCAAAGCTGCATTGTAATGCCTGGTGGCGCCACCATCAGGCCCATGAACGACTTAGCCTCCTTTGCCCGCCTCATTGAAAACCTCATTCGCCTCGGCATCATTGCTGCCGTGCAGATGACTCCCCCTCGCGTGCGAGTCAAAACCGGCGCATTGACTACCGGCTGGCTGCCGTGGGTCTCGCCACGAGCAGGGGCCGACCGCGAGTGGAGCCCGCCGACTGTGGACGAACAGATCATCCTGTTAAGCCCCTCCGGACAGCTTAGCAATGGCATCGTCCTCACCGGCCTGTTCAGTGACCACATTCCCGCCAACGGCGACCGCGAAACTCGCCCACGCAACATCGCCTACCCCGGCCGTATCAAAATGATTTGAGGTCTCGATGATTACCTATTTGATTGACGAAGCCGGTGCCCTTTCTGGCCCGGTCACGTTCCCGGCCATCCCTGGGTTCGGTCCACAACTGCCTAGTAATGCCGTGCCAGTCCCGAAGGTTCTTGCCGTGCCAGAACCAGGCAAAACGTGGGCATTGATCGATGGAGCGGCCCAACAACTACCTGACCCAAGAGGTGCTGTATTCCGCACCGCTGACGGCACAGAACAATCATGGCAACAGTTGGGCGAATTGTCCGACGGGCTCACCACTCAGCCATGGCCGGGCGAACATTTCAAATGGATCGACGGGCAATGGACACTCGACGAATCAGCCCAACGCGCTACTCAAAGCGCTCAAGCCCTCGACCATCGAGATAACTTGTTGCGAGACGCACAACTGCGTATCGCCCCCTTCAGTACGCGGAGAAACTGGGCACTGTCACGCCAGAGGAACAGGCATCCCTTCTGGACTGGATGCGCTACAGCGTGGAGCTTAGGCGTTGAAGAGGTTGCGGGTGTCGTTGCGCATGGAAGTCGTCCTTGGTGTCAGCAGTCGGTCATGACCTGGTTTCCGCCACCAGTGACGGGAGGGCGTGTCTTTTGGTTGTGGTCCTGGGGGGTCGAGAGCTTGGTTTTCAGTTCGGTGAAGTCCTTGGCCAACTGGTTGAGCTGCGTTTTCAGTTCTGCGGAAAATTGTTTCTCCGCGGTCAGTTGGTCGGGCAGGTCTTTGACGTGCTCGGCGATGGTCTCGACGGCTTGCCCGATCTGTGCGAACTCGCTGTCGTCCTTGGCCTGTTTGCCTTTAAGCAGCGTTTGCACCTTGCTGAAGAGCTGGGCGCCGAGGCTAGGTTTTTCTTCAAACTCTTCAAACGTCAATTCAGCTTCGACGGCTTCGGTGAACATCGAGGTTGCGGAGTAGTGGCGATCCTTGAAGGGGCTGACGTCGGGTTGCGTTGGACTTCCTGTGCCTGGGCAATGGGTACCTTGAGGGCCGCCGCTCGCGGTTGGGTGGGGTGCGCAAATTGGAAACGCCGTTGGCCAAGTACATGCGCGCTGGGCCAGAGGGGCAGTTCTACCAGGTGCGTGGGTGGAAGGACGAACACGCCTTTGAACCGGACAGTATTTTTCACCTGCGGGAGGCGGATCTGCATCAGGAGATTTATGGACTGCCGGAGTGGATCAGTGCGTTGCAGTCGGCGTTGTTGAATGAGTCGGCGACGTTGTTTCGGCGTAAGTATTACGAGAACGGGAGTCATGCTGGGTTCATCTTGTACATGACGGATGCGGCGCAGACCGAGGCGGACATTGATGCGTTGCGCAAGGCATTGAAGGAATCGAAGGGGCCAGGGAATTTCCGGAATTTGTTCGTGTATTCACCGACTGGGAAGAAGGACGGGATTCAGCTGATCCCCGTTAGCGAGGTGGCGGCGAAGGATGAGTTCAACTCGATCAAGAATCAGACGAGGGACGATGTGTTGGCGAGTCTGCGGATTCCACCGCAGTTGATGGGCATCGTACCGCAAAATGCGGGCGGTTTTGGATCGATTCGGGAGGCAGCGCAGATATATGCTGCTAATGAGCTGGAACCTATTCAGGCAAGAATGCTTCAGCTAAATGATTGGCTAAATGAAGAGGTCATTAGTTTTAATAGTTACGAGTTAAATGAAGGTAAATAATGCAACTAAGGGGCTGAGCGCCCCTTGCTGGTTATAAGTTGTGCTCTCTATTGAATTCAAAATACTCTAAAAGCCATTCATATCGCAGAACGAGTTTTTCATTTTTATTTTTCTGGTGTAGTGCTAGTTGCGAAGTGGCATAGCTGAACGCCTCTCTGAATAAATTGGGTGCTTCGTCTTGTGTGATTTGGTGTCTAAAGTTTTTGCCAAGATAGTCAAGGATGTAATTTCCGTCTGTATCGCTGGCTATCAGATCTAGGCATAGTCTAGTCATACTTTGGTTGTATATATCAATTTTGCTTTCTGGTACGGCAGTTAAATGACCTGTTAAGTAACGTACCGTGTGTTCACCTATAACAATTCTTGGGTATTTTGCTACTTCGCTTTCCAATATGTAGCTATTCGCTACGATGGCGCCATAAAGTTCATTGTCATGCAATTCAACTCCCCACGAGATCTCGATAGCGCCTCTTATAGGGTAGCCTGTGGACAGGCTAAATAAGCAGAGCGCGCCAGCTAGCGCAAAAATTTCATACACTGCGCTGATCGGGCAGTTATTCTGCTCACCTTGTAAAGTATGATAATATACAAGTCCATCGGACCAACGTTGTTGCTTTGGCTTTGCGGAGGACATTTTTCTATATAGTTCAAGCTGTTCGGGCTCAAGCTTGCTGATATCGAACAAGCTGCTATTGGGTTTGTTTCTGAAGATTTCTGCGTATCTTTGCAGTCTTAATATTGCACCGATAGATTCCTTTGCAATCCTTTCGAAATCTAATTGTGCCTGGGTGTCTTCATCGGTTGGAACTAGATTTTGATCTGCTAACGAGTTTTTTTGACCAAGTAGATCTATGAAGCAAGCGCAGTAATTTGAAAAGATCAGATTGCTTTTGTTTTGGTGTTCCATGTTTTTCCTGTGAATGTTTTTTATGATTGATGCGCAGTGTTGTACGAAAACTTTTAGTGAGTGTATGTTCTTTGTTTTGAAAGTGAGATGCTGACAACGTAGCCTCAGTCGTCGGTTGAATTAATGGGGCGACTGAGTCCTTGGAGGAGAAGATTTAATATATGTCGGGTCTGCTGCTCACTGAAGTCTGCTACCGGCATTAGCGTTTCACCTGCCAACGTCATTACGCTTTGCTGGTGAGTTATAAAAAATCTTTCGATTAGAATTCTTTTTTCTTTAACCAACTCAACGAACTCTACATTTCCTACCAGCGATTTATCATTTGCCAGCAGTGGCGAAAGCGATGCTTCAAATTTTCTGCTGAAAGCTTCAATTGTGCACGTACCTATTGCAACGTCCAAAACGATTGAAATTCCAGGAATTTGCAGCGCATCAGGATTAAAGTTTCCAAAAAACTCCTCAAATCCATTTTTAACTTTTGACCATCGACGTTGAAAACCGGAAAAATCTTGGATCGCTGTGCGCACGTCATCATACATTTCCATTTCGGTCTCTCTCTTTGATAATGGTCAGCGGTAGGCTGAATGCTATCATTTGCAGATCCTATTGGGATCTATCGTGTGTTTTTACAATTTAGGGGAGGTCGGCGTATCTCTTTAACCAATTTGCCGCACGAGTCATGAACAACAGCTTTTTTTCTATAGCTTCCAATTTCGTTGCAGGGAAAAAGACAGCGAATGCTTGGCCAACTTGGACTGCAATTTTTACTTGTTCTTCGATGAGCGCCTTTAGTGTTGGTTGATCAATGAACGGTCCGCAATGAGCCCCTTTTCCTTTTGGGGCTAGCATCTGAAACCCTTTGTATGTCGGGTGGGCAGCCAGTTCACACAGCAGTTTGTAAGCAGCATCGCGCTTTCTCTCCTTGAAACCATCGTGTTTATCCAAGGCCTTTCGGATATCTGAAGGGTTGAATATTTTTCGGTTGATTTTCTCATCTCCAGTACGGAACGTGGAAATTTTTTCAGGATGGAGGTGTAGGTAAGAAAGAAGAAACGATGTTTCCAGTAGATCCCGCAAAATAAGCGCGGCATTTTGGAAGTAACCACTTGTTAACAAACGGAACGATGAAGCAAGGCCGTTGAATAGTCGAATGCCTAACAGCTGAATTGTTTCTTGCTCAGGGTCATCGGCGACATGTTCAATCACGAAGTGCTGAATCAAATCCATCGTACGATGAATCAACTCCACATCATCTGAAAGCTGGTGATCAAGCATAATTAGCTCAACGGCTTTAGCTCTGAGAAACTCCTCCCCTGTATAGAGTGCTGTTAGTTTATCTGGTAGATGCTTCGGGATTGCACCTGTCTGCTCGGGTTTTTTGGGGGGGACAGTCATAAGCGTCCGGGCCATTGATTTTTCGAAGATCCCATCTTCACCCTACACAACTAGCATCGTCCAGTCCTGTTAGGAAGTTCGCTTGAGGGCAAAGCTCGCTGCTTGAGTCTCCGACGTGGATGCTACTCCCAGAAGGTGCGGAGGAATAGGTAGGCGACTGGCGCGCGCCGTCGTCCCCCCACCTCGCCTGCGAGCTAAATGGGTCTTTTTTTCCGCACTCCTGCGACCCGCTGAGTGCAGCCACGGCTGGGCTTTGTGATGGTCAATGAATGACACAAAAAGCCTGCGAATCCCTGCAAAGGGTAGGGCACCCGATGCATTTCCCCTGGCTCGTTTGTTCGTCAGACATGAGGCACCGTCAGGAGCTGATTTTCAGGATCGCAGTCGGAAAAAAGTAATGTGGTAACCAAGGATATCGGCAGACCGCTGAAAGCCCGTATTCATTGGCTTTACTGGAATACTTCAGAAAGTAATTTTGAGTAATGAAAAAGGTAATATGGGCGTAACTGGCTGATTTATAAGGGGTTAATAAATGGAGAAATTACTCCCTTAAAAGGTAACTACCTAACCTCTACATTACTTAAAAATTACCTTGTGCAGACCCCTTGCAGACCAGTTAAATCAAGGCTCTCAGGCCAATCTATTGATTGAGTTACCGAAATTACCTTTTTCCGATGCCGTTCCTGAAAAAACGGGTATCCCTCTATGGCCCTTTGGGTCTTCGACTGCCCGCAAACTCATGGGACTGCCATGGGAACGCTTGCGCGCTAACTATCGCCCTGAAACCCTTGTAAACCGGGGCCGACTTCGCGAAAATCACAATCGGGCGGTTTCGAATCTCTCCTTCACCGCCAAATTCAATACGCAAAACCCCTGATTTCGAAAGAGATCAGGGGTTTTGTGGTTTCTGGCGTCTGGATTTTAATCCGCTACGCCTGTCATGCGTGCAAGTGCTCAGCCTGATTTGCCATAGCGCATTACAATCGCCGCTTTATCCGTAGAAAAAAGGACTGTTCCCATGATCATTTCCACCACCCACGCCATCGAAGGCCGACAGATCACCGCGTACCTGGACATTGTCAGCGCGGAGTCGGTGCAGGGCGTCAACGTGATCCGTGACATGTTTGCCGGCATGCGCGATTTTTTTGGTGGGCGCTCGCAGACGCTGGAGCGTGCGTTGAAAGAGGCGCGGGTTCAGGCGACGGACGAGATCAAGGAGCGGGCGCGGGCGTTGCAGGCGGATGCGGTGGTCGGACTGGATTTCGAAATCAGCATGCCGGCGGGCAAGGGCGGCATGGTTGTGGTGTTCGCAACCGGCACGGCGGTCAAGTTGCATTGATGTAGTCGCTTGTTCAAGCGAGCCCATTCAGAAGATGAATGGGCTTTTTGCGTTTTGCTTTCGATCAGCCCTGGGGCTTGAGGATGACAAGCCCGTGGGCGTCATAGGTCAGGGGCGTATCGATTGCGACCATCGGCGGGGTGCCGGTGGAGGGCGATGGATCGGCCGGCTGACTCGGGTGATAGATGACGCCGGGGGTCAGAACCGGTTTGTCCGGGTAGGTGATGGTGATGTCGCCTGAAGCGAGCTTTTCCTTGAATTTCTCACCGGCGGCTTTGCCGGCAGCGATCTGTTCGTCCGTGAGTTTTACGACAGGCATTTCCGGGAATCCGTTGATTTTCATGTTCTCTCCTTGAGATTCATTTGTATGAAAAAGGGCAACGGCCTGTGGGCGGGAATCTTTAGTGTTGTGAGATCAACGGTTCGTGCGGATGTTGAATTTGCTTAGGCCATTCGTCGGGCATCGGTCGAACTGAACTACAAGTCCAGTAATGACCGGCTAGTCTCAAAAGCCTTGGAGGTCGATATTTTTTCAGGCAAAAGCGCTTTGCCGGTGTCGATCCATTACGAAGGGGAGAGGCTATGACTGATCCGTATATCGAAGACGATGGAGCCGAATTTTCATTCAACAACTGTGTCCGTTGCGGCCAGACGGAGTACCAATCGGGCTTTGGCGAGGATCCGGTGCAGACCGGCAAGATCAAGTCCACAGCGCCCAAGGGGCCAAAGGCCAAATTCCTTCCAAAGGTGTCGGCCCGCTCAAGAAAGTAAAGTGAGACCGAACGACCCCGTCTATGAACGGGGTTTTTTATGCCTGATGTTTATGAAAGGAAATCTCCTACAAGTGATAGGACGGATTCTGTTTTTTTTCACAAACTTTTCACGTCCACGGACGTAGGGTGAAGCCATCCGTTAGAAAGCAAGTCTCCAGCCCGTCTCCCCAGCGGGCTTTTTTTTGCCTGCGATTAAACCTTTTGCCAAATCGCTGTCCAATCGGCGCCAAGTGCGCGGCGACAGCTGATTTATCTGGACTTCAGCGCGTCGGCAGCTTTCAATCTCGGCCCCTTTTGATCCCCCCTATTTTCGAGGTTTTCGTCATGCGTCTAACATTGCCTGCTCTGGTTCTGGGGCTTCTCATTGCTCAAGGTGCGGTCGCCGGTGAAGGCACTGCTGCACTCGGCGGCGGTCTGGGTGGCGCGCTGGGTAACGTGGTCGGCCAGAAGATGGGCGGCAGCACGGGCGCAGCGATTGGTGCCGGTGTTGCAGGCGCGGCCGGCAGTGCGATGGCAGCCGGCAAGGGCAGCCGCACCAAAGCGGCTATCGGCGGTGGTGTTGGCGCGGCCGGTGGTTCGGTGATCGGCAACAGCCTGGGTGGCCGAAATGGCGCGACCATTGGCGCCGGTCTGGGTGGCGCTGCCGGTGGTGCCGTCGGCGCCAACCTGTCCAAGGGGCACAAGCGTCACTGATAGCGAACGTTTGTCAGAAATAGCCCGGCTCGATGTCGGGCTTTTTCATGGCTGAACGTTTTCCCGAAAAATGTCTCCAATCTGACATAGGCCCCTGTGGGCATACCCTCCCGATTCGGGAACTGTGAGGTTCAAATGCGCTTGTCATTGTCTGCACTGTTTTTCGGATTATTCATCGCTCAAGGTGCGATGGCCGCCGGAGATGGCAGCGCCGCCGTAGGTGGCGGTTTGGGCGGTGTGCTCGGTAACGTGGTCGGTGGCCAGCTCGGCGGTAGCACTGGTGCCGCGGTTGGCGCAGGCGTCGGTGGCGCGGCGGGCAGCGCGGTTGGGGCGAATAAACACAATCGCACCGAAGCCGCCATTGGTGGTGGCCTCGGCGCTGCCGGCGGCTCGGTGGTCGGCAACAGCCTGGGCGGCTCCACCGGTTCGGCCATCGGTGCTGGTTTGGGTGGTGCGGCGGGTGGTGCAGTGGGCAACAACCTGGGTGGCGATGGCGGCAAAGCTCATTCCGGTGGCGGTCACAGGCACAACAAGTACAAACATAAAAATCGTCATCATTGATTGGATGTTCGAAAAACAAACCCGGCCTGGCGCCGGGTTTTTCGTTTCTGGCGGTCGGACTCTGGAACGATTGGCTGTGGGGCTTTTCGAACATTATACAACCCACCAGACGTAGAGGTTTGCCATGACGCCCGAAACCGAAGGCAAGGAAGAAAAAGGCCCGAGCGGTTTGCCGTTTATCAATGATCCGGGGAACGAGGATCCGGGGTCGCTGATGGATGATGCGACGGTGCCGTTGAATGATGCGGATGAGGCTTTGGATGAGGAGTATGAAGAGGATGAGGATGAGCAATAAGTTGTCTTGAAAGTCGAGCGTGGCGGCGCACTGAATTTAAATATCCGGGGCCTGTACTTCAGGCCCTTTGATTCGGATCGGTTTGTTCTCTAGGTCAAGCTTGTTAAACAGTCGTCAAGGCGGACGAAAGCAAACCGACAAAATATTCTGTTATTTGCCTGTTAATTCAGGTCTGACTAGTACGTAAAGGTTATCTGATGTCGACATTTTTTCTATTCGACCTGATGCGATGTATTCTTGAAACTCCTTTTCAATTGTTTTTTTGTCGCAGTATTTTTTATATTTAGATGGCCTATCGCTAGCGTAAATGTAAAGACGCCATACATCAAAACCGTCGATTCTGTTATCCGAACCATAATCAAAGTCCACTGATTCTGATGGGAAGTGAATGGCGCACCCTACGCCGTGCAGTTCATATTGAATTTCATCAGTTATTTCACCGCAGCGTTCGATTTGCTTGCTTCGCCAAAGTCTTAAAATATTCCGAGTGCCAAATTTTTTTTGTAGTAATTCTGTTCCACTTTCAACTTTTGAAAGGAAGTCAGTTATTAGGTCCTCAAGATTTTTATCGTCTTTTTTCATCTTCTTCTGTGATGCTCCAATCGGTCGTGTCCGACATTGTTAGCCGATTCAATGACTTCTTCGATAGTATTGAGCTCTCCTTTGTGCTCTCTGATGTTCGTGATCAGTTTTATAGTTATAGGTGTTGCTGTTTGTTTTGCAGCTGCTGCACGGTGATGTCCATCTAGAATATAGAAGTTGCCCTGATGTTCTGCTACGTCTATGGGATAGCTGACATCGTATCCACCTGCTCGCATTTGATCCCTTATTTTTTCGACGTGTTTAGTTGATTTTTTTCCCATGATCGCATGCGTTCGCTTCACTGAATGTGGGTCAACGCCATGAATCAAGTCCGGTAATTGTGGTTCACCCACATCTACCTTAGCGCCACCAATCCCACCCGGCACCTCACAGCCTGGCCTGTTCGGCGGCGGACAGTTCGACGTCAACCCCAACGGATCCACCCATCCCGTCGGATTCGGCACATACCGATACTGATTCAACCCACCCGCCAACTTGATGGGATCCGGCGTCAAATACCGTCCCAACCTCGGGTCGTAATACCGGTGCCGGTTGTAATGCAGCCCACTTTCCGCGTCGAAATACTGCCCCTGAAAGCGCAGCGACTGGTCGAGGTAGTCTTCGCCGGCCAGGGTGATCGCGGCGACCTTGCCGTAGGCGTCGTATTGCGCCGACCAGACGATTTCGCCGCTGTAGTCGGTCAGTTCCTGCGGCGTGCCGAGGTGGTCGAGTTGGTAGTAGAACGGGCAGGCCTTTTTCGGGCCTTTGCCGTCGAGCAGCGCCAGTGGGCGGAAGGTGCCGGGTTCGTAGACGTAGCTGCGATGGTGGCTCGGGCTGCTTTCGGCGACGAGGTGGTCGCCTTGCCAGAAGAACTCGGTGGTCTGGCCGTCGACGGTTTTGCGGATGCGTCGGCCGAAGGCGTCGTACTGGTAGGTCGCGGTCTGGCCATCGGGGCGGGTCAGGCCGATCAGGCGGTGTTGGCAGTCGTAGCGGTACTCGGTGACGAGTTGCTGGTCGCGGCCACGGCGTTCGCGGATCAGGTTGCCGAAGGCGTCGTAGTCGTAATGGCGATCGCCCTGCATCAGCAGGCGGTTGCCCTTGATCCGGGTCGGCCCGGGACGATCCTGCATCAGCAGGTTGCCGGCCGGGTCGTGGGCGAAGGATTCCGGTAGTTCGTCGCGCGAGTGACGGACGCGGATCAAGCGGTCGAGGGCGTCGTAGCCATAGGTGCGCTGGCCGTGGCGGCTGTCGGCAATGTGCTCGAGGTTGCCGTTGGCGCTGTAGGCATAATCCCGGCGATACAGGGAGTCGTGCTGATGACCTACAGCGTGGGCGAGTAAACGTCCCTGATCGTCGTAGGCATAATCGCTGCGTAGCAGGCCTTGCTGGCGTTGTTGCTCGCGACCACATTCAAACTGATGGCTGGTCAGCCGCGTGCCATTGAGGTCGATGGCGGTCAGCGCACCGCCCTTGGCGTAGTGATAGTCGAGCTTGCTGTTGTCCGGCAGACGCTGGCGCTTGAGCTGGCCGCAGGCGTCGTAGGTGTAACGCAAGGTGCCCCAGCCCTGATGCTCGGTGATCAGCCGGTCCTGCCGGTCGTATTCAAAGGCCAGTGGATGTTGCTGGCCGTCATCAACACCGGTTAATCGGCCCAGACGGTCGTAGGTGTAAGCCACCTCAACCCCGTCGGGCAGGGTTTTCAGCAGCAGACGCCCGGCTGTATCACGCACGTAAGTGGTGACCAGCGTCGAGCCGTCATCACCGAACTCGGTCTTCTCCAGCAGGTGCCCGTTGCGGTCGTAGGCGTAAGCGGTGCGCCGACCATCGAAGCCAGTTTCCTGTCGGATCAATCCGGTGGGCGTGTAGTCCAGGCGGTACTTTTCCCCGGACTCGTTCTCGATTTCCGTGAGCAGCAATTGCGCATGGTCGTAGCGGTACTGCACCCGCGTGCCGTCGGGGTTGATCTTGCGCGAGACCCGATGCAGGTCGTCGTCATACTCGTAGCGGGTGATGCGCCCGAGTTCGTCGCGCTCGGCAGTGACTTGGCCGTAGGCGCCGTAGCTGTAGGCACGAGTGGCGCCTGTAGGCAAAGTCGTTTGAACCAGTCGGCCAACGGCGTCCCACTGCTGGCGGGTGATCGCACCATGTTCGTCCTGCGTCGTAGCCCGCCGCCCCAGCGCATCGTAGGAAAAGCGCCGCACTCCACCGTCAGGCAGGGTTTCCTCGATCAGTTGCCCGAGGTCGTTCCACGACAACTTGTGCCGGCTGGTGTCCGGGTAGCGGATCGACAGCAACTGCCCGCGCATGTCGTAGTAGTAATGGGTGACCTGACCGTCAGGATCGACCGCCTCGGTGACATCACCCTCGGCGTTGCGCCGATACGTCCAGACCGCGTCACCGCGAGAACGGCTGTGCAGGAAACCGTTGCGATACTCGTAGGACGTTGGCTCATCGTCCGGCGGAAGCAGCGCAATCAGCCGTCCGACGTCGTCGTAGCGGTATTCGGTGACCGCGCCCAGCGGATCCTGCTCGGCGATCAGCCGGCCCGCGTCGTCATAGGCCTTGAGGTGCTCACCGCCATTGGCCTCGACCTTGCGCACCAGCCGTGCGCTGTCATCGTGGACGTAGATTTCTTCGGTGCCATCGACGTAATGCACCGTGACGCGGCCGTCGTCCGCCCAGACATACCGCGTGTTCATCTGCGCGAACGACGCCCAATGGCGCACGCAACGCGCCGTCTTGCCCGCGCGCTGCCACTCCCAGAAAAAGCTCGCGCCCCCGGTCAGTTGTCGCTGCAGGATGACGTGCTGGTCGTCGTAGTCGTAACGCTCACTGTCACCGACCGCGTTGGTCGCAGCCAACAACCGCTGACGCGCGTCGTAGCAATAACTGACCAGCGTCTGCTCGGTGCGCCAGCCATCAGCCTCCAACACCTGGTAATCAACCGCGACCAGATGCGCCCGGTCATAGCGCAACAACAGCGAGCGCCCGGCGCCATTGTCCAAGCGGAAAATCCGCTGCTGCTGATCGCGAGAAACGGTCAGCCGATTGCCATACGCATCACTGACCGCCACCAACCGCCCGGCACGAAAGTGATAAAACCGCGCCGCATCCCCCGCCAGCGCGAGAATCAGTTCCTCCGGCTCATCGCCGAGAAAAATCGCCGCCCGCGACAGACTGTTGTGAATCTCCGGCCGCTCCACACTGGGCAACGGAAATCGCGTACGGCGGTTCTCGTGATCGACCCAGACCACCGCCTCGCCATCGAACTCCAGCCAATGCGCCAGCGAATGACTCCAGCCAAACCCCAGCCCGACATCGATCTCCACCGCGCTGGTGCGGTACAGCCGGGTGAATTCGAACGGCAACACCCCATCGAGCGTGCCATCGGTCAGGGTCAGCAATTCTTCGCCGGTGACCATCGACACCGGACAGCCGTTGGTGCAGGTCAGCGGTGCGCAATCGGCGCTATCGCCGTTGGGGTTTTTCGCCTGGTTTGAAGCGTCGTCGTGAGGTTCGTGACGCTCCATCCGCGTCGTGCCGCGGGACTTGTCCCGTGCCATCGGTGCCGGATTCGGCACGGTCAACACCACTGCGTCCGTCTGACGAATGTTCAGCGGGATCGCTGGCGTTGGCTTCAACGGCACATCGCGCGCGTTGACCAGCAACGGCTTCAACGCGCCCGCGTGCTTGCTCAGATCGGCGGTGGAGGGCAGCTCGCCCAGACGCAACGCCGACGCTGCCAGCCATTCCCGCGCCCGGGGCGACTTGATCTTGCTCAGCACCTTGCTGCTCAGTCGCACAGGCACGCCAACGACGCCGGAAACGCGCATCAGTAAAAAGCTGATCAACAGCTCGACCCGAACTTCCGCCACCACTTCCGCCAGGTACTGCGGCGGCAGCATCTTCAACCAACTGTTAAACGCGGCCAGATGGATAAACAGCAACGGTTCGTCACTGAGGATCAGCAAGCCATTGGCGATGGCCTCACTGGAGGCGTCGAGTAGCGCTTGCAGCTCGACATCGCTCAGGTACTGCAGGAGTTTTTCGCTGTTGGCCTGCAGGTCGGCGAGCAGGCCAAACAGCTGTTTAACGTCATCCCAGATGTCGTGCAGGGCTTTCTCGAAACCGCGCCAGTCGGCCTGTTGCAACTGTTGGTAACGATCAGCCAAACCGGCGCCGGAAAACTCCGCCCACAGCGGCTGAAACCCGTCCCACTCCTGGCGAAGCCAGACCTCCAGCCCGTCCAGAATCTCTTCATAGGAGGCATACAGCGCTTGGATATGGGCGCTGGACACATCAGGAAAGAAGGTGATGCGATAACGCTGGCCCCGGTCGCACTCGCGCACTTCCAGAATGCCGCTCGGGCCGATGGTATGGCGCAGCGGTTCACCGAAACTCAATACCCCGTCGATTTCGCCGATCACCGGTTCGAGCAGCACCGGGGTATCGCCGATCGGTACGAACCGCGCCGCCTCGAACAGGTGCACCAAGGTCAACGGGCCGCTCGCGGGACACATGACCACGGAGGTCTGGATCGGCTGGCGGGATTTGACGGGCGCGCTGAGGTGCAGGTCGCCGCCGACCTTGAACACCTGCTCGATATCCAGCGCCGTTCCCGTCCAGAACTGCTCGGCCCAGGCCTCGTAGTTGTTCAGGCACAGGCGAAACTCGCGGATCAGCCTTTCAAAGTCCGGGTGTTGCGGGTTCAGGGCGGCAACCACCAGCAGGCCGATGCTGTTGTTCAGGGCCAGGAGCCGATCGGTTTGGAACATTCGCAAGCACTCACGCACGTGAAAGAGGTGCGCGGACTTTGCGGGGGATCAGAATGGAAAGAAGTCGGGAAAGTAGGCGTTATCTGTAGGGCATTTCGCTAAATATCAGCGAGTCATTCCACCGCCCATAAACATTGCCCGTTGCTCAATGTCCGCTGGCCTCGCTATGCTGCTGAACCCATTAATCAGATCCGCGTAGCGGCGCCGGCTGTGCCGCCCGGGATGTTTTTGATAACGGATCCGATGATGAATGCACCGATGAAGACGTTTGGCCCGATCAAGGCCGTGATTTTCGACATGGACGGTTTGCTGCTGGACACCGAAGGCATCTACACCGAGGTCACCTCGCTCATTGCCGAGCGTTACGGGCGGACCTTCGACTGGAGCGTTAAACAGAACATCATCGGGCGTGGCGCCAATGACCTGGCGAACTACGTGGTGCAGGCGCTGGATCTGCCGATCAGTGCCGAAGAGTTTCTGCTGATCCGCGAACCGTTGATGCGTGAACGCTTCCCCAAGGCCCAGGCGATGCCCGGCGCGGAGGAGCTGATTCGTCACCTTAAGGCACACAACATTCCGATCGCCGTGGGCACCAGTTCGTCGCGGCAGTCGTTCGGCCAGAAAACCACCTTGCATCGTGACTGGTTTGCCCTGTTCGATTTCATCGTCACCGCCGATGACCCGGAAGTCGGCGCAGCGAAACCGGCGCCGGACATCTTCCTCACCGCCGCCCGGCGTCTGGGCGTCGCGCCTGAGGATTGTCTGGTGTTCGAGGATTCGCCGTTTGGTGTAACCGCCGCGAAAGCGGCGGGGATGACTGCCATCGCGATTCCCGATGCAGCCATGGCCGATGAAAAATACGCGCATGCCGACGGGATTCTGCGCACGCTCAAGGCGTTCACCCCGAGTGCCTGCGGTTTGCCGGCGCTGGAATGGGCTTGACCAGCCAATAAGCGCCCATAAAAAACGCCGCCCTCTGCAAAGAGGCGCGGCGTTTTTTGTACCCGGGATTCAGCGCAATCAGGCGCCAAAACCACCGTCGATAGTCAGGCTGGCACCGGTGATGTAACCGGCTTCCGGGCCGACCAGATAAGCGACGAAACCGGCGATTTCATCGGCAGTGCCGTAACGGCCCACCGCCATCAGCGGGATCAGGCTCTCGGCAAAATCGCCATGGGCCGGGTTCATGTCAGTGTCGACCGGGCCGGGCTGCACGTTGTTGATGGTGATGCCGCGTGGGCCAAGATCACGGGCCAGACCTTTGGTCAGACCGACCAGTGCCGATTTGCTCATCGCGTACACCCCGCCACCGCCGAAGGGCATGCGGTCGGCGTTGGTGCTGCCGATGTTGACGATGCGTGAGCCTTCGCCCATATGTCTGGCGGCTTCCTGAGACGCGATGAACACGCTGCGCACGTTGATCGCCAGGGTCTGGTCGAAGTCTTCCAGTTTGAAATCTTCCAGCGGCGCGATGGCCAGGACGCCGGCGTTGTTCACCAGAATATCCAGGCGGCCAAAGGCTTCGACGGTGGCGCTGACGGCGTTGCGGATGGCTGTTTCATCGGCGCTGTCGGCCTTGATCGCCAAGGCTTTTCCACCATTCGCGGTGATGCTGTTCTGCAACTCTTCGGCCTTGGCGGTGGAGCTGACGTAAGTGAATGCGACAGCGGCGCCTTCGGCGGCCAGGCGTTTGACGATGGCGGCACCGATACCACGGGAACCGCCTTGAATCAGAGCGACTTTGCCGCTGAGGTGTTGAGTGGTCATGTTCGATCTCCAGAGAATTCAAGGCGGGGTGCCTTGTTGTTGGAGCCGAGTATCGGCCTCGCATCGACAACCGTGTAGACCATGATTGCTATAGTCTGTGTAAACCAGAAGTTTATAGTGGCAATCATGGAAACTTTCAGCAGTATCGAATGCTTCGTGCGCAGCGCCGAAGTCGGCAGCTTTGCCGAGGCCGCCCGGCGCTTGAGTCTGACCCCGGCCGCCGTCGGCAAGAGTGTGGCGAAGCTTGAGGTGCGGCTCGGTGTACGGCTGTTCCAGCGTAGTACACGCAGCCTGACCCTGACCGAGGCCGGTCAGCTGTTTTTGAGCCAGGTCAGTGGCAGTCTGACGACGATTCAGAATGCGGTGGCCAATCTGTCAAGTGTGGAAGGACTGCCGGCGGGCACGTTGAAAGTCAGCATGGGCACGGTATTCGGGCGTTTGTACATCGTGCCGTTGCTGCAGGAGTTTTTACGTCGGTTTCCGGCGATCAACCCTGACTGGCATTTTGATAACCGTCAGGTCGATTTGATAGGGCAGGGTTTCGATGCGGCGATTGGCGGGGGCTTTGAATTGCCCCAAGGCGTGGTCGCACGCAAGTTGACACCCGCACATCGCGTGTTGGTGGCGTCTGCTGACTATCTGCAAAGGCACGAAGCGATCGCCGAACCGGATGACCTGCAACGTCACGATGGCATCCTGATTCGTTCGCCGCAGACCGGTCGAGTGCGCTCCTGGCAGTTGATCAGTGGCCGCAGTCAGCTCTGTCAGCCCTTGACCCTCAAGACGCGAATGACCATGAGCGACTCCGAAGCCGCCTGCGCTACGGCAGCACAAGGGCTGGGCATCGCGCTGGTCAGCATGCCGTTTGCCGTGGGTTACCTCGAGGCGGGCACGTTGCAGCGGGTGCTGCCGGACTGGTACATCGATGACGGCAACATTTCGATCTACTACGCCGAGCATAAATTGTTGCCGGGCAAGACTCGGGCGTTTGTCGATTTTGTGATTGAGCAGTTTGCAGAGCGAGGGTTGGCTCGGCGGTTCAGTGCTGTCTGAGCAGGACTTTGGGACCGAGGTGCGGCCATCGCGGGCAAGCCACGCTCCCACAGGTTCTTCGTCGTTCACATGATGGTAATACAACGCGAAACCTGTGGGAGCGAGGCTTGCCCGCGATAAACGATACGCGGTCTACCGGGCAAACCGCTCCGCCCAGCCAATGATCTGCTTCGGCCGTGGCGTCGCGTAAGTCCGCACTTTGGACGTCGACAACCCCAGCCGCACCAGCGATTCAGCAATGGTCACCGCCGCTGTCACGCCGTCCACCACCGGCACCCCGGTGCGGCGACGAATCTGTTCATCGAGCCCGGCCATGCCGCCGCAGCCCAGACAGATCACTTCGGCCTTGTCCTGGGTCACCGCCAGCTCCGCCTGCTGCACGATGGCTTCCAGTGCGCGCTGTGGTTCGTGCTCCAACTCCAGCACCGCAAGACCACTGGCCCGCACCGAGGCACAGCGATCCCACAGGCCCGAGAGTTTCAGTCGATCCTCGATCAGCGGCACGGTGCGATCCAGCGTGGTCACCACCGAATAGGCGTGGCCGAGAAACATCGCGGTACTGGCGGCGGCGTCGGTGATGTCCACTACCGGCACGTTGAGCAGTTCCTGCAAACCTTCGCGACCGTGTTCGCCGTAACCTGCCTGAATCACCGCGTCGAACGGTTGATCGTAGGACATCACCCGGTCCATCACGGCGATGGCCGCCAGGTAACTTTCGAAATTGCCTTCCACCGAGTCGGCGCCGAAGAACGGTGTCAGGCCGACGATCTCCGTACCGGGAGACGCGACGGCCTGCGCCGAGCGGGCGATGGCCTGGGTGATGGATTCGGTGGTGTTGACGTTGACCACAAGAATACGCATGGGAAGTCCTTATTGCGGGCAGTTCAGCGGCCCAAAACCGGGCCGCAAGGAAGTTAATGGCTGACGTTGTCGACGGCGATCGATTCGCCACTGACGTCGGCGTAGTGCGGCTGACGTTTGGCGATGATCAGGTAGAGCATGGCGGCGATGCCGGCGCCCACCAGCCAGGAGAACGGCGAGATGCTGTGGAAGCCCGGCACCAGTGCCAGGACGATGGCGATCAACGCTGCCGGAATGAACGCCGCCACGGCACGGAAATTCACTCCGTGGCTGTAGTAATAAGCGCCGTTGGGATCTTCGCTGTACAACTGCGGGACGTTGATCCGGCCTTTGCGGATCAACCAGTAGTCGACCATGATCACCCCGTACAACGGGCCGAGCAGTGCGCCGAGGCCGGAGAGGAAATACACGATCACCAGCGGGCTGTTGTAGAGGTTCCACGGCAGGATCAGCACGGCGATGGTCGCGCTGATCAGCCCGGCGCGGCGGAAGGTCAGGTACTTCGGCGCCAGGTTGCTGAGGACGAACGCCGGGGCGACGAAGTTGGCCATGATGTTCACCGCCACGGTGACGATCAAGAACGCCAGGCAACCCAGTACCAGGAAAAACGTGTTGGGGATCGAAGCGATGATTTCGGTCGGGCTTTCGATGATTCGCCCATTGATCTGAAATTGCGCACCGCAGAGCAGGACGGTGATGGTGGCGAACACCAGAATGTTCACCGGCAGGCCCCAGAAGTTGCCGATCTTGATGGTCTTGCGGCACGGCGAGGAGCGGGCGAAGTCGCAGAAATTGAGGATCAGCGTGCCATAGATCGCCAGCCACAAGGCGCCGCCGGCAAAGATGTTGCGCCACATCTCGCCACCGCTCAGCGGTTCGCGGATCGACCAGGCAATCGTGGCGTTGGCCTGGGTGTACATCCACGCGGCGAGGGCGGCGACGGTCAGCAGAATCACCGGGCCGGCAAAAGCCTCGTAACGGCGAACCATTTCCATGCCGTAGGCGAGAATCGCCAACTGCACGAACCAGATCGCCACGAAACACACCCAGCCCAGCGACGACAGGCCGAGGATCGAGTTGTGGTCGTAATCGGCGAAACCGGGGTGAATCGCTGTCAGCAGCACGCGAAACACCACCGACGCCAGATACGTCTGAATCCCGAACCAGGCGATGGCGATCACCGCGCGAATCAGCGCCGGAATCTGCGCGCCGTGGATGCCGAAACTGATCCGGCTGATCACCGGAAACGGCACCCCGGTTTTCTGCCCCATGTAGCCGGACAGGTTCATGAAAAAGTACACCAGAGCGGCGCCGATCCCCAGCGACAGCAGAATCTGCCAGCCGCCCAGGCCCAGGGCGTACAGCCCGATGGCGAACGAGTAGTTGGCGATGTTGTGCACATCGTTGGTCCACAACGCAAAGATGCTGTACTTGCCCCAGCGCCGACCTTCGGCCCGGGTCGGTGCCAGGTCGCGGTTGTGCAGGCGCGGGCTCAGCTGTAACGGTTCGGCCAGACCCGCGTCGGGTATTGGCTGGTCGAGGGCAGAGGCGGGCAGATTCAGCGCGATGTTGTTGGAGAGACTTGTACGCATTCCGGCAGGCTCCTGATGGGCGGGCCGCGATGACTGTGCATGAGCGGTCAGGCTCGACAAATCTTCGGCGCGGCCAGCAGACATCACTGGTTACGGGGCATCTGCAGCCTGTACGGGATAGGGCGCTTCAGGCTTGCGGATCGAAAGTGTGGTTTGATGTTTTGCAGTTTTGTATACAAAACATGTATGCACAAAAGCCAGAACTGTGCCAGTCAGCGATCTATGAAGCGCTGCGCTCATTTCGAAAAGTTATCGATGAGTGCTAAGTATTTGAAAATAAGCGGTTATAAATTGACCGGTTGAACAGGTATTTATTTTTTGCGGGGGATTTGCGGGGAGGGCGACGCGCAGAGGTGTACAGCAAGGATGTAACTTTTCAGGGCGCGAAAACAAAAAAGTGCACACATAAATGGCACCGATGGTGACATTCTTGTGTACACATTTTTCAGGGTCAAAAGATCGCAGCCTGCGGCAGCTCCTACAGGTGACCGCATTTCCATGCAGGAGCTGCCGCAGGCTGCGATCTTTTAGCTGTTGGACTTGCTGATGATATTCCCCGCATGCAGCCCGCACTCTTTCTGCGTCGCTTCTTCCCACCACCAGCGGCCTTCGCGCTCGTGCTGGTTCGGCAGCACCGGGCGGGTGCATGGTTCGCAGCCGATGCTGATAAAGCCGCGTTCATGCAGGCTGTTGTACGGCAGTTCGAGCATGCGGATGTAACCCCAGATCTCTTCGCTGGTCATCTGCGCCAGCGGGTTGAACTTGTACAGGGTGCGTTCGGGTGTGGAGAACGCGGTGTCGATCTCCAGCACCGCCACGGCGCTGCGGGTGCCCGGGCTCTGGTCGCGGCGCTGGCCGGTGGCCCAGGCTTTGACGCCGGACAGTTTGCGCCGCAGCGGTTCGATCTTGCGGATGCCGCAGCATTCGCCATGGCCGTCCTTATAGAAGCTGAACAGGCCTTTTTCCTTCACGAACGGTTCCAGCTTCGTGTAGTCCGGCGACACCAGTTCGATATCGATCTTGTAGTGCTCGCGCACCTGATCAATGAAGCGATAGGTTTCCGGATGCAGGCGGCCGGTGTCGAGGCTGAACACCTTGACGTTCTTGTTCAGCTTCCAGGCCATGTCCACCAGCACCACATCCTCGGCACCACTGAAAGATATCCACAGCTCGTCACCGAACTCGGCGAACGCGAGTTTCAGGATGTCTTGGGCGGATTTGTTGGCATAGGTCGTGGCGAGTTCCACGACATCGAACGTTGGGCTCATCAGGGCGGCTTCCTACAGGTCGGTGGCGCTGGGCGCTCTATATGGCGGCGATGGTAACAAAAAGCGGCGGAGTAGGGGGTGCTCGCTGCGTTGCGCGGTCGCGGGGGAGTCGCTAGAGTTCGGGCTCGCTCGACTCAATAATCACTACAAACGGGAGTGTCTTGTGGAAATTGCTTGCCTGGATCTTGAAGGGGTACTGGTACCGGAAATCTGGATCGCCTTCGCTGAAAAAACCGGAATCGAATCCCTCAAGGCCACCACCCGGGACATTCCCGATTACGACGTGTTGATGCAGCAACGCCTGCGCATCCTCGACGAGCACGGCCTGAAGCTCTCGGACATCCAGGAAGTGATCGCCACCCTCAAGCCGCTGGACGGCGCAGTGGAGTTCGTCGACTGGCTGCGCGAGCGCTTCCAGGTGGTGATTCTCTCGGACACCTTTTACGAGTTCTCCCAGCCGCTGATGCGTCAGCTGGGCTTTCCGACCTTGCTCTGCCATCGTCTGATCACTGACGACAGTGGCAGGGTGACCAGCTATCAATTGCGCCAGAAAGATCCCAAGCGTCAGTCGGTACTGGCGTTCAAGAGCCTGTACTACCGGGTGATTGCGGCGGGGGATTCGTATAACGACACGAGCATGCTCGGCGAGGCGGACGCGGGGATTCTGTTCCACGCACCGGACAACGTGATTCGCGAGTTCCCGCAGTTCCCGGCGGTGCATACGTTTGCCGAGTTGAAGCAGGAGTTCCTCAAGGCCTCGAACCGCAACCTGTCCCTGTAAACCCCATCACTGTAGGAGCTGCCGAAGGCTGCGATCTTTTGATCCTGTTTTTTTAGATCAAGATCAAAAGATCGCAGCCTTCGGCAGCTCCTACAGGGGCCGTTTCAATCAGAGGTTTTGCAGGGTTTCGAGGAGGATTCTGACCTTGGTAATCGACTCCTGATATTCCGCCTGCCAGTCCGAATCGGCCACGATCCCGCCGCCACCCCAGCAGCACACCTGCCCATCCTTGACCAACAGACTGCGAATCGCGATGGAGCTGTCCATCTCGCCGCGCACGTCCAGGTACAGCAACGAACCGCAATACAAACCGCGCCGGGTCGGCTCCAGTTCGTCAATGATCTGCATCGCACGAATCTTCGGCGCGCCGGTGATCGAGCCACCGGGGAAGCTGCCAGCAATCAGGTCCAGTGCGTCGCGATCCTCGGCCAGTTCGCCGGTCACGCTGCTGACCAGGTGATGCACGTTGGGATAGCTTTCCAGGCTGAACAGCTCCGGCACCCGCACCGAGCCGATGCGGCAGGTACGGCCGAGGTCGTTGCGCAGCAGGTCGACGATCATCAGGTTTTCCGCGCGATCCTTGGGGCTGGCCAGCAGTTCGGCGGCGTTGGCGGCGTCTTCGGCCGGCGTCAGGCCACGCGGGCGGGTGCCCTTGATCGGGCGGGTTTCCACCTGGCGCTGGCTGACTTTGACGAAGCGCTCGGGCGACAGGCTCAACACCGCGTCGCCGTCGGGCAAGCTCTGAAAACCGGAAAACGGCGTCGGGCAGGCCTCGCGCAACGCGCAATAGGCCAGCCACGGATCGCCCTGACACGGTGCGCGGAAACGCTGGGCGAAGTTGACCTGATAGCAGTCGCCGGCCTGGATGTATTGATGAATGCGTGCCAGCGCCTGGCGATAGTCATCGGCCGACAGATCGGCGGTCATCGGCGTGTCCAGCTTGAACGGCGTCAGCGGTGCTGAAGTCGGTTGGCTGAACAACGCGATCAGTCGTTGCCGCTCGCTGTCGGCCAGTGACGGGTGAAACACCAGTTGGCTGGTGGCGGTCTGGTGATCGCTGATCAGCGCCCAGTCGTACAGACCGAATCGCGCGTCGGGCAATTGCAGATCATCCCGAGCCTGGCTCGGCAGGTGTTCCAGATGCCGACCGAAGTCGTAGCTCAGATAGCCGATCAGGCCGCCGGCGAACGGCAGTTCATATTCCGCAGGCAATTGCGCTTCGCCCAGACGGCTCAGATTATCCCGCAGGCGTTGCAGGAACAGGCTGCCGCTTTCGTCGGGCAACACCGCCAGTTGTTCCAGCGGCCAGGCGCTGAGCAGGTCATAACGGCCACGGTCGGCGCTCGGCCGGCCGCTGTCGAGCAGCACGGCGCCGGGCGCATGGCGGATGGCCGCGAAGTAGTCGGCGGGGTTGGCGCGGTAGGGCAGCGGGTGTACGGAACAGGTCAACATGGGCGGGGCAGATCGGCCATCGAGGCGGGGTGGGGATTGTAGTCCTCTCGGCTGCCAGATCAAAATCAAAAGCTACCCCCTCACCCCAGCCCTCTCCCCCAAGGGGGCGAGGGGGAAAGGGGGCGGATCTTCATGCTTTTCAAGTTCTGAGTTCGACTCGAACTTGCAGGTCGATGTACTTCGAGCATCCAACACGGTCAGTCCCCTCTCCCTCCGGGAGAGGGCTAGGGTGAGGGGCTCTTCAGCTTTTCAGCTTCAGCCCTCGACCGCCGGAATATGCCCAAACATCTCCTGAGTAAACGCCACCCGTTCTTCAACTGACTCCGTCACTCCACGCGCCTTCAGGTCTTCCAGATGCGCCTCGACCGCATGCGTACGCTGAGTCAGCCCGCAATCGTTGGCAATCTGGATATTCAGCCCCGGTCGCGCATTCAGCTCGAGAATCAGCGGGCCTTTCTCCTGGTCCAGCACCATGTCCACGCCGATGTAACCCAGGCCGCACAGCTCATAACAGCCGGCGGCGAGTTTCATGAAACCATCCCAGTAGGGCAGTTGCACGCCGTCCACCGCGTTGGTGGTGTCGGGGTGTTTGTTGATGATGTTGTTCAGCCAGGTACCGCGCAGGGTCAGGCCGGTGGCGAGGTCGACGCCGACGCCGATGGCGCCCTGGTGCAGGTTGGCCTTGCCGCCGGACTGACGGGTCGGCAGGCGCAGCATGGCCATCACCGGATAGCCCATCAGCACGATGATGCGGATGTCCGGCACGCCTTCGTAGCTGATGCTCTTGAAGATCTGATCCGGGGTCACCCGGTATTCGATCAGTGCGCGGTCGCGGTGACCGCCCAGCGAGTACAGGCCGGTGAGGATGCTCGAGATGTGATGCTCGAGTTCTTCGTGGGCGAGGATCTTGCCCGAGACCGTGCGATAGCGGCCCTCGAAGCGGTCAGCGATGACAATGATGCCGTCACCGCCAGCACCCTGGGCCGGTTTGATCACGAAGTCGTTGCGCCCGCCGATGATCGCGTCGAGCTTGTCGATTTCCTTCTCCGTGGAGATCACGCCGTACAGCTCCGGCACATGAATGCCGGCCTCGATCGCGCGCTCCTTGGTGATGATCTTGTCATCGACGATCGGGTACAGGCTGCGCTTGTTGTACTTGAGCACGTAGTCGGCGTTACGCCGATTGATGCCCATGATGCCCCGGGCCTCCAGAGCCTTCCAGGTCTTCCAGAAACCGAACATCAGGCGTCAGCCTTTTTCAGGAAAGCCTTGAAGCGCACCAGTTCAGTCAGGCGGTAGCCGCGATAACGCCCCATCGCCAGCATGAAGCCGACCAGAATCAGCAGGATCGCCGGGAAGGTGAACACGAAGTACACCAGCTCCGGCACGGTCATGATCAGGTGTGCCAGCGAGGCGGCGAACAGGGTGCCGATCGCCACTTTCATGGCATGGCTGGCGCCGCGTTCTTCCCAGGTGATCGACAGGCGTTCGATGGTCATGGTCAGAATCACCATCGGGAACAGCGCCACCGACAGACCGCGCTCCAGACCAAGCTTGTGGCTGAACAGGCTGATGGCGGCAATTAGCACCACCACGAAGGTCAACACCACCGACAGGCGCGGCAGCATCTGCAACTTCAAATGTTCCAGATACGAACGTAACGACAGGCCCAGCGCGGTGATCACGGTAAACAGCAGGATGCCGAAGCCCAGTTGCGTTTCGCGGAAGGCCAGGGCGATCAGCACCGGGGTAAAGGTGCCGAGGGTCTGCAGGCCGATCAGGTTGCGCAGGATCAGGATCACCAGCACGCCGATCGGGATCATCACCATGATCATGAACGTCTGCTGGGTCTGCAGCGGCAGGCCGTACAGCGAGTATTCGAGGAAGTTGGCGTCGGTGTTTTCGTCGGTCAGCTTGGCCAGACGAATCGCGTTCATCTCGCTGTTGTTCAGGCTGAAGGTCACGTTGGCTTTCTTCGCGCCCTCGATGGTGATCAGGTTTTCATCACCGGTCCACCACAGCAGGCGGTCGGTCGGCAGGCCTTGCTCGCCGGTTTCCGGGTTGAAGTACAGCCAGTCGTTGCCGTTGAAACTGCGCAGCCACAGTTCCGGGGTTTGCGGCTGATCGGCGACGAGGCGGATGGTGTGGACTTTTTCTACCGGCACGTGAGCGATGGACAGCAGCAGTTCGACGATCTTCGCCTTGTGCGGTGTCGACGGGTCGCCTGCCAGCAGCAGTTTGACGTTGTCGTCGTTGGCGTTGTTGACGCGTTTGATCGCTTCGCCGATGAAGGTCTCGACGTCGGCCGAGTGCTGGCGGATCGGCGCGAGCAGAGCTTCGGCGGCGATTTTTTCCGGGCCTTCGATGGCGATGCTGTCGCGGAAGGTCGGGCCTTTGATCTTGGATTTTTCCGCGGTGTAGCGCTTGGTCAGCACCAGACGGTAATAAAGGGTCTGGTTGCCCTTGGCCCGGCGCGCCGACCAGGTGACCTTGCGGTTGCCGTCGACGCGGTTGACTGCCACGCCGTAGTTATTGGAGATAAAGCTTTCGTTGAGGCTGACGTAATCGCGGCTCAGCGGTGGCACGAACATCTGGACCTTCACCGGGTCCTTGGTGCTGGCGACGAACTCGACTTTGGCGTCGATGTTCCACAAGTCGTCGGTGGCGTCTTCGGTCACCGGGATGCCGAGTACGAAAATCTGATAGGCCGTAACCGAAACGCCCAGGAGCACCAGAATGGTGATCAGGATTTTCAGGTGGAAGGTTAGAGAACGCATGGAAATTACTCGGCGGTATGAGCGGCGATGGTGCAGGCAGGTTTGCCGGCAGCGTATTTAAGACTGGGGTCGACCAGCGCGTCGAAGCGTTTCAAGGCTTCGGAGCCGATCAAAAGCGGGTATTGGAACGCACTTCGGTCGGTCAGGTTCACTTCGATGCTACGCAACGCCGTGCCCATGCATATATCCAGCTCGATCACCGGGCGCGCGGTGTACTTTTTACCTTCTTCCGGGTCGTAGTCGCCGGCGCGGCGTTTGATCTTGCTGACCCGGGCCAGCGGCCGCTCGATCGGGTGCGAATGCGCAGCGTCGATCGCCAGGTAGAAACGCACCCAGGACTCGCCGTTGCGTTTGAAGCGTTTGATGTCACGGGCACTCAGCGAGGCGGTTTTGGCGCCGGTGTCGAGTTTGGCCGCGACTTGCAGATTGATGCCGTCAAGCGATGCGTATTCGTTGAGGCCGTACACGGTTTTTTCCCCCGCCGCGGCGAGGCCGGGCAGGCAAAACAGCGCAAAAAATGTGGGGAAGGGCTTGAGTCTCATAAATCCTGGTGCGCAGCGTTCCGTTTTCGGTTCAGGTTCCTGGCAATACTGCGCAAGCTCCTTCGTGTGCCTATCAGCTTTTTATGACAAGCCGTACAAATGGCCAGCAAATGCGGGCGGCATTCTAGCACGGTGGTTTTATGGCGCCAGCGCTGGGGCCGGTCTATAAAAGATCAAAAGATCGCAGCCTGCGGCAGCTCCTACAAAGGATTCGCGTACATCCTGTAGGAGCTGCCGAAGGCTGCGATCTTTTCGGTTTATTAGACGATTGTCGACAATATCCATTTATCCTTTGACTGGTGCTGGCTAATTGGCTAGTTTTTGCTGCATTGGATTTGAAGGTGTCGACAATCATGCTGGATCAATTCGATCCCCCGGTCATCAGCGGCGAGGATTCCGAGACGCTCTCGGAAAACGTCTTCCGGCGCATCCAGGCGGCCATCGTCAAAGGCGAGATCGCCCCAGGCAGCAAGATCTCCGAACCCGAGCTGGCGCGCACTTATGGCATCAGTCGCGGGCCGCTGCGCGAGGCCATTCATCGGCTTGAAGGTCAGCGACTGTTGGTGCGCGTACCGCATGTCGGCGCGCGGGTGGTGTCGCTCAGCCACGCCGAATTGCTCGAACTCTACGAAATCCGCGAATCCCTTGAAGGCATGGCCTGTCGGCTGGCGGCCGAACGCATGAGCGTCGAAGAAATCGACGAACTGCGCCGGGTGCTGGAAACCCACGAGCGCGACGCGGCGTTCCAGGCCGGGGTCGGCTATTACCAGCAGGAAGGCGATTTCGACTTTCACTACCGGATCATCCAGGGCAGCGGCAATCGCACGCTGACGCAAATGCTTTGCGGCGAGCTCTATCAACTGGTGCGCATGTACCGCATCCAGTTTTCCACAACGCCCAACCGCCCGCGTCAGGCCTTCGCCGAACACCACCGGATTCTCGATGCCATCGCCGACCGTGACGGCGAACTCGCGGAATTGTTGATGCGCCGTCACATCGGCGCCTCGAAACGCAACATCGCCCGTCATTACCAGGACGGCGCCGACAATAAGACAGCCACTGAACGAGGTGAGTCATGAGTTCCAAGCAGAACACTCCAGGCCAGCGTTTCCGCGATGCGGTCGCCAGCGAGCATCCATTGCAGGTGGTCGGCGCGATCAACGCCAACCACGCGCTGCTGGCCAAGCGTGCCGGTTTCAAGGCGATCTACCTGTCCGGTGGCGGGGTGGCCGCAGGCTCGCTCGGCGTGCCGGACCTGGGCATCACCGGCCTGGATGACGTGCTCACCGACGTGCGGCGCATCACCGACGTCTGCGACCTGCCGCTGCTGGTGGACGTCGACACCGGTTTCGGCTCGTCGGCGTTCAACGTGGCGCGCACCGTGAAGTCGATGATCAAGTTCGGCGCGGCGGCGATTCACATCGAGGACCAGGTCGGCGCCAAGCGCTGCGGCCACCGACCGAACAAGGAAATCGTCAGCCAGCAGGAAATGGTCGACCGCATCAAAGCCGCCGTCGATGCCCGTACCGACGACAGCTTCGTGATCATGGCGCGTACTGACGCGCTGGCGGTGGAAGGTCTGGAATCAGCGCTTGATCGCGCCGCCGCGTGCATCGAGGCCGGCGCCGACATGATTTTCCCGGAAGCCATCACCGAGCTTGAGATGTACAAGCTGTTCGCCAACCGGGTGAAGGCGCCGATCCTCGCCAACATCACCGAGTTCGGCTCGACGCCGCTGTACACCACCGAGCAACTGGCTGGCGCCGATGTGTCGCTGGTGCTGTACCCGCTGTCGGCGTTCCGCGCGATGAACAAGGCAGCGGAAAACGTCTACACCGCGATCCGCCGCGACGGCACCCAGCAGAATGTCATCGACACCATGCAGACGCGTATGGAGCTTTACGATCGTATCGATTACCACACGTTCGAGCAGAAGCTCGATGCGTTGTTTGCCGCTAAAAAATAAAGGCGAAGATCAAAAGATCGCAGCCTCGTTTCACTCGACAGCTCCTACAGGAACGCGGTCGAGGTAGGAGCTGCCGAAGGCTGCGATCTTTTGCCAACAACACCGTAATTGCAGATTCCCTAACAAATTCAAGATTGGAGACAGCAATGGCCGAAGCAAAAGTACTCAGTGGCGCCGGGCTCCGGGGCCAGGTTGCCGGGCAAACCGCACTGTCCACCGTGGGCCAGGCCGGTGCCGGGCTGACCTATCGCGGCTACGACGTGCGTGAACTGGCAGCAGACGCGCAGTTCGAAGAAGTGGCATACCTGCTGCTGTACGGCGAGCTGCCGACCCAGGCACAACTCGACGCCTACCAGCAAAAGCTGAGCAAGCTGCGCGACCTGCCGCAAGCACTGAAAGAAGTGCTCGAACGCATCCCCGCCGACGCCCATCCGATGGACGTGATGCGCACCGGTTGCTCGTTCCTCGGCAACCTCGAGCCGGAGAAAGATTTCTCCGAACAGCGCGACAAGACTGACCGTCTGCTGGCCGCATTCCCGGCGATCATGTGCTACTGGTATCGCTTCAGCCACGACGGCAAGCGCATCAACTGCGTCAGCGACGAGCCTACGATTGGCGGCCACTTCCTGCACCTGCTGCACGACAAGAAGCCGAGCGAACTGCACGTCAAAGTGATGAACGTGTCGTTGATCCTTTACGCCGAACACGAATTCAACGCCTCGACCTTCACCGCGCGGGTTTGTGCATCGACCCTGTCTGATCTGTATTCCTGCGTCACGGCGGCCATCGGCTCGCTGCGCGGCCCGCTGCATGGCGGCGCCAACGAAGCGGCGATGGAAATGATCGAGCGCTTCTCGTCGCCGGAAGAGGCGATCAAAGGCACCCTCGGCATGCTCGAGCGCAAGGACAAGATCATGGGCTTCGGCCACGCGATCTATAAGGACAGCGATCCGCGTAACGAGGTGATCAAGGGCTGGTCGAAAAAACTCGCCGACGAAGTCGGTGACAAAGTGCTGTTTGCGGTTTCCGAAGCCATCGACAAGACCATGTGGGAGCAGAAAAAACTGTTCCCCAACGCCGACTTCTACCATGCCTCGGCGTATCACTTCATGGGCATCCCGACCAAGCTGTTCACGCCGATCTTCGTCTGCTCGCGCCTGACCGGCTGGGCCGCGCACGTGTTCGAACAGCGCGCCAACAACCGCATCATCCGTCCAAGCGCCGAGTACGTCGGCGTCGAACAGCGCAAGTTCGTGCCAATCGAACGTCGCTGAATGGTGAGGGCCAGCCACAAAGCGTAACCCCTGTAGGAGCTGCCGAAGGCTGCGATCTTTTGATCTTGATCTTGATCTTGATCTTGATCTTAAAAAACAAAATCAAAAGATCGCAGCCTTCGGCAGCTCCTACAGGGGGGCGGTGTGGAGGCCTCTTCCCTTTGAAACTACCGTGACCAGAGTCCTGACCCGATGAACACAGCATTCCGCAAAAACCTGCCCGGCAGTTCCCTGGATTATTTCGACGTCCGTGCGGCGGTCGAGGCGATTCAGCCCGGCAGCTACGACACCCTGCCGTACACCTCCCGCGTGCTGGCGGAGAACCTCGTGCGTCGCTGCGACCCGACCACGCTCACCGATTCGCTGAAACAACTGATCGAACGCAAACGCGACCTCGACTTCCCGTGGTTCCCGGCGCGTGTGGTGTGCCACGACATTCTCGGCCAGACCGCACTGGTCGACCTCGCCGGCCTGCGTGACGCGATTGCCCAGCAGGGCGGTGACCCGGCGCAGGTCAACCCGGTGGTGCCGACGCAACTGATCGTCGACCACTCGCTGGCGGTGGAAGCAGGTGGTTTCGACAAGCAGGCGTTCGAGAAGAACCGCGCCATCGAAGACCGGCGCAACGAAGACCGTTTCCACTTCATCAACTGGACCAAAAAGGCCTTCAAAAACGTCGACGTGATCCCGCCGGGCAACGGCATCATGCATCAGATCAACCTGGAGAAAATGTCTCCGGTGATCCAGGTGCGCGACGGCGTGGCGTTCCCCGACACTTGCGTCGGCACCGACAGCCACACCCCGCACGTCGATGCGCTGGGCGTGATCGCCATCGGCGTTGGTGGCCTCGAAGCCGAGAGCGTGATGCTCGGTCGCGCCTCGTGGATGCGCCTGCCGGAAAGCGTCGGCGTCGAACTGACGGGCAAGCTGCAACCGGGCATCACCGCCACCGACATGGTGCTGGCGCTGACCGAATACCTGCGCAAACAGAAAGTCGTCGGAGCCTGGCTGGAGTTCTTCGGCGAAGGCGCCTCGGCGCTGACCCTCGGCGACCGCGCGACCATCTCCAACATGGCCCCGGAATACGGTGCCACCGCAGCGATGTTCTACATCGACCAGCAGACCATCGACTACCTGAAACTCACCGGTCGCGAAGACCAGCAAGTGCAGCTCGTCGAGCAGTACGCCAGGCTCAACGGCCTGTGGGCCGACAGCCTGAAAGGCGCGCAATACGAGCGTGGCCTGACTTTCGATCTGTCGTCGGTGGTGCGCAACATGGCCGGCCCGAGCAATCCGCACGCCCGTGTGGCGGTAGCGGATCTGGCGGCCAAAGGCATCTCCGGGCAGTGGGATGACGTGCCGGGGCAAATGCCCGACGGCGCGGTGATCATCGCTGCCATCACCAGCTGCACCAACACCAGCAACCCGCGCAACGTGATCGCCGCCGGTCTGCTGGCGCGCAACGCCAACAAGCTCGGCCTGACCCGCAAGCCGTGGGTCAAATCCTCGCTGGCACCGGGGTCGAAAACCGTGGCGCTGTATCTCGATGAGGCGGGGCTGACCACGGAGCTGGAGCAACTCGGTTTCGGCGTCGTCGCGTTTGCCTGCACCACTTGCAACGGCATGTCCGGCGCCCTCGATCCGGTGATCCAGCAAGAGATCATCGACCGCGATCTGTATGCGACTGCCGTGCTTTCCGGCAACCGCAACTTCGACGGCCGCATTCACCCGTACGCCAAACAGGCGTTCCTCGCGTCGCCGCCGCTGGTGGTCGCTTACGCCATCGCCGGGACCATCCGTTTCGACATCGAGAAAGATGTGCTGGGCGTGGTCGACGGCAAGGAAATTCGCCTGAAAGACATCTGGCCGAGCGACGAAGAAATCGACGCGGTGGTGAAGTCGTCGGTCAAGCCCGAGCAGTTCCGGCAGGTCTACATTCCGATGTTCGCCATCCACGAAGACACCGGCCCGAAAGTCACGCCGCTGTACGACTGGCGCGAGATGAGCACCTACATCCGCCGTCCGCCGTACTGGGAAGGTGCGCTGGCCGGCGCGCGGCCGCTGAAGGGCATGCGCCCGCTGGCGGTGCTGCCGGACAACATCACCACTGATCACCTGTCGCCCTCGAACGCGATCATGCTCGACAGCGCCGCCGGCGAATACCTGGCGAAAATGGGTCTGCCGGAAGAAGACTTCAACTCGTACGCCACGCACCGTGGCGACCACTTGACCGCGCAACGCGCGACCTTCGCCAACCCGAAACTGTTCAACGAAATGGTCCAGGAAAACGGCAAGGTCAAACAGGGTTCGCTGGCCCGCGTCGAGCCGGAAGGCAAGGTCATGCGCATGTGGGAAGCCATCGAAACCTACATGGAGCGCAAGCAGCCACTGATCATCATTGCCGGCGCCGACTACGGTCAGGGTTCGTCCCGCGACTGGGCGGCGAAGGGCGTGCGTCTGGCGGGTGTCGAAGCGATCGTCGCCGAAGGTTTCGAGCGCATCCACCGCACCAACCTGGTGGGCATGGGCGTGTTGCCGCTGGAGTTCAAACCGGGCACCGACCGTCACACGCTGGCCATCGACGGCAGCGAAACCTACGACGTGATCGGCGCCCGCACTCCGCGCGCGGACCTGACGCTGGTGATCCATCGCAAGTCCGGCGAGCGCGTTGAAGTGCCGGTGACCTGCCGTCTGGACACCGCTGAAGAAGTGTCGATCTACGAGGCCGGCGGCGTGTTGCAGCGCTTCGCCCAGGACTTCCTCGAAGAGTCGGCGGTTGCCGTTTAAATCTACTGATACAGGCGTGAGATCGCCATCTCACGCCTGTGGTTAAGGAGCATCATGGCTCACGCAGCTAATTTCGCACCGCAGATCAAAATCCCCGCCACCTACATGCGCGGCGGTACCAGCAAAGGCGTGTTCTTCAGCCTCAAGGATCTGCCCGAAGCCGCGCAGGTTCCCGGCCCCGCCCGCGATGCTTTGCTGCTGCGGGTGATCGGCAGCCCCGACCCCTACGACAAACAGATCGACGGCATGGGCGGTGCCACCTCGAGCACCAGCAAAACCGTGATCCTGTCGAAAAGCATCAAGGCTGATCACGACGTCGATTACCTGTTCGGTCAGGTGTCCATCGATAAGCCGTTCGTGGACTGGAGCGGCAACTGCGGCAATCTCTCGGCAGCGGTCGGTTCGTTCGCCATCAGCAATGGTCTGGTGGAGGCCAGCCGCATTCCGCACAACGGCGTGGCGGTGGTGCGCGTGTGGCAGGCCAACATCGGCAAGACCATCATCGCCCACGTGCCGATCACCAACGGCGAAGTACAGGAAACCGGTGATTTCGAACTCGACGGCGTGACCTTTCCGGCGGCCGAAGTGCAGGTCGAATTCATGGACCCGGCGGCGGAAGAAGAGGGCGGCGGCGGTTCGATGTTCCCCACCGGCAACCTGATCGATCAGTTGGAGGTGCCGGGTGTCGGCACGTTCCAGGCGACCATGATCAACGCCGGGATCCCGACGATTTTCGTCAACGCCGCAGACATCGGCTACACCGGCACCGAACTGCAAAGCGCGATCAACAGCGACCCGCAAGCCTTGCAGATGTTCGAAACCATCCGCGCCTACGGTGCGTTGCGCATGGGCCTGATTTCCAGTCTGGATGAAGCGGCCAAGCGACAGCACACGCCGAAAGTCGCGTTCGTCGCCAAGCCTGCGGATTACATCGCGTCCAGCGGCAAGGCGATCGCTGCCGCTGATGTGGATTTGCTGGTGCGTGCGTTGTCGATGGGCAAATTGCACCACGCGATGATGGGCACGGCGGCGGTGGCAATCGGCACGGCGGCGGCGATTTCCGGGACTCTGGTGAATCTCGCTGCGGGCGGTGTCGAACGCAACGCGGTGCGCTTCGGCCATCCTTCCGGAACCTTGCGCGTGGGCGCCGAAGCCAGCCTGGAAAATGGTGAGTGGGTGGTGAAGAAAGCCATCATGAGCCGCAGTGCCCGCGTCCTCATGGAAGGCTACGTACGCATCCCTGGCGACTCTTTCTGACCCTGCACATAACCCCCTGTAGGAGCTGCCGCAGGCTGCGATCTTTTGATCTTGTTTTTTAAGATCAAGATCAAAAGATCGCAGCCTGCGGCAGCTCCTACAGGGGAGTGCATTTCAATATAAGAAAATCAGCCTGAACCGAGGTCCCCTCAACGAACCACTACCAGAGTGAATCGAACATGAGCGCCAACGTCGACCTGAACAATCGCCCTGACTACGACCGTGTCCTGCAGGACATCGCCGATTACGTCCTCACCTACAAAATCGAATCTGCCGAAGCACTCAACACCGCCCGCAACTGCCTGATGGATACGCTCGGCTGTGGCCTGCTGGCGCTGCGTTTTCCCGAATGCACCAAACACCTCGGACCCATCGTCGAGGGCACCGTCGTGCCGTTCGGGGCGCGGGTGCCGGGCACTTCCTATCGCCTCGACCCAGTGAAAGCCGCTTGGGACATCGGCTGCATCGTGCGCTGGCTCGATTACAACGACACTTGGCTTGCCGCCGAATGGGGGCATCCGTCGGACAACCTCGGCGGGATTCTCGCGGTGGCTGATCATCTCTCGCAGAAGCGTGTCGCCAGCGGTGAGGCGCCGCTGACAGTGCGCGACGTGCTTGAAGCGATGATCATGGCCCACGAGATCCAAGGCGTGATCGCTCTGGAAAACTCGTTCAACCGCGTCGGCCTCGACCACGTTCTACTGGTGAAAGTCGCTTCGACCGCCGTCACCGCCAAACTGATGGGCGCCAATCGCGAGCAACTGCTGTCGGCGTTGTCCCATGCCTTCGCCGATGGTCAGGCGCTGCGCACCTATCGCCATGCGCCGAACGCCGGCTCACGTAAATCCTGGGCGGCGGGGGATGCCACCAGTCGCGGCGTGCGTCTGGCCGACATTGCCCTGCGTGGCGAGATGGGGATTCCCGGGGTGTTGACGGCCAGACAGTGGGGCTTCTACGACGTATCGTTCAGCCACACCAATAACGATCTGGCGCTCAAGCCGGAAGGCAAACGCACCTTCAGTTTCTCGCGGCCCTACGGCAGTTACGTGATGGAAAACGTGCTGTTCAAGATCAGCTTCCCCGCCGAGTTCCACGCGCAGACGGCCTGCGAAGCGGCGGTGACCTTGCATCCGTTGGTGCGCAACCGCTTGCATGAAATCGACCGCATCGTCATCACCACCCATGAGTCGGCGATTCGCATCATTTCCAAAGTCGGACCGCTGGCCAACGCCGCCGACCGCGACCACTGCCTCCAGTACATGACCGCCGTGCCGCTGGCATTCGGCAATCTGCTGGCCGAGCAATACGAGGACGATTTCCACGCCGCGCACCCGATCATCGATGTGTTGCGCGAGAAGATGGTCATCGTCGAAGACCCGCGTTTCACCCGCGAGTATCTGGAGGCCGATAAGCGCTCGATTGCCAACGCGGTGCAGGTGTTTTTCAAGGACGGATCGAGCACCGAGAACGTGGTGGTGGAATACCCGATCGGCCACCGTCGCCGCCGCGCCGAGGGCATCCCGTTGCTGGAGGACAAGTTCAAGGCCAACCTGGCGACGCGTTTCACCGGCCAGCGCAGCAACGAGATCTTCACCCTGTGCAAGGATCAGCAAGCGCTCGAAGCCACGCCGGTCAATCGCTTCGTCGACCTGTTCGTGATCTAGGCCAACGCCAGAGGTGTCGCGGGCTACAGGCTGCCCTCGACATCCTCCAGGCTGAAGGTTTCGGTGTGGTCGTCGTAGGAGAAAATCTCCGCATAACGACCCCAGGCGATCACCACTTCCAGGGTTCTCTCGACGAACGCTTCGGTCAGCGAGTCCTGCAGTTCCTGCTCGAAACGCACCCGTGGCGCGCGGTGACCATTGCGCTCCAGCAGTACCTGACGGATGCGCGCGGCCAGCGGCACGTGGCGAATCAGGTGCTCGGCAAACAGGGTTTTGCGTTCCTGGGTGCCGTAGTCGGCGAACAGTTTGCCGGCGTCGGTCAGGGTGATGTCGGCGCCTTTGAGTTCAGCGAAACCGAGGTGCTCGATCATCTCGGCCACGGGGAACAGGTCATCGACTTCCAGCAGACGCCGTTCAGCCACTGTGGGCAGGCCGGCGTGGCCGTTGTAGGGTTCGGCGGCGATGGTTTCGATCAGACCGGCCATCAGGTTGGTCGAGACCTCAGGCAGCGGACTGCTCATTTTCAGCTCGGGTTTGCCGGCGCTGGCATCGGCGCTGCGCCGGTCAGTCATCTGCGCGTAAATGTCGTCGACCATCTGCCGGAAAGCCGGATCCAGGCGGTTGCGTGGATGGGCGAACGGCACTTTGATTTCCGCCACCACCCGTCCCGGGTTGGACGACAACACCAGAATGCGGTCGCACATCAGCACCGCTTCTTCGATGTTGTGAGTGACGATCAGGATCGATTTGATCGGCAGTTGCTTGCCGCTCCACAGGTCCAGCAGATCCGTGCGCAGGGTTTCGGCGGTCAGTACGTCCAGTGCCGAAAAGGGTTCGTCCATCAGCAACAGGGTCGGGTTGACCACCAGCGCACGCGCGAAGCCCACGCGCTGGCGCATGCCGCCGGACAACTCGCGCGGGTAGGCGTTTTCGAAACCGTCGAGGCCGATCAGGTCGATCGCCGCCAGCGCCCGTTTACGCGCAGCCTTGCGTTCGACCTGCAAGGCTTGCAGGCCGGCCTCGACGTTTTCCAGCACCGTCAGCCAAGGGAACAGGGCGAAGGTCTGGAACACCATCGCCACACCTTCGGCCGGGCCGTGCAGCGGCTGGCCGTTGTACAGGACGTCGCCCGATGACGGTTCGATCAGGCCGGCAATGATCCGCAGCAAGGTGGATTTGCCGGAGCCGGAGCGGCCGAGCATGCCGACGATCTCGCCTTCGCGCAGGGTCAGATCCACCCCGCTGAGCACTTGCAGTTCTTCCTTGCCCTTGCCAAACACCCGGTTCACATCGCTGAGCGAGTAGATTTCGGGGCTGGCGGCGGTTTGTCCGGTATAGGTATTCATCGCAGCGAGTCCCATCAGTTCAGGCGCAGTTTGTTTTCGGCCACGGCGTACATCGGTCGCCAGACCAGACGATTGAAGGCCACGACAAAGATCGCCATGACCACCACGCCGAGGGTGATTTTCGGAAAATCTCCGGCGGCGGTGGTCTGGGCGATATAGGCCCCGAGACCGTGGGCAACGACTTTGTCCTGCCCCCAGGAGACGAATTCGGAAACGATGCTGGCGTTCCACGCACCGCCCGAGGCGGTAATGGCGCCGGTCACGTAGTACGGGAAAATGCCCGGCAGCATGACCTTGCGCCACCACAACCAGCCGCGAATGCGGAAGTTGGCGGCGGCCTCTTTGTAGTCATTGGGGAAGGCGCTGGCCCCGGCGATCACGTTGAACAGGATGTACCACTGCGTGCCGAGCACGATCAGCGGGCTGAGCCAGATGTCCGGGTTCAACTGGTAGCGCAGGATCACGATGACGAATACCGGGAACAGCAGGTTCGCCGGAAACGCCGCGAGGAACTGCGCCAGCGGCTGGATCTTTTCCGCCAGCGCCGGACGCAGGCCGATCATCACTCCCAGCGGCACCCAGATCAGCGAAGCAATGAGAATCAGACCGGCCACTCGCAGCAAGGTAAAGAACCCCAGCAGCAATACATGGCCGACCTCGGCGAGCGTCACTTCTGTGCCGACATACAGGACGATGTGATAAAGCGCATAAGCCGTCAGCAGCGCGATCAATGTGCCCCAGATCCAGTCGATCATTTTCGATCTGCTCGGGTTGTCCGCGCTGAGGGTGTGGCGCGCTGCGCGCGGCAGGTTCAAGCGCATGTTGCCCAGCCGGCTGATGGCGCGGCTGAACGGGCGCAGCAGGCGCTGGATCAATCGGGTGCGCTGGATCAGGTTCAGTACCCAGGATTCGGGCGCGGCGGTCTGCGAGGCGGTGTTTTCCATGCGGAACTTGTCGGCCCAGGCCACCAGCGGGCGGAACAGGAACTGGTCGTAGATCAGGATTACCACGATCATCGTCAGAATCACGTAACCCACCGCGTGCAGGTCTTTCTGCGCGATGGCCATGGCCAGATACGAGCCGATACCCGGCAGGGTGATGGTCTGGTCCCCCACCGTGATTGCTTCCGACGCCACCACGAAGAACCAGCCGCCGGACATGCTCATCATCATGTTCCACACCAGCCCGGGCATGGCGAAAGGCACGTCGAGTTTCCAGAAACTCTGCCAGCCGGACAGTTGCAGGTTGGTCGACACCTCCACCAGATCCCGCGGCAGCATGCGCAGCGACTGATAGAAGCTGAAGGTCATGTTCCACGCCTGACTGGTGAAAATCGCAAAGATCGCAGCGAATTCCGCCCCGAGTACCCGGCCGGGAAACAACAGCAGAAAGAAGGTCACGGTGAACGAGATGTAGCCCAGCACCGGCACCGATTGCAGGATGTCCAGCACCGGTACCAGCAGTTTTTCTGCGCTACGGCTTTTCGCGGCCAGGGTGCCGTAAAGCAGGGTGAACACCAGCGCCGCGACCATCGCCGCGAGCATGCGCAGGGTGGTGCGCATGGCGTATTCCGGCAGGTTGCCCGGGTCGAGGGAAATCACCTCGCTCTGCAAGGTGGCGATTGGCGCCCAGGTTTCCCGGGCGGTGATCGAGAAAAACAGCAAGAAGCCGATCACCAGCGGCATGGCGATCAGGTCCCAGCGATTGGGCAGCAAGCGCCGGGTCGTGGCCGGGATGTAGTGACGGAACACTTTCTTCATACGCAGTGATTCCAGCGGTGTCCAAGGGGGCGCGGCAGTCTGAGCGTAGCTTCTGTCTGCACGACCCACCGAGAATGAGCGGATGCTCGTTCTTCAGGTTCAAGTGGGAGGTGAATGTTGCGGGCCCGCTGAATTCATCAGGCCAGGAGGGCTGGCGCATCCGGTTTGGGAACCGGATGCGCTGCTTGCGCGGATTGTATATTTCCAGATGTTACAAAGACGTAAAGACCGTGTCTGTTTTAAGTGAAGAAATTTTCATCCGGTAAATGCCCGTCCGCCTAGGCGAAACGCAGGATTACCCGGCGATTGTTGCGGCTTTTCTTCTCGATTTTTTCGCAATACACCCGGCCGATTTCCCGGGTGTTGTGCACATGGGTGCCGCCGCAGGGCTGGATGTCGACGCCGCTGACCTCGACCATGCGCAAGTCACCCTGAATGACGGGCGGCTTGACCGTCTTGCTGCCGGTCCTCTCCAGCAAGGCGGGGTACTCGGCGGCCGGCATCGACAGGGTATTGACCGTGCAGGCCTGTTCGATCAGCGCGTTGAGGTCGCGGGTGATGCCGTCCTTGTCGAGGGTCATTTCCGGCAGATCGAAATCCAGTCGGCCCTTGTCGGCGCTGATGCTGCACCCGGTGACTGGCGCATTGATCAGCGCACCGAGCAGATGCAGGCAGGTATGCATCTTCATGTGCTGATAGCGCCGCTCCCAGTCGAGGCTGGCGTTGACCAATGCGCCGGTACACAACTGCGGCGGACACTCCTGCACCTGATGCCAGATGATCGACGGCAGCAGGGGATCGCGCACCGTCCCGGTGACTTCGATCCGCGTACCATCCACCAGACTGAAATGCCCGGTGTCACCCGGCTGCCCGCCACCGGTTGGGTAGAAAAGGGTGTGTTCCAGCACGACGGCCTGATCGACCACCGCGATGACCCGGGCACCAAAGGCGCGCCGGTAGGGTTCGCTGTTGTACAGGCTGAGGGTTTCCATGGTGTGTACCGACATTTGAACCTCCGATGTTCAAAGTTACGTGTGGTGGGTGATTTCAACGTTTGAGCGGTAGCTTGGTGATGGCGAAACCGGCGAGCAGGATTGCCGAGTACAGCATCAGGTCCCGCGAGATCGGCGTGCCTTCGTACCAGGCGCCGATGAGCAGGGCGAATACCGGGAAGATGATGAAGACGAACGACAGCAGCACCGGGCTGAGGCGTTTGAGCAGGATGAAATACACGATGAAGCCGCCCACTGACGCCACGAGTCCGAGGTACAGCAGAGCGCCCCATGAGCGCGCGGTCACGTCCTTGAATACCGGTGCTTCCACGTTCAAGCCGACAATAAATAACATCAGCCCAGCGATGCCGATCGGCAGGGTGTTGTAGGTGATCACGCTGATCGCGCTGCCGTGCTTTTTAGTCACCACGTAACACAGCGCATGCAGGATCGCCGCGCACAGAATCGCCAGCACGCCGAGCCATTCCGCCTGATCCAGATGCAGACCCTGGCTGCGAATGATCATGAACAGACTGGCAAAACCGATGGCGATACCGAGCATCTGCGCAGGGAGGATTTTCTCGCGCAGAAACAGCGCGGAAAACATCAGGATAAACACCGGCATGCAGCTGAACAGCAGTGCGGTCAGGCCTGAAGAAACGTGCAGTTCACCGTAGTTGAGCAGGTAGTACGGCAGACTGAAATACGATAGGGTGACGAACACGAAAAACCAGCGACTCTGCCGTGGGAACAACAGTGGCTCCTTGCGCAACATGGCGAAGCTCAGAAACAGCGGAAAGGCGATCAGAAAGCGCAGGCCCGCGGCGGTCAGTGGCGGCACGCTTTCCACGGCAATCCTGATCCCCAGCCACGTAGTACCCCAGCTCAGGCAGACGATCAGAAACAACGTGCTGGTGAGCAATCCGGCGAGCCAGGGTTTGCTGATGTTCAGCGGTGCGCTGATGGCAGTCGACATGCTGGGTGCTCCGCAGCAAAGGAATTGACCCGGTTGTTGAAAAGGGCTATCCCTGATTGAACCTGTTTTCAGCACGCTATTCGGGGCGACAATGACTGTCAAAGTAAGTATTGCCATGGTGTCAATCCTGCGCGACGGCCTCGCCAACGGGGTCGGCGTGAAGTACAAGCGCCTGGCGGATGCGGTGCAGCAGGCCATCGCTGAAGGCGTGATTGCGGCGGGAGCGAAATTGCCGCCGCACCGGCTGTTGGCCGATAGCCTGGGCGTGACCATCGGCACCATCAGTCGCGCCTATGGCGAACTGGAGCGGGTCGGTCTGGTGGTGGCCCGGGTCGGCGATGGCACTTATGTGCGTGAGCGCGGGATGGAGCGGCCGCAGGACAAGGGCTTTCGCAATGTCAGTGATGAGCCGCGCGCCTGTTTCGACATGAGCCGCAATCAGCCGATCCCTGGGCAGGAAGCGGCATTCATGAGCCAGACCCTGCACAGCCTCGCCAGTGATCCGCGCGGCTTGCAGCAGTTGACCGGTTACACCGTCGAAAGCGGTTTGCTGCGGCATCGGCAGGCGGGGGCGCGTTGGTTGAGTCATGGCGCGTTCCAGCCGCACGCCGATCAGGTGTTGTGCGTCAATGGCGGCCAGCATGGCTTGCTGTGCGCCTTGATGGGCCTGCTCAAGGCCGGCGATACGCTGGTTACCGAGCATCTGACTTACCCGGGGCTGATCAGCGTCGCGCGCCAGTTGGGGATCAAACTCATCGGTGTCGCAATGGATGACGAAGGGCTGCTGCCGGCAGCGCTGGACGACGTCTGCCGGCAGCATCGCGTCTCGGCGCTGTACTGCACGCCGACGATTCAGAACCCGACGGCGGCAGTCATGTCGGTGCCACGGCGCGAGGCGATTGCCGACATCTGTCGCCAACACAATCTGCTGGTTTTCGAAGACGACGCGCATGCGGTGCTGGCCCGCCAGCGACCGTTGCCGTTGAGCCATTTCGCCGCCGAGCGTGCGGTGTTGATCGGCAGTCTGAGCAAGGCCGTTTCAGCCGGTCTGCGGGTCGGTTATCTGCATGCACCGCAAGCGCTGATCGGGCGCCTGAGTGCGGCTATTCGCGGCACCTGCTGGATGGCTAATCCGCTGGCGATGGAGTTGGCGAGCCGCTGGATCGACAACGGCATGGCCGAGCGTTTGCTGGATGAGCAGATCAGCGAGATCGGCCGGCGCAAGGCGCTGGTCGCACCGGTGTTGGCGGGGTTCAATTACAAGGCGGATGCGCATAGCCCGCACTTCTGGATTGAGGTGCCGGAGCTGTGGCGCGCCTCGCAGATTGCTGCGGAGCTGAAGGAAAACAACTACCTGGTGGCCACCGCCGAGGCCTTTGCGGTCGGGCATGCGGCGGTGCCGCAGTTCATCCGCGCGAGTGTGTGTAATGCCGTGGGGGATGATCAGTTGTTGCTGGCGGGGTTTGGGGCGCTGGCAAACGCCCTGATACAACATCATCCCCTGTAGGAGCTGCCGCAGGCTGCGATCTTTTGATGTTGATCGTTAACAGCAAGAGCAAAAGATCGCAGCCTGCGGCAGCTCCTACAGTGGATGAGTTTTGTTATTTGAAACGCCGCTCCACACCTTTTTCCACCAGAATCTTCGCCGAAATCTCTTCCACCGAAAAATGCGTGGAGTTGATGTGCGGGATGTTCTCGCGGCGGAACAGGTTTTCCACTTCGCGCACTTCGAATTCGCACTGCGCGTAGCTCGAATAACGGCTGTTGGGCTTGCGCTCGTTACGGATCGCGGTGAGGCGGTCGGGGTCGATGGTCAGGCCGAACAGCTTGTGCTGATGGGCGCGCAGGGCGGTCGGCAGGGTCAGGCGTTCCATGTCGTCTTCGGTCAGCGGGTAGTTGGCCGCGCGGATGCCGAACTGCATCGCCATGTACAGACACGTCGGCGTCTTACCACAACGCGACACGCCCACTAGTATCAGGTCGGCCTTGTCGTAATAGTGGGTGCGCGCACCGTCGTCGTTGTCGAGGGCGAAGTTCACCGCCTCGATGCGCTCCATGTAATTGGAGTTGTGGCCGATCGAGTGCGACTTGCCGACGGTGTAGGAAGAATGCTCGGTCAGTTCCTGTTCGAGCGGGGCGAGGAACGTCGAGAAAATGTCGATCATGAAACCATTGGAGGTTGCGAGAATCTCACGGATGTCCTGATTGACGATAGTGTCGAAGATGATCGGACGGAAGCCGTCGGTTTCAGCGGCTTTGTTGATTTGTTGTACCATGGCCCGCGCTTTGTCCGCGTTGTCGATATACGGCCGCGTGAGCTTGGTGAAGGTAATGTTTTCGAACTGCGCCAGAAGGCTTTGACCCAGGGTTTCGGCGGTAATGCCGGTGCCATCGGAGATAAAGAAAGCAGATCGTTTCATTTGCACCTTGGGCCTTAAGCTAAAGAGTATTTCTGGATATGATAGGCGCGATTTGCCGGCCGCCATTGGCCCGCATTCTCACTTATTTTCCAGGTCCAGGCCATACAGCCGGCCAACGCTCCCCCGAGCCGCCGGTTTCTGAGCTTTTCCAACACAGTTAGTGGAGAGATCACCTTGGTAGAGTACGTAGTTTCCCTCGATAAGCTCGGCAAACACGATGTTGAGCATGTGGGGGGCAAGAACGCATCCCTGGGCGAGATGATCAGCAACCTGGCGGGTGCCGGTGTGTCGGTCCCCGGCGGCTTTGCCACCACCGCGCAGGCCTATCGCGACTTTCTCGAACTGAGCGGCCTCAACGATCAGATCCACAAGGCTCTCGACGCCCTGGACGTCGATGACGTCAATGCACTGGCCAAGACCGGTGCGCAGATCCGTCAATGGATCATGGACGCCGAATTCCCTGAAAAACTCAATACCGAGATCCGCACCGCGTTCGCCGCGCTGTCGGCCGGTAACCCTGACGTGGCCGTGGCCGTGCGTTCTTCCGCCACCGCCGAAGACTTGCCGGATGCTTCGTTCGCCGGCCAGCAGGAAACCTTCCTGAACATCCGTGGTGTGGAAAACGTTATCCGCGCCGCCAAAGAGGTGTTCGCTTCGCTGTTCAACGACCGTGCGATTTCCTACCGCGTGCACCAGGGCTTCGACCACAAACTGGTCGCCCTGTCGGCTGGTGTGCAGCGCATGGTGCGTTCGGAAACCGGCACCGCCGGCGTGATGTTCACCCTCGATACCGAATCCGGTTTCCGTGACGTGGTGTTCATCACCGGCGCCTACGGCCTGGGCGAAACCGTTGTTCAAGGCGCGGTGAACCCGGATGAGTTCTACGTGCACAAAGGCACCCTGGAAGCCGGTCGCCCGGCGATCCTGCGCCGCAACCTGGGCAGCAAAGCGATCAAGATGATCTACGGCGACGAGGCCAAGGCCGGTCGTTCTGTGAAGACTGTCGATGTCGACAAGGCTGAGCGCGCGCGTTTCTGCCTGACCGACGCCGAAGTCAGCGAGCTGGCCAAGCAGGCGATGATCATCGAGAAGCACTACGGCTGCCCGATGGACATCGAGTGGGCCAAGGACGGTGACGACGGCAAGCTGTACATCGTGCAGGCCCGTCCGGAAACCGTGAAAAGCCGCACCCAGGCCAACGTCATGGAACGTTACCTGTTGAAAGAAACCGGCACCGTGCTGGTTGAAGGTCGTGCCATTGGCCAGCGCATCGGCGCCGGTAAAGTGCGGATCATCAAGGACGTCTCGGAAATGGACAAAGTCCAGGCCGGTGACGTGCTGGTCTCCGACATGACCGACCCGGACTGGGAGCCGGTGATGAAGCGCGCCAGCGCCATCGTCACCAACCGTGGCGGCCGTACCTGCCACGCGGCGATCATCGCCCGTGAACTGGGGATTCCAGCGGTCGTGGGCTGCGGCAACGCCACCCAACTGCTGAAAGATGGCCAGGGCGTGACCGTGTCCTGCGCCGAAGGCGACACCGGTTACATCTTCGAAGGCGAGCTGGGCTTCGACGTCAAGAAGAACTCCGTCGACGCCATGCCGGAGCTGCCGTTCAAGATCATGATGAACGTCGGCAACCCGGACCGCGCCTTCGACTTCGCGCAGCTGCCGAACGCCGGTGTTGGCCTGGCCCGTCTGGAATTCATCATCAACCGCATGATCGGCGTACACCCGAAAGCGCTGTTGAACTACGACGGCCTGCCGCAGGAAATCAAGGACAGCGTCGACAAGCGCATCGCCGGTTACAACGATCCGGTCGGCTTCTACGTCGAAAAACTGGTGGAGGGCATCAGCACCCTCGCGGCAGCGTTCTGGCCGAAAAAGGTCATCGTGCGTTTGTCGGACTTCAAGTCCAACGAATACGCGAACCTGATCGGCGGCAAGCTGTACGAGCCGGAAGAAGAAAACCCGATGCTGGGCTTCCGTGGCGCTTCGCGTTACATCAGCGAATCGTTCCGTGACTGCTTCGAGCTCGAATGCCGCGCGCTGAAACGCGTGCGCAATGAAATGGGTCTGACCAACGTCGAAATCATGGTGCCGTTCGTCCGTACCCTCGGCGAAGCCAGTCAGGTGGTCGATCTGCTCGCCGAAAACGGCCTGGCCCGTGGCGACAACGGTCTGCGCGTGATCATGATGTGCGAACTGCCATCCAACGCGATTCTCGCTGAAGAATTCCTCGAATTCTTCGACGGCTTCTCGATCGGTTCCAACGACCTGACTCAACTGACACTGGGCCTGGACCGTGACTCCGGGATCATCGCGCACCTGTTCGACGAGCGTAATCCAGCGGTCAAGAAGCTGCTGGCCAACGCGATTGCCGCGTGCAACAAGGCCGGCAAATACATCGGCATCTGCGGCCAGGGCCCTTCGGACCACCCGGACCTGGCCAAATGGCTGATGGAGCAGGGCATCGAAAGCGTGTCGCTGAACCCGGACTCCGTACTGGAAACCTGGTTCTTCCTCGCCGAAGGTCAGGCGCAGGCTTGATCAATATGTGAACGGCCCGCTCCCTCTCAGGGGGCGGGCCTTGAGATTCAAGTAGGGCGGGCTCCTGTAGATGCCGCCCTTTTTTGTGCAAGAGCATTATGCAAAGCAGCAGCAACCTGTTTCCTGTCGCCCTGATCAGCGCCGAACGTCGCGGTGATCTGAGCGAAGATGTGTATCGACTCAAACCCGGCAACAGTCCCGACTGGTCCGTGGAAATCGCCGTGACCCGCTTGGGTATGGCCGACGACACGACACCACGCGGCGTGCCGGTGATTCTGCTGCACGGCAGTTTTTCCAATCGGCGCTTCTGGTTCTCACCCAAAGGCCTGGGCTTGGGCGCATATCTGACGCGCCTGGGTTTCGACGTGTGGATTCCGGAGATGCGCGGTCACGGCCTGTCGCAGCGCAACGAGGACTACCGGCGCAACCGCGTGGCCGACTACGCCCGTTACGATCTGCCGGCGATTGCCGCGTTCGTCCGCGAGCAGAGCGGGCAGGTGCCGCACTGGATCGGCCATTCGCTGGGCGGCATCACGCTGGCGGCGGCGCTGGGTGGCGAATACCTCGGCGAGCCGGCCGTGGCCTCGGCGGCGTTTTTCGGCACGCAGGTCAGCCGCACGTACTGGCCGCTGAAAATTCCACCGGTGGAGTGGAGCGGGCGCTTCATTCTCAAGCGTTTCGCGCAGTTGTCCGGCTCACGCCTCAAGCGCGGCCCGGAAGACGAGCCGATCGGGCTGGCGCTGGAAAGCATGCGCTGGTACGGCTTGTTCGGGCGTTTTGGCGACAAGGACAAGGACTGGTGGGCCGGCCTGGCCGAGGTTCAGGTGCCGGTGTTGGCAGTGACCGCGGCGGGCGATCATCAGGATCCGGCATGGGCCTGTCGCAAGCTGTTCGAGCAGATCGGCTCCGAGCACAAACAGTTCGTCAATCTGGGGCGCGAGCAGGGCTTCAGCGACAACTTCGGGCATGTCGAGATGCTGGTGAGCAAGGCGGCGCAGGCCGAGGTCTGGCCGCTGGTGGCACGCTGGTTGAACGATCAGCAGACGCCGTTGCTCGGCGACAAGCCGGATCTTGCCGCTGCGGTCTGAGTTCAAGGCTCTGAAAAGGGCATTTCGTTCAGGTCGGCTTGCGGCTAAGATATGACGCATTGTGCGGTTCTGGTCATATTTGGTGGCTGTTTAGCTATTACGTTTCAGCGTTTGTTCAGGTTCGTTCAGCGACCATTGCATGAACTAAGGTAAACAGCGACCGCCGGAACTCGTTTCAAAAGAGTGCGACATCCTTGATCGTCTTCCTTTTTACAGGAGTTTTTCGATGAACCATTACCTCACGCCTGACCTGTGCGACGCCTATCCGGAGCTGGTGCAGGTGCTGGAACCGATGTTCAGCAATTTCGGCGGCCGTGATTCCTTCGGCGGCGAAATCGTAACCATCAAATGTTTCGAAGATAACTCGCTGGTCAAAGAGCAAGCCGAACTCAAGGGTAACGGCAAGGTGCTGGTGGTCGATGGCGGCGGTTCGCTGCGTCGCGCGCTGCTGGGCGACATGATCGCCGAGAAAGCCACGAAAAACGGTTGGGAAGGGCTGGTGATCTACGGCTGCATTCGTGACGTTGACGTCATCGCCCAGACCGATCTCGGAGTCCAGGCCCTGGCCAGCCATCCGATGAAGACCGAAAAACGCGGCATCGGCGATCTCAACGTACCGGTGACTTTCGCCGGCGTGACGTTCCACCCGGGCCACTACATCTATGCGGACAACAACGGCGTGATCGTTTCGCCAAGTCCGCTGCAGATGCCTGAATAAATTGCGGTACCGACAGGGGTGAGGATGTTCGAGGAAGAAAACGCGCAGTGGGGGCTGGTGCATGCCCTGGTGCTGGACGGTAAAGGCGGTGCGCGTTCGATTGCCCGGACTGAGCTCGACGATCTGCAACTGCAGGCCCATGAGAGCCTGTGGCTGCATTGGGATCGCAGCCATCCGCAAACCCAGACCTGGCTGCGCAAATCCAGCGGCCTGAATGAATTTGCCTGCGACCTGCTGCTGGAAGAGAACACCCGGCCACGCCTGTTGCCGTTGCCGGATGCCGAACTTCTGCTGTTTCTGCGCGGGGTCAACCTCAACCCCGGCGCCGAGCCGGAAGACATGGTCTCGGTGCGGATTTTCGCTTCGGCGCAACGGGTCATCTCTCTGCGCTTGCGTCCGCTGCGCGCCACCGATGAGTTGCTGGCGCTGCTAAGCGAGGGCAAAGGCCCGAAAACCTCTTCTGAACTGATCCTTTATCTGGCGCAATTCCTCACCAACAAGGTGCAGGATCTGGTCACCTGCCTGTCGGAACTGGTCGATGAAGAGGAAGAAAAACTGGATGCCGACGAACGGTATACCCCCGAGCATGGCTCGATTTTGCACATCCGCCGCCGGGCGGCCGGACTGAAGCGTTTTCTGGCACCGCAGCGGGATATTTTCGGACAACTGACACGGATCAAACTGCCGTGGTTTGTCGACGATGACGCCGACTACTGGAACGAATTGAACAACAGCCTGACGCGCTATCTCGAAGAGCTGGAATTGACCCGAGAGCGCATGGGGCTTGTGCTGGAGGCTGAAGACCGGCGTTTGAACGTGCGCATGAATCGCACGATGTACCGCTTCGGCATCATCACCTGCATCTTTTTGCCGATGAGTTTTCTCACCGGCCTGTTGGGCATCAACGTGGGCGGCATTCCGTTCTCGAGCAGCCCCTATGGTTTCCTGATTGCCTGTCTGACGGTGCTGGCGATGGCCTTCGGTCAATGGTGGTTATTCCGCCGTTTGCGCTGGGTGTGAATATGCAACATGTGACCCGACCAAATTTGCCCGCGTCTTTCACAGACATCACGAGAGGTGCGTATGCACGATCCGTTTGAACAGTCTTTGCGCGACATGCTCAACGCCTCGCCGTCCAGCCGTGACGACGACGCATGCCTGGGCCGCGTACTCAAAACCGCCAACCGCCAGGTGGGCGCCGGTGATCTGTTCAGCCTGCTGGGCCGCTGGCTGCCCGCGCTGATGATCGCCCTGAATAACGGATCGGCCCACGTCTCGCCGGTTTCCCGTCTTCGTAAAACTACTGCACGCACTGCTGATAAGGCTGATTGAATATGGAACTTGATCTCTGGACTCAGAGCCTCGTCACTGCAATGACTGCGTTGTGGACCAAAGTCGCCAACTTCATCCCGAACCTGTTCGGCGCACTGGTGGTGCTGCTGTTGGGTTTCGTGGTGGCCAAGCTGCTCGATACCTTGCTGTCCAAATTGCTCGCCAAACTGGGCCTTGATCGCCTGATGGGCGGCACCGGTCTGACCAAGTTGATGTCGCGGGCCGGCCTGCAAGTGCCGATCTCGACCTTGATCGGCAAGATTGTTTACTGGTTCGTTCTGCTGATTTTTCTGGTTTCCGCAGCAGAGTCCCTTGGACTTGAGCGAGTTTCAGCTACGCTGGACATGCTGGCGTTGTATTTGCCGAAAGTTTTCGGCGCCGCGCTGGTGTTGCTGGTCGGTGTTTTGCTCGCGCAATTGGCCAACGGCCTGGTGCGCGGAGCGGCAGAAGGCGTAGGGCTGGACTACGCTTCGGGTTTGGGCCGAATCGCCCAGGGGCTGGTGATCATCATCAGTATCTCGGTCGCAATCAGCCAGCTTGAGGTCAAGACTGACCTGCTGAACCATGTGATTGTCATCGTATTGATTACCGTTGGTCTGGCTGTTGCGCTGGCCATGGGTTTGGGAAGCCGGGAAATTGCCGGTCAGATTCTTGCGGGAATCTATGTGCGTGAGTTGTATCAGGTTGGGCAACAAGTGCGTGTTGGCGAGGTCGAAGGCCAGATCGAAGAGATCGGCACGGTTAAAACCACATTGCTGACCGATGAGGGTGAGCTAGTCTCACTCTCCAATCGGATCCTGCTGGAACAGCATGTGAGTAGCCGCTAACCCGGCAAACCCTGCTAATGTATGCCGCCGCAAAATGCCCTGAGAGGGGTGCGGCGGACATTGACCTGACTGTCGGCACGACTTGTTTTGAATAAAGCCCAAACGCTATCCACGCGCTATGACCCCCGTGAGCTCTCTGATGAGGAGTTGGTCGCGCGCTCGCATACCGAGCTGTTTCACGTGACGCGCGCCTATGAAGAGCTGATGCGGCGTTACCAGCGAACATTATTTAACGTTTGTGCGAGATATCTTGGGAACGATCGCGACGCAGACGATGTCTGTCAGGAAGTGATGCTTAAGGTGCTGTACGGCCTGAAGAACTTCGAGGGGAAATCGAAGTTCAAAACCTGGCTCTACAGCATCACGTATAACGAATGCATCACGCAGTATCGGAAGGAACGGCGAAAGCGTCGCTTGATGGACGCCTTGAGTCTGGACCCGCTGGAAGAAGCGTCGGAAGAAAAGGCGCCGAAACCCGAGGAGAAGGGCGGACTCGATCGCTGGCTGGTGTATGTGAACCCGATTGACCGTGAAATTCTGGTGCTACGATTTGTCGCAGAGCTGGAGTTTCAGGAGATCGCAGACATCATGCACATGGGTTTGAGTGCGACAAAAATGCGGTACAAACGTGCTCTAGACAAATTGCGTGAGAAATTTGCAGGCATTGCTGAAACTTAGTTCAGCGCAAATATCTCTTACGTGTAGGCAAGTTCTGATAGACTTGCCGCCGAGTTGTCCCCCGGTTTGCGGGACTGCTTCACAATCACCAGATGGGGATTTAACGGATGAAACTGAAAAACACCTTGGGCTTGGCCATTGGTTCTCTTATTGCCGCTACTTCGTTCGGCGCACTGGCACAAGGCCAAGGCGCAGTTGAAGGCGAGATCAACTACAAGAAGCAGTACAACGACAGCATTGATCATGTCGAAGACGGCTTCAACCCAGGCGCCAAAATCGGTTACTTCCTGACCGACGACGTCTCGATCAACTTCGGCTGGGATCGTAACAACCACACCCGTTCGAACGACGGTACCGGTAGCCAGAAACTGCGCGGTGACAACTTCGGTCTGACCGCTCAGTACCACTTCAACAACGCTGGCGACGCTCTGCGTCCTTACGTTGAAGGTGGTGTTAAGCACGGCAACCTGACCAACGTAGCTGCTGACGGCCACACCGGTCGCGACCAGTCGACTTTCCTGACTGCTGGCGCTGGCGTTAAGTACTACTTCGCTGAAAACTTCTTCGCCCGTGCTGGCGTAGAAGCTGACTACAAACTGGACAACGGCCGTTGGGACTACGCTCCATCGGTTGGTCTGGGTGTGAACTTCGGTGGCGGCAACAAGCCTGCTGCTGCTCCAGTTCCAGCTCCGGCTGAAGTCTGCTCCGACAGCGACAACGATGGCGTTTGCGACAACGTTGACAAGTGCCCGGACACCCCAGCCAACGTAACTGTTGACGCTGATGGCTGCCCAGCAGTTGCTGAAGTTGTTCGTGTTGAGCTGGACGTCAAGTTCGACTTCGACAAGTCGGTCGTCAAGCCAAACAGCTACGCTGACATCAAGAACCTGGCTGACTTCATGAAGCAGTACCCAGCCACTCACACCACTGTTGAAGGTCACACTGACTCCGTCGGTCCTGACGCTTACAACCAGAAACTGTCCGAGCGTCGTGCAAACGCCGTTAAGCAGGTTCTGACCCAGCAGTACGGTGTTGAGTCGTCCCGCGTTCAGTCGATCGGCTACGGCGAATCCCGCCCAGTTGCTGACAACAAAACTGAAGCTGGCCGTGCTGTTAACCGTCGCGTAGAAGCGCAGGTTGAAGCTCAAGCTAAGTAATTAGCTGCCGCTACGAGAAAAGCCCGGCTCAGGCCGGGCTTTTCTTTGCCTGCGATTTGGCTGTGAAGCTCTAAAGATCGCAGCCTGCGGCAGCTCCTACACGCGGTCTGCTCCTGTAGGAGTTGCCGAAGGCTGCGATCTTTAGATTTTCTGCGACAGCCGCAACAACCCCAACCACCAGAATCGCCGGACTCTTCAAGCCAAATCCTACTGCATCCTCTTCCATGGCCATCAGATCACTGCGGCACTCGCGCTGTTCTGGCAGAGAGGCATTCTCGATCATCGCCACCGGCATATCCGCCGCCATCCCGCCCGCCAATAGCTGTTCGCGAATTTCGCCCAGTTTCGCCACTCCCATATAAATCACCAGCGTCGTCCCGCCCTGCGCCAGCGCCTGCCAGTTCAACTGGCTGTCGTCCTGAGTGTGCGCGGTCACCAGCGTCACCCCGCGCGCCACCCCGCGCAACGTCAGCGGAATATCGCATTGCGTCGCGCCGGCGAGTCCGGCGGTAATGCCGTTGACCAACTCGACCTCAACCCCACGTTCGCGCAACCACTGCGCTTCCTCACCACCACGGCCGAAAATGCACGGATCACCGCCCTTGAGCCGCACCACGCAGTTGCCTTGGCGTGCATAACGCAACATCAGCCGATGGATGAACGCCTGCGGTGTCGAGCGACAGCCGCCGCGTTTGCCCACGGCAATGACTCGCGCGGTGGGGCAATGGTCCAGCACTGCGACATTGACCAGATCGTCGATCAATACCACGTGCGCTTCGCGCAACGCACGTACCGCCTTGAGTGTCAGCAACTCGGGATCACCGGGGCCTGCACCCACCAGCCAGACTTTCGCATTCATGGTGTTTTTCCTTTTCAGATGACATTTGCCGGCTGCACACCGGCCGCCAGCAAGCGCTTGATTTCCGGGACACACGAACCGCATTGCGTCCCGCATCCCAGTTGTTGTTTGAGGCCTTGCAGATCGAGACCCTGGCGAATCCCGGCACACACCGCGCTGTGGCTGACGTTTTGGCAGTTGCACAAGGTTTTGTCGGCTGCGACCTGGATTCCGGCGCTGCCCGGTGGCGCACTCATCGGCGCCAAAAGCCAGCGCCGCAGTTGTTCATCGGCGCGGCCCTCCAGCCACAGCCCCTGCAGCCAATGCCGGGCCAGGGTTTCGCCGGCCAGGCGAATCGCGGTGATGCGGCCGTTTTCGATGCGTACCCGTTTGCCGATGGCGCGACGCGGGTCGTCGTAGGCCAGTACCGGCCCGTCGAGCAGCGCCAGACACTGATCGATATCGCGCAGCAGTTGCGGCGCCGGCGCCGTGGCGCTGGCAGCGCGTATCAGCAGTGCGGGCCGCTCACGTCCGGCAAGGCTGAGGCTGACGTAGGAAAACGCCTCACATAGCGGTCGTAGCGTCTCGAAATGCCGTTGTACATCGCCTTCGATGAGTGCGAAGAGCTGCCATGGCAGCTTCACCGGTTCCAGACGCACGCCGCTGTGCTTGAGTTCGGGCTGCTTCGACAGCGGGTCGAAGGCCGCCAGGGTCAGGCTGTTTACTCCGCCCTTGAGAAAGCGCTCGCCCCAGTGCATCGGCAAAAAAGCCTGGCCCGGACGCACGCCGTCGTCGCTGCCGACAGCCACAATCACCGCACCGCGTCGACTCTTCAGGTTGACCAGATCTCCCGGCTGCAAACGATGACGGCGCATTTCGTCCGGATGCAGGCTCAACAGCGCTTCGCTGACATGCCCGAACAATTGCGCTGCGGTGCCGGTGCGGCTCATGCCGTGCCATTGATCGCGCAGACGGCCGGTGATCAGCGTCAGCGGAAACCGTGCATCGCGTTGTTCTTTGGCCGCGCGATAAGGATCGGCAACGAATTGCGCACGACCGTTGGCCGTGGGAAAAATCCCGTCGCCATACAAACGCGCGGTGCCTTGTCGGGCGCCGGTGGGGAAGGGCCACTGCTGCGGTCCCAGTTCATCGATCAATTGATGGCTGAGGCCTGACAGGTCCAGATCGCGTCCACGGGTCAGTTGCTTGTATTCGTCGAACAACTGCGCCGGATGCTCGAAAGCAAACAGGCTCGGTTGTTGCGGACGCAGACGTTGCTCCAGCCGTCGTGCGAAATCCACGGTGATCGCCCAGTCCGGCCGCGCTTCACCGGGTGGGAGAATGGCCTGGCGCACGTGGGAAATGCGCCGTTCGGAGTTGGTCACCGAACCTTCTTTCTCGCCCCAACTGGCAGCGGGTAACAACAGGTCGGCGAAGGCGGCGGTTTCGGTGGTACGGAAGGCTTCTTGCAACACCACGAACGGGCAGGCCTGCAGGGCCTCGCGAACCGCGTGTTGATCGGGCATGGACTGTGCGGGGTTGGTGCAGGCAATCCACAGCGCCTTGATCTGGCCGCTGCGCATCCGCTCGAACAGCTCGATGGCGCTCAGTCCAATGTTTTCAGGCAGTTGATCGACGCCCCAATAGGCTGCCACTTCGGCGCGGTGCTCGGGGTTGGCCGCTTCCCGGTGACCGGGCAGCAAATTGGACAGGCTGCCGGTTTCCCGCCCGCCCATGGCATTCGGCTGACCGGTCAGCGAGAAAGGTCCCGCACCCGGGCGGCCGATTTGCCCGGTGGCCAGGTGCAGATTGATCAGCGCGCTGTTTTTTGCGCTGCCAGCGGTGGACTGATTCAGGCCCATGCACCACAGCGACAGGAAACTCGGCGCCGTCCCCACCCATTCCGCGCACTGCTGCAATTGCTCGACACTGATCCCGCACAGTTGCGCGACCATTTGCGGGGTGTAATCGCGCACCCGATTTTTCAGTTCAGGCAAACCGTCGGTGTGCGCCTTGATGAAGTCGCGGTCGATCCAGTCTTCCCACAGCAGCAGATGCAAAATCCCATGGAACAGAGCGACATCGGTGCCGGGCAAAATCGCCAGATGCAGGTCCGCCAACTCACAGGTGTCGGTGCGTCGGGGATCGATGACGATGACCTTCATCTGCGGTCGGCGCGATTTTGCCTCTTCAAGGCGTCGGAAAAGAACCGGGTGGGCGTAGGCCATGTTACTGCCGGCGATCATCACGCAATCGCTGAGCTCCAGATCTTCATAGCTGCACGGCGGCGCATCGGCGCCGAGGCTGCGCTTGTAACCGACCACCGCTGACGACATGCACAGTCGGGAATTGCTGTCGATGTTGTTGGTCCCGACCAGCGCTCGCGCCAATTTGTTGAAGGCGTAATAGTCCTCGGTCAGCAACTGTCCGGAGATGTAAAACGCCACGCTGTCCGGGCCGTGTTCGGCGATGGTCTCGGCAAAGACCTGGGTCGCGTGATCCAGCGCCGTATCCCAGTCGCAACGGCTGCGGGCCAGGCTTTTGCCCAGACGCAGCTCCGGGTACAGCGCCCGGGCGGCCGGATCGCCGGTCAGGTGCAGGGTCGAGCCTTTGCTGCACAATTTGCCGAAGTTGGCCGGGTGCGCCGGATCGCCGCTGACGCCGAGAATGCGCGCGCCGTCATGCTCGATCAGCACGCCGCAACCGACGCCGCAGTAGCAGCAGGTCGAGGCGGTCGTCTGGCGGTTCATCAGACCGCATCCCGCAGTGCCAACTGCACGCGGCCGTTTTCGACCCGGGCCGGATGATGGTGCGCGCAGCCGATGTCCGGGGCCTGGGCTTCACCGGTTTGCAGGTCGATCTGCCAGTTGTGCAGCGGGCACGCCACACGTTTGCCGTAGATCAAACCCTGTGACAACGGCCCGCCCTTGTGCGGGCAGCGATCGTCGAGGGCGAAAACTTCGTCGTCGCTTGTACGAAAAATCGCGATGTCGCCTTTCGGCCCGGCAATGATCCGCGAACCGAGGGCATTGATCTCTTCCAGGGCACAGATATCGAGCCAATTCATGCCGGCACCTCCAGGTTTTTCACAGGGATCACCTCGAATTCTTTCTTCAGTTGCGGCTGCGCCAGACGCTCTTTCCACGGGTCTTGTTCGAACGACAGGGAGAATTGCAGGCGCTCGTTCAGGGCTTTGCGCCGCTCCGGATCTTCAAGCACGGCCTGCTTGATGTGCTCCATGCCGACCCGTTGCAGGTAGTGCACGGTGCGTTCGAGGTAAAAGGCTTCTTCGCGATACAGCTGCAGGAACGCGCCGTTGTATTCGCGGACTTCCTCGGCGGTCTTCAGCTTGACGAAGAACTCGGCGACTTCGGTCTTGATCCCGCCGTTGCCGCCGATGTACATCTCCCAGCCGGAGTCGACACCGATGATTCCTACGTCCTTGATCCCCGCTTCCGAGCAGTTGCGTGGGCATCCGGAGACAGCGAGTTTGACTTTGTGCGGCGACCACATGTTGAACAGGTCGTGCTCAAGCTCAATGCCCAGTTGTGTCGAGTTCTGCGTGCCGAAGCGGCAGAACTCGCTGCCGACGCAGGTTTTCACGGTGCGGATGGATTTGCCGTAGGCGTGGCCGGACGGCATGTCCAGGTCTTTCCAGACGCCAGGCAAGTCCTGCTTCTTGATCCCCAGCAGGTCGATGCGCTGACCGCCGGTGACCTTGACCATCGGTACGTTGTACTTGTCGGCCACGTCGGCAATCCGGCGCAATTCCGAGGGGTTGGTCACGCCGCCCCACATCCGTGGCACCACCGAATAGGTGCCGTCCTTCTGAATGTTGGCGTGGGCGCGTTCGTTGATCAGGCGCGATTGCGGATCGTCCCTGGCTTCGCCGGGCCAGGTGGAAATCAGGTAGTAGTTCAGCGCCGGCCGGCAGGTGGCACAGCCGTTCGGGGTGCGCCAGTTGAGGTAGCTCATGGTGTCGGCGATGGTCAGCAGATGCTGTTCGCGGATCGCCTGGCGGATCTGCCCGTGGTTGAGGTCGCTGCAACCGCAGATGGCTTTTTCGCTTTTCGGTTTGACGTCCGCCGCGCCGCCGACGGTGTTGATCAGGATCTGCTCGACCAGCCCGGCGCAGGAGCCGCAGGAACTGGCAGCCTTGGTGTGCTTCTTCACGTCATCGACGCTGAACAGGCCGTGTTCCTGAATCGCCTTGACGATGGTGCCTTTGCACACGCCGTTGCAGCCGCAGACTTCGGCAGTGTCGGCCATGCTCATGGCTTTGTCCTGGCCCTGATGTCCTACGTCGCCGATAGAATTTTCACCAAACATCAGGTGATCGCGGATCTCGCCGATGGCGTGATTCTCACGAATCTGCCGGAAATACCAACCGCCATCTGCCGTATCGCCGTACAGACAGGCGCCGACCAGCACGTCATCCTTGATCACCAGTTTTTTGTACACGCCGCCGATCGGGTCGGAGAGGGTGATGGTTTCGGTGCCTTCGCCGCCCATGAAATCACCGGCGGAAAACAGGTCGATGCCGGTGACTTTCAATTTGGTCGAGGTCACCGAGCCCTGATAGCGGGCGAAACCCAGTTGCGCGAGGTGGTTCGCGCAGACTTTGGCCTGCTCGAACAGCGGTGCCACCAGGCCATAGGCGATGCCGCGATGACTGGCGCACTCGCCGATGGCATAGATGCGCGGATCGTAGGTTTGCAGGGTGTCGTTGACCAGAATCCCGCGGTTGCAGGGGATGCCGGCGCGTTCTGCCAGTTCGGTGTTGGGGCGGATGCCGGCGGCCATCACCACCAGATCAGCAGGGATGATCTCGCCGTTCTTGAACTGCACCGAGCCGACCCGGCCATTGCCCGCGTCGTGCAGGGCCTGCGTCTGTTCGCACAGGCGAAAATGCAGGCCACGGGCTTCGAGCGCCGTTTGCAGCAGTTGGCCGCTGGTCTTGTCCAGCTGTCGCTCCAGCAGCCATTCGCCGATGTGCACCACGGTGACGTGCATGCCGCGCAGCATCAGGCCGTTGGCGGCTTCGAGGCCGAGCAGGCCGCCGCCGATGACTACCGCGTGTTTGTGGGTTTTGGCGGTGTCGATCATCGCCTGGGTGTCGGCGATGTCGCGGTAGCCGATCACACCCTGCAAGTCATTGCCCGGAATCGGCAGGATGAACGGCGTCGAGCCGGTGGCGATCAGCAGGCGATCATATTCAGCCTCGGTGCCGTCCTCGGCGATCACCCGGCGTTTGACTCGGTCGATCTGCACCACCTTGCGGTTGAGCAGCAACTTGATGTGGTTTTCCAGGTACCAGTCGAGGTCGTTGAGCACGATTTCTTCGAAGGTCTGTTCACCGGCCAGCACCGGCGACAGCAGGATGCGGTTGTAGTTGGTGTGCGGTTCGGCGCCGAAGACCGTGATGTCGTACAGCTCGTTGCTCAGCTTGAGCAGTTCTTCCAGGGTGCGAACCCCGGCCATGCCATTGCCGATCATCACCAGTTTGAGTTTTTTCATCAGGTTCTCCGGGGAGCGGTGGCTGGCCTCTTGTGGGCAGTCAGGCCGTGCTCGACAAATGTTGCGCAAACAAAAAAAGGCGTCCCGCTAGTTGCCTAGCGAGGACGCCTTTGTCCTGGTCCCGTTCTCTCGGGAAGCCCGGCCTTCGTCGTTGAAGGCTGGGTTTTATGTATGGTGAGAGGGGTAATGCAGTGGTTGTGCCAATTGCCCGGAAGGCTGTAATTGCTGGGCCATTGGCTTGATCGGGGATGTCTCGCTGCACTTTCTGGAGGCGTGTTGCGCTTTTTTGGAGCGCCGGATCAAAAGATCGCGGCCTTCGGCAGCTCCTACAGAGAATTGCGTACACCTGCAGTAGCTGCCGAAGGCTGCGATCTTTCAAGGGTGATGAAACAACACCACCAGCAGCACCAGATTCCCCAGCAGGGCCAGCAACGCCAGCGTTCGCCAGACCTTCAACGGCTCACGTTCCAGCAAAGGCCTGGGTCGCACACTCAAACTGCGCCGCTCACCTTGTTCCAGCACCAGCAACCATTCCTCAGCCGTTTCAAAGCGCTGTTGCGGATCCGCCGCCACGCCGCGCTCCAGACTTTGCGCAATCCATTCCGGCACGTCCGGGCGGTAGCGGCCAGCACTCCCCGGCACGCTGAATCGTGGCCGTTGAAAGGCTTCGATCTCGCCATAGGGAAAGTGCCCGGTCAGCAGGAAAAACAGGGTCACGCCCACCGCGTACAGATCCTGTTGCGCACTCGGTGGCTCGCCGCGAAAGGCTTCCGGGGCGATATAGCTGGGTGTTCCCGGCAGCGTTGACGGTGCGTCTTCGGACAGACCGGAGCAGTACGCCAGACCGAAATCCAGCAGGCGTAACTCTCCATCGTCACCCAGATGCAGGTTTTCCGGCTTGATGTCGCGGTGCAGAATCTGCCGCCGATGCAGCAGGCCTACCGCCCGCAGCAAACGCTCGGCAATCTCCTGCCACTGCGCCAGCGGCAATGCAGGGTGGTTTTGAAACAGCTGCGCCAACGTCATCCCGGAATATTCGCGCATCACGTAGTACAAATGCTGACGCTGAGTGCCGCTGTGGACTTCAGGAAAATGCCGCCCGGCGACACGCTTGAGGAACCATTCTTCCGACAGCAAGGCTTGCCCGGCCTGGGGATCATCGGCCAGCCGCGCCGGCAGGGTTTTCAACAACCAGCCCCGACCTTGCTCATCGATGACCCGGTAAAGCAGCGATTGCTGACTTTGAGCGACAACGCCCTGCACCTGCCAGCCTTCAAAAATCTGCCCGGTCTTCAGCGGCGGCGGCAGTGGCCATTGCTGCAAATGGATCAGTGCATCGCCGATACTCGCTTCGCCGAGCGCATCGACCCGCACCAGCAGCGCACTGGCATTGTCCTGACTGCCGGCCAGATGCGCAGCGTTGACCAACGTGTATGCGGCGCTATCGAGATCCGGCTGATCGCGCAGAATCGCCGCGATTGCGGTATCGCCCAGCGACGACCACACGCCATCGCTGAGCAGCACGAAACATTCGCCCTCGCGTAATTCACCGTCGAGAAAATCCAGTACCAGATGCTGATCCAGCCCCAGCGCGCGTTTGAGCACGTGCTGCATGCCCGGCTGCTCCCAGACATGATCCTGCGAAATCCGCTGCAAAGCGTCGGCCTGCCAGCGATAGACCCGGCAATCGCCGACGTGGGCCAGGGTGAAACGCCGACCGCGCAGGACCAGCGCGCTGACCGTGGTCAGCAACGGTTGCCCGCCGCCATTGGCCTGTAACCAGCGATTTTGCGCGAGCAGCAGGCGATCCAGCGCTTGGGCCACGCTCCAGGTTTGCGGTGTGGCGTAGTAGTCCAGTGCCAATGCTTGCAGGGTCGAGCGTGCGGCCAGGCCGCCGTCGGCGCATTGGCTGACACCGTCGGCGATGGCGACCAGATAGCCTTTGCTGGCGGCCAGCGCCGGGGCGGGCGTCACCAGGCGCAGGGCGTCCTGATTTTCCGCGCGCGGGCCGGTGGCGCTGGCCTGGGCAAAGCTCAGTTGCAGGGGCATTGACGCCTCAGACTCGCGCAGCGGTCACTGCGGCCGAACCCCAGGTGGTTCTCCAGCGACGCTTGACCCCGTGCAGACCGAACCACGCCAACACGCCGAGGCTGGCGAACAACCACAGCGCCAGTTGATAGCTGCCGGTGCTTTGCTTGATCGCGCCCATGCCGGCCGCCAGGGCAAAACCGCCAATGCCGCCGGCCATGCCGATCAGCCCGGTCATCACGCCGATCTCCAGGCGAAAACGTTGCGGCACCAACTGGAACACCGCGCCGTTGCCGGCGCCGAGACCGAGCATGGTGCAGACGAACAACGCCAGTGCGGCGTAGGAACTGGGCAGGTTGAAACCGACAGCGGCGATGCAGATTGCCGCTACGGTGTACATCGCCAACAAGGTGCGGATGCCACCGAAGCGATCCGCCAACGCGCCGCCCAGTGGACGCATCAGGCTGCCACCGAACACGCAGGCAGCGGTGTAGTAACCGGCGGTCACCGGGCTCAGGCCGTATTGGTCGTTGAAGTAGCCGGGCAGGGCGCTGGCCAGACCGATAAAGCCGCCGAAGGTGACGCTGTAGAAAAACATGAACCACCAACTGTCGCGGTCGCCGAGGGCCTTGAAGTAGTCGGCCATGGCTTTGGCCTTGGGCCGCTGCGGGGCGTTTTTTGCCAGCCAGGCGAACAGCACCAGCGTCAAGATCAACGGAATCAGGGCGAAACCGAATACGTTGCTCCAGCCGAACGCCGCAGCCAGCACCGGGGCGATCAGCGCGGCGAACACGGTGCCGGAGTTACCGGCGCCGGCGATGCCCATCGCCTTACCCTGATGCTGCGGTGGATACCACTGCGAAGCCAGCGGCAGGGCGACGGCAAACGAAGCACCGGCCATGCCGAGGAACAGTCCCAGAATCAGCGCCTGTTCATAACTGTGGATGCCGAGTTTCCAGGCGCCAAACAGCGCGCAGATCACGATCACCTGACCGATCAGACCAGCGGTTTTCGGCGACAGACGATCCGCCAGCATGCCCATCACAAAGCGCAACACCGCGCCGGCGAGAATCGGTGTCGCCACCACCAGACCACGTTGTTGCGTGGTCAAGTGCAGGTCGGCGGCGATCTGCACCGCCAGCGGACCGAGCAGGTACCAGACCATGAAACTCAGGTCGAAATACAGGAACGCTGCGAACAGGGTCGGGATGTGGCCGGATTTCCAGAAGCTTGAATTCATCGCGCACCTCAGCTGAAAAGAGTCTCGAAAGGAGTCACAGCAGGTGGCGCGCCGCCACGGCCGCACCACCGGCCCCGGGCTGTGGGGCCAAAACGCAAAAACGCCGCTACCTGCTACGCCGGTGGGGCGAACGGGTGAGCGACGTCTTTGTCGTGGGTGGGCAACCGCCGTTGGTTACCTGTGCTGAATGCTTAGCCAGATTTGTGCCAACACGTGAAAGATCAAAAGCCCCTCACCCTAACCCTCTCCCATAGGGAGAGGGGACTGATCGAGTTGTTCCAACGAATTCAGCGACGTGAACGACCGAGTCGATTATGAATTCACCCAACATCGTTCAGGTCGGCATATCACTGCGCTATCGCCCAATCAGTCCCCTCTCCCATAGGGAGAGGGGACTGATCGAGTTGTTCCAACGAATTCAGCGACGTGAACGACCGAGTCGATTATGAATTCACCCAACATCGTTCAGGTCGGCATATCACTGCGCCATCCCCCAATCAGTTCCCTCTCCCTCTGGGAGAGGGTTAGGGTGAGGGGCTTTTCAAGCGCTCAGCGGTTTTCAGCCAAGCAACTCACTCATGGCAATGATCTGCTCCGCCACCTGAATCAGTTTCTGCTGGCGACTCATGGCTTGGCGGCGCATCAGGGTGTAGGCCTCTTCCTCGTTGCAGTCCTTCATTTTCATCAGCAGCCCTTTGGCCTGTTCGATGCGTTTGCGCTCCGCCAGTTGCTGGTCGCGGGCCAGCAGTTGCGCGCGCAAGGCCTGATCGCTTTCGAAGCGCGCCATGGCCACATCGAGAATCGGCTGCAGGCGCTGGGCGTGAATGCCCTCGACGATGTAGGCACTGACCCCGGACTTGATCGCCTGGCGCATCACCCCCGGGTCGTGTTCGTCGGTGAACATCACGATCGGCCGGGGCTGGTCGCGGCTGACCAGCACCACTTGCTCCATGACATCGCGGCTCGGTGACTCGGTATCGATCAGAATCACGTCCGGGCGCACCGTTTCGACGCGGGCCGGCAGGTCGATGGTCAGACCGGACTCATCGATGACCTCGAAACCGGCCTCGGTCAGCGCGGCCTTCAGGCGCCCGACTTTCTTCGCGGTGTCGTTGATCAGCAGAATGCGCAGCATGTTGGCGGCCTCCTGTCAGCGGCGAGCGAGCAGAGGAGCGGCGTCGCTCAGGGCGTGCAGCTTGAAACTGCGGGCGTAACCAGCCGGATCGCTGCCGTCCCAGACTTTGCCATCGAGCAACTGGCTACTGCGCATTTCCTTGCCCCACGCGGCGACACCGACGGCGGTGGCCGCTTCGCGATAGATGTCCAATTGTTGGACCTGGCGGGCCACCGCGAGGTAGTCGGGATCCTCGCGCAACAGGCCCCAACGGCGGAATTGGGTCATGAACCACATGCCGTCGGACAGGTACGGCAGATTCACCTCGCCGTTGCCGTGAAAGCGCAAGGCGTGCGGGTCCTGCCAGCGATTGCCGAGGCCATCGGCGTAATCACCGAGAAAACGCGGCTCGATGCAGGACAGTGGAGCGTCGAGATACTCCGGGGCGCTCAGCAACTGCGCGGTGCTGCGGCGGTTTTCCGGGTTTTGCTCGATGAAGCGGCTGGCCTCGAGGATCGCCATCACCAGCGCCCGGGCGGTGTTGGGGTATTGCTCGATGAACGCGCGGGTGCAGCCAAGGACCTTTTCCGGGTGGTCGGGCCAGATGCTCTGGCTGGTGGCGAGAGTGAATCCCAGATCCTGTTGCACGGCGCTGGCCGCCCACGGCTCACCGACGCAGAAGCCATCGATGCGCCCGGCTTGCAGGTGAGCGACCATTTGCGGCGGCGGTACCACCACGCTGTCGACGTCCTGCAACGGATGAATGCCCTGACTCGCCAGCCAGTAATACAGCCACATGGCATGGGTGCCGGTGGGAAAGGTCTGGGCGAAGGTCAGTTTTGCGCGGGTTTGGTGCGCCTGCCAATCCAGCGCTTCAGGACTGGTCACGCCCAGTTGCTGCAAACCGTGGGACAGGTTGAGGCTCTGGCCGTTCTGGTTCAGCCCCATCAGCACCGCCATGTCGCTCGGCGCCACGCCACCGATGCCCAGGTGCACCGCGTAAATCAGCCCATACAGGCTGTGGGCCACATCCAGTTCGCCGCTGACCAGTTTGTCGCGCAAGGTCGCCCAGGACGCCTGGCGCTTGAGGTTGATCGTCAGGCCGTAGGGCTGGGCAAAGCCCTGTGTTGCGGCCACGACCACCGAGGCGCAATCGCTCAGGGCCATGAAGCCGAGGTTGATCACACTCTTTTCCGGGGCATCACTGCCGTTGACCCAGGCTAGCGGCCCGACGGACGAATCACTCATATAAAGCCACCCTCAAAAAAAACGCCGTCCCAGGCTTTGCTAAGGCAAAACCTCCGAACGGCGCCATTGTCCGTGCCCGCACGCCGCCATTGGCCTGTGGGCTGATACCCCTGAAAGTGCAAGGCATATGCCAGTCAGGCTGATTTACCTGTGTGCCTCGCGCCGGGGGACGTTGCCCGGCTATAATCGCCGCCTCTTTTCGCCGCCCGAGTCATCGCCGCCCATGTACACCCTGGCCCGTCAGCTGTTGTTCAAACTTTCCCCGGAAACCTCCCACGATCTGTCGCTGGATTTGATCGGCGCGGGTGGGCGTTTGGGCCTCAACGGCATGCTGTGCAAGAAGCCGGCGAACGTGCCGGTGACGGTCATGGGCCTGGACTTCCCGAACCCGGTGGGGCTGGCGGCCGGTCTGGACAAGAACGGCGCGGCCATCGACGGTTTCTCGCAACTGGGTTTCGGTTTTGTCGAAATCGGCACCGTGACCCCGCGTCCGCAGCCGGGCAACCCGAAACCACGGATCTTCCGTCTGCCGGAAGCCGAGGCGATCATCAATCGCATGGGCTTCAACAACCTCGGTGTGGATAACCTGCTGGCGCGGGTCGCGGCGGCCAAATACAAGGGCGTGCTGGGGATCAACATCGGCAAGAACTTCGACACTCCGGTCGAGCGCGCGGTGGACGACTATCTGATTTGCCTGGACAAGGTGTATGCCCACGCCAGCTATGTCACGGTCAACGTCAGCTCGCCGAACACCCCGGGCCTGCGCAGCCTGCAGTTCGGTGATTCGCTCAAGCAGTTGCTGGCGGATCTGGCCACGCGCCGCGCCGAACTGGCCCTGCGCCACGGCAAGCACGTACCGCTGGCGATCAAGATCGCTCCGGACATGACCGACGAAGAAACGGCGCAGGTGGCTCAGGCACTGATCGAAACCGGAATGGACGCAGTGATCGCCACCAACACCACCCTGAGTCGCGTCGGCGTCGAAGGCATGGAGCACGGTGACGAGGCGGGCGGTCTGTCCGGCGCTCCCGTGCGTGAGAAGAGCACGCATACCGTGAAGGTATTGGCTGGTGAGCTGGGTGGTCGGTTGCCGATCATCGCGGCAGGTGGCATCACCGAAGGCAAGCATGCGGCGGAGAAGATCACCGCGGGTGCGAGCCTGGTGCAGATTTACTCGGGCTTCATCTATAAGGGCCCGGCGCTGATTCGTGAATCGGTGGACGCGATCGCCGCGCTGCGCTGAGGTTTTCTGAGGGCTCTGTGGCGAGGGGATTTATCCCCGATCGGCTGCGCAGCAGTCGTAAAATTTGCTTCCGTCGTTCGCCTGGCACACTTGGGTGGATGGATTCGGGGCCGCTTCGCAGCCCATCGGGGATGAATCCCCTCGCCACAGGGATCTGTATCGTCCGGGGCGGGCATAAAAAAGGGCTCCTCGAAGGAGCCCCTGGGCCGTAGCCCGCCGTCCGGGAAGGACGTGCATGGTAAGTCGCTAGAAATTCAGATTGTCGTGTTGCAATAAGTGCCCTGTGTCAGCCGACGGCGTGAAGTTCGTTGAGTCTGTGGATCCCCGCAGTGCCGGTCATACCGTCCCAGTTGTCGCCGCGTCCTTCTCGCCAGCCGTTGATCCAGGCTTGGCGTACCGACGGTAGAGTAAATGGGCAAAGCTCGCGGGATTTGCCACCAACGCCATATTGATATCCGCGCAAAAATGCTCTTTCCAACGGATCACGCTTAAGTCTTCTCATAGGGTGTTTCCCTCACTTGTTGACTGTTTTCGTCGCGTTGACCTCAACCGAGGTCTGGCAGAAAAAACTCTGCCGTTGGGCGGCTCGCTGCCGGCGTGGCGAGCCAAGGTGTTGACGCCGTTGCGACGTCAACCTGTGGTCAGTTCTAACCAATGAGTCACACCGAGGGAATGATCGTTTTGTCATAAGGACGTAACGAAAATAGTGCTACAGCCATAAGTAACGACCGGTTTCATGAACGTTTTTTCAGCAAACCCCGGTATGATCGGCCCCGCACTGGATGATGGGGTTAATCCTTTAGTGAGAATGACCCACGTTTACGCTGGGGTAATATTCGACGAAGGGTTGCTTTGAGTCATTTTGTTTCATCAACTTTAATAACTGTCCTTGCATCTAAGCTCTTTTAACCCGAGCAGCGGGGATGGAACGGCACACCTTCGTGCCACGCGGGCGCTCTTTTAGAAAAGCGCCTGATTGAAAACCGGATCGGCAATGCGTTGCCGGTTCACTAGCCAAAGGCTCTGGAAATACCATGTCCGACCGTTTCGAACTCTTCCTCACTTGCCCCAAAGGCCTTGAAGGCCTGCTCATCGAGGAAGCCGTCGGGCTTGGCCTTGAAGAAGCCCGCGAGCACACCTCCGCCGTGCGTGGCATGGCGACCATGGAAACCGCTTATCGCCTGTGCCTGTGGTCGCGTCTGGCCAACCGGGTGTTGCTGGTGCTCAAGCGTTTCCCGATGAAAGACGCCGAAGACCTGTACCACGGCGTGCTTGATGTCGAGTGGCAGGATCACATGCTCGCCGACGGCACCTTGGCCGTCGAATTCAGCGGCCACGGCTCGGGCATCGACAACACCCACTTCGGCGCGCTGAAAGTCAAAGACGCCATCGTCGACAAACTGCGCACCCCGCAGGGCGACCGCCCAAGCATCGACAAGCTCAACCCGGACCTGCGCATTCATCTGCGCCTGGATCGCGGCGAAGCGATCCTGTCCCTCGACCTTTCCGGCCACAGCCTGCACCAGCGCGGCTACCGCCTGCAGCAGGGCGCGGCACCGCTGAAGGAAAACCTCGCGGCAGCGATTCTGATCCGTTCCGGCTGGCCGCGCATTGCGGCCGAAGGCGGCGCGCTGGCTGACCCGATGTGCGGTGTCGGTACGTTCCTCGTCGAAGCGGGGATGATCGCCGCCGACATGGCGCCGAACCTGCGCCGTGAGCAGTGGGGCTTCACCGCATGGCTCGGCCACGTTCCGGCGCTGTGGAAAAAACTCCATGAAGAAGCTGTTGAGCGTGCCGCCGCCGGTCTGGCCAAGCCGCCGCTGTGGATTCGCGGATACGAAGCCGACCCGCGCCTGATTCAACCGGGCCGCAATAACGTCGAGCGTGCCGGTCTGAGCGAGTGGATCAAGATCTATCAGGGCGAAGTCGCGACCTTCGAGCCGCGTCCGGACCAGAACCAGAAAGGTCTGGTGATCTGCAACCCGCCGTACGGCGAGCGTCTGGGCGACGAAGCCAGCCTGCTTTACCTCTATCAGAACCTTGGCGAGCGCCTGCGTCAGGCCTGCCTGAACTGGGAAGCGGCGGTATTCACCGGCGCCCCGGATCTGGGCAAGCGCATGGGCATTCGCAGCCACAAACAGTATTCGTTCTGGAACGGCGCGCTGCCGTGCAAACTGTTGCTGATCAAGGTGCTGCCGGACCAGTTCGTCACGGGCGAACGACGGACCCCGGAACAGCGTCAGGCCGAGCGCGAGCAAGCAGCCTACGATCAGACCCCGAACGAGCCGCAAGAGCGCAAGTTCAACAAGAACGGCAACCCGATCAAACCGACGCCAGCCCCGGCGCCAGTGGTCGAGCAGCCGCGCCTGAGCGAAGGCGGGCAGATGTTTGCCAACCGCCTGCAGAAAAACCTCAAGGCGATGAGCAAGTGGGTCAAACGCGAAGGCATCGACTGCTACCGCGTCTACGATGCCGACATGCCGGAATACGCCATGGCCATCGACCTGTACCACGACTGGGTGCACGTGCAGGAATACGCCGCGCCGAAGTCGATCGATCCGGAAAAGGCCTCGGCGCGCATGTTCGATGCCCTGGCGGCGATCCCGCAGGCGCTGAACGTCGACAAGAGCCGCGTGGTGGTCAAACGCCGCGAGCGTCAGAGCGGCACCAAGCAATACGAGCGTCAGGCGGCGCAGGGCAAGTTCAATGAGGTCAGCGAAGGCGGCGTCAAGCTGCTGGTGAACCTCACTGACTATCTCGACACCGGGCTGTTCCTCGATCACCGGCCAATGCGCATGCGCATTCAGAAAGAGGCGGCCGGCAAGCGCTTCCTCAATCTGTTCTGCTACACCGCGACCGCCAGTGTGCATGCGGCCAAGGGCGGTGCGCGCAGCACCACCAGCGTCGACCTGTCGAAGACTTATCTCGACTGGGCGCGGCGCAACCTGTCGCTGAACGGTTTCTCCGACAAGAACCGTCTGGAGCAGGGCGACGTGATGGCGTGGCTGGAAAGCAGCCGCGACGAGTACGACCTGATCTTCATCGACCCGCCGACCTTCTCCAACTCCAAGCGCATGGAAGGCATCTTCGACGTGCAGCGTGATCAGGTGCAGTTGATCGACCTGGCCATGGCACGTCTGGCTCCGGGGGGCGTGCTGTATTTCTCCAACAACTTCCGCAAGTTCCAGCTGGAGGAGAACCTGGCCGAGCGTTACGCGGTCGAGGAAATCAGCGCGCAGACCATCGATCCGGATTTTGCGCGTAACACCAAGATCCACCGCGCCTGGAAAATCACGGCTCGTTGACGCTTGGGCGGGTTGGATCCACAGAGCCTTGATTTTTAAAGGCTCTTGGATCCGATCAGCGCTAGCCAAATTAATGGCTAATAGCTATAACTCAACTCATGGCCAATGGGGTTTTCCCCCCCCGAAACAATGGCGTCGTGAGTTGCCCCTATGTCGTTGCACCCCGTGCGCCCAAAGATTCTGGGTTTTATCAGCGAAGACGTCTCGGCCTGGCTGGTCGCGCTGCTGGTATTGCTCGCCGGCGGGATTCTCACGGGGCTGCTCGCCTGGGCCACCCTCAATCAGTTTCACCATCAACTGCGCCAACGCTTCCAGCTGCTGGCCAATGAGCGTTACAGCCGCATCGAAGAACGTTTCCAGGATCAGGAACAGCGTCTCGACGGCCTGCGCCGTTTCTTCGCCAACTCCGATTCGGTCTCACGCAACGAATTCGACGGCTATGCCAAACCGCTTCTATTACGCACCCAGGCCTATTCCTATGCGCCGCGGGTCAGCCGTGCCGAACGCCCGGCGGTCGAACAAGCCGTGCGTAACGAAGGCTTCAGTACGTTCACTTTTCGTGAACTGAACGCTGACGATCAGTTGCAGACCGCCGCTGATCGCCCCGAATACGTACCGGTGATCTACACCCAGAGCCTCAGTCGCTTGCCCACGCCGCTGGGTTACGACTTGCTGGCGCAACCGCTGCGCCGGGTGACGCTGGAACGCGCCGACCGCACCGGGCACATGGTGGTGTCGCAGCCATTGCATCTGGTGGGGATTGATCCGGCGTATGCCCGGGGCGTCTTGCTGCTGGCGCCGGTCACTCGTGAAGGGGCGCCGAAAGGGCCGCCGCAAGGCTATGTGATGGCGGTGATCAGCATGCAGCAGTTGCTGGCCGACGGACTGCCGGAGGAGCACCAGGATTTCCTCAATGTCCGCATTCTCGACCTGTCCACCGATGAACAGCATGAAGTGCTCTACGAGTCCGCCAACCAGGCCGGGGCCAGTGATCTGTCCGCCACACGTCTGTTGCGCATGGCCGACCATGACTATCAAGTGGACATGCAGCCCAGCGAAGCGTTTCTGCAGGCCAACCATTCGTCAATCAGCAGCCTGGTGGTGCTGGGGGCGCTGCTGAGTCTGTTGCTCAGCGCACTGCTTTACGTGCTGGTCAGTCAACGCCAGCGCGCCTTGCGCATGGTCGAACTGCGCACCCAGGAACTGCACGCCCGCGAGCAGGAATTGCGCGGCACCCACGGTCAGTTGCGTGGCGTGCTGAATGCCGCGACCCAGGTGGCAATCATCGCCACCGACCTGCGCGGGGTGATCAACACCTTCAACCCTGGTGCGGAACAGATGCTTGGCTACAGCAGCGCCGATGTGGTCGGGCACATGACGCTGGAAAACCTGCATCTGCCGCGAGAACTGGCCGCGCGTTCGGCGGAGTTGAGTGCGCGTTACGGCAAGAGCATTCCGACCTGCCACGCGATGTTGGTCGAGGGCGGCGAGGTCGGCGGTCATGAGGCGCGCGAGTGGACGCTGGTGCGCAGCGACGGCAGTCATCTGCCGGTGAACATGCTCGCCACCCCGGTGCTCGATGAGCAGGGTTTGTGGGTCGGGCATCTGGCGATTTGCATCGACATCACCGAGCGCAAGCGCGTGCACGAGGCGCTGGCGGCGCGGGATGTATTGCTGAAAAAGCTCAGCGCCCACGTGCCCGGCGGCATCTACCAGTTCAAGATGGAATTCGACGGGCGCTTCAGCGTGATCTATGCCAGCGACGGCATCCGCGAGATCTACGAGCTGGAGCCGGACGTGCTGCTGCTCAATGCCGAGGCGATTTTCACCCGCATCCATCCACAAGACGTCTCGCGAGTGCGCAGCTCGATCCGTGCTTCGGCGGACAGCCTCAGCCCATGGCGCGAGGAATACCGTGTGCAGTTGCCCGAGCGCGGCCTGCGCTGGGTGCGCGGCGAGGCAACGCCGGAAGAGCTGCCGGGCGGCGGCGTGCTGTGGCACGGCTACATCTCGGACATTTCCGACTTGAAACGGGTGGAAGAGGAATTGCGGGCGCTGTCGGTCACCGACTCGCTGACCGGTATCCACAACCGCCGCTACTTCCAGGAACGCCTGACCACCGAAATGGCCCGGGTCGAGCGCGGCGGCGGTGAGCTGTCGGTAATCATGCTCGACATCGACCACTTCAAACGCATCAACGACCAGTACGGCCATGCCGTGGGCGACCGGGTGCTGCAGGCGGTGTGCGAGCGCATCGGCCATCGTTTACGGCGTACCGATGTGTTCTGTCGTCTCGGCGGCGAGGAATTCATGGTGCTGTGCCCGGACATCGACGGCGAGCATGCGTACATGCTGGCGGTGGAGTTGTGGCAAGGCCTGCGCAGTGCACCGGTGGATGTGGTCGGGGTGGTGACGGCCAGTTTCGGCATCGCCAGCTGGCGTCCGGGGGAAGGCGCGGATGCCCTGCTGCTGCGGGCGGATTCGGGGGTGTATGCGGCGAAGCAGGGCGGGCGTGATCGGGTGGAGCAGATGAGTTAGGCCTGACGCCAATCCCGCAGAGGATCAAAAGATCGAAGCCTGCGGCAGCTCCTACATGGAATGATGTACACCCTGTAGGAGCTGCCGCAAGCTGCGATCTTTTGCTTTTTATTACAGGGCTGAAGCCGTCTGCGGCAGGCGCGGCTGCTTGTACAGATCCAGCAGCACCTGATCCAGCACCGACGATGCGCCGAACGGGGCCTTGTCGTTGAGGATCGCCACCACCGCCCAGGTGTTGCCGTTGACGTCGCGGCTGAAGCCGGCAATCGCGCGCACGGTGTTCAGGGTGCCGGTCTTGACGTGGGCCTCGCCGCGCATCGCTGTGGTCTTCAGGCGTTTGCGCATGGTGCCGTCGGTGCCGGCAATCGGCAGCGAGCTGATGTACTCGGCGGCGTACGGGCTGTGCCAGGCGGCTTGCAGCATGTTGGCCATCTCGCGGGCGCTGACGCGTTCGGCGCGGGACAACCCGGAGCCGTTCTCCATCACCAGGTGCGGCGCGGTGATGCCTTTCTTCGCTAGCCACTGGCGGACTACGCGTTGTGCGGCCTTGGCGTCGTCACCGTCGGCTTCGTTGCGGTACTTCTGGCCAAGGCTCAGGAACAGCTGCTGGGCCATGGTGTTGTTACTGTATTTGTTGATGTCGCGGATGATTTCCGCCAGATCCGGCGAGTAGGCGCGGGCCAGCAGCTTGGCGCTGCTCGGGGTCGCGGCGAGGCGATCCTTGCCCTGGATGCTGCCGCCCAGTTCTTTCCAGATCGCACGCACGGCGCCAGCGGTGTAGGTCGCGTGGTCGAGCAGCGACAGATAAGTCTGCGAGCTGCAGCCTTCGCCCAGCTGACCGGCGACAGTCACGGTCACGCTGCCATCAGGCTGGGTCACCGGGTTGTAGCGCACGCCACCGGTGCACTGCTTGGAGTTGAGCGCCTTGACCGTGTTTTCGATGCGCACGCTGGCAATCGGCGGCTCCACCGAGATCAGCACCCGGCCCCCGTCATTGCGCGCGACGAAGCGCAGGGCCTTGAGGTTGACCAGCAGCGAGTCGGGTTTGACCAGGAACGGCTTGTTCTCGTCATTGCCGTCGTCGTTGAACTCGGGCAGTTGCGGCTGGATGAAGAAGCTGCGGTCGAGGATCAGATCGCCGGTGACCTGGGTCACGCCGTTGGCGCGCAGGTCGCGCATCAACAGCCAGAGTTTTTCCATGTTCAGCTTCGGATCGCCGCCACCCTTGAGGTACAGGTTGCCGTTGAGAATGCCGCCACTGAGGTCGCCGTCGGTGTAGAACTCGGTTTTCCACTGATGGTTGGGGCCGAGCATTTCCAGCGAGGCGTAGGTGGTGACCAGTTTCATGGTCGAAGCCGGGTTGACCGAGACGTCGGCGTTGTAAACGGTCGGATTGCCCGGGCCGTCGAGCGGGATCATTACCAGCGACAGCGCGGTCGGCTGCAGCTTGCTGGCCTTGAGGGCTTTTTCAACGTTAGGGGTGAGGGCGGTATTGATAGTGGCCGCAGAAACCGGCAGGGCCAGAGGCAGAAGAAGGCCGGCAAGAAACAGAGGACGCAACGATTTGATCATATGAAATAAAACCCTGCAGAAGAGGGGAAAAATAACGAGGGCATGGATGAAAAAGCCCTCAGTGGTCATGAAAGTGTCGGCATTATGCCCCAAGGTGTAACAGCTTGTGCCTTGCCCGGGGCGGCCATTTGGTTATTTTTTTTACGGGCGGTCGCCATCGCGCCCATAGAGTCGGGCAATTGACCGCTTAAACTGGTAAAGTGCCGGCCGTTATTACTTAAGAGGATTGTTCCAATGGCGACTAACCGTTCCCAGCGTCTGCGCAAAAAACTGTGCGTTGATGAATTCCAAGAGCTGGGTTTCGAACTGAACCTGGACTTCAAAGAAGACTTGTCCGAAGAAGCCATTGACGCTTTCCTCGAAGCATTCATCAAAGAAGCCATGGAAGCCAACGGTCTGGGTTATGTTGGCGGCGATGACTTCGGTCTGGTTTGCCTGCAGAAGCGTGGCTCGGTCAACGAAGAGCAGCGCGCTGCCGTTGAAGCCTGGCTGAAAAACCGTAGCGAACTGACCGGCATGACCGTCAGCCCGCTGCTGGACGTCTGGTATCCGGAAAAGCCGATCAACGCGGCCAAGTGATACTGAAAAAAACGGCGACCTGAGGGTCGCCGTTTTTTTTGCAAGATCAAAAGATCGCAGCCTTCGGCAGCTCCTACACTGATCGCTGTAGGAGCTGCCGCAGGCTGCGATCTTTTGCTTTCAGGCTTTACGCCAATTCAAAATCAATAACGTCAAAACCCCCGCGACAATCCCCCAGAACGCCGACCCGATGGAAAACAGCGTCAACCCCGACGCCGTGACCATGAAGGTAATCAGCGCCGCCTCACGTTCCTTCACTTCGGTCATGGCAATGCTCAGGCCGTTGATGATCGAACCGAACAGCGCCAGTGCGGCAATCGACAGCACCAGTTCTTTTGGCAACGCGGCAAACAGCGCCGCCAACGTAGCGCCGAATACGCCGGCAATCCCGTAAAAAATCCCGCACCAGACTGCGGCGGTGTAGCGCTTGTTGCGGTCCTCATGGGCGTGCGGCCCGGTGCAGATGGCTGCGCTGATCGCCGCGAGGTTGATGCCATGAGAGCCGAACGGCGCCAGCATCAGCGAGGCGATGCCGGTGCTGGTGATCAGCGGTGAAGCCGGGACGTTGTAGCCGTCGGCGCGCAGCACGGCGATGCCGGGCATGTTCTGCGAGGTCATCGCCACCACGAACAGCGGAATGCCGATGCTGATGGTTGCGGCCAGCGAGAAGTGCGGCGTGGTCCAGACTGGCGTCGCCAGTTCCAGATGGAAACCGCTGAAATTCAGCAGACCCATGAAGCCCGACAGCGCGGTGCCGATCAGTAATGCGGCGAGCACCGCGTAACGCGGTGACAGGCGTTTGACCAGCAGATAAGTGAAGAACATCCCCAGCACCAGCCCGGTGCGGTGTTGCGCGGCGACGAAGATTTCGCTGCCGATCTTGAACAGAATCCCCGCCAGCAACGCTGCCGCCAGCGACGCCGGAATCTTTTTCACCAATCGTTCGAAGCTGCCGGTCAGGCCACAAATCGTTACCAGCACCGCGCAGGTGATGTAGGCGCCGATGGCCTCACCATAGGTGACGCCGCCCAGGCTGGTGATCAACAAGGCTGCACCCGGTGTCGACCAGGCGATGGTGATTGGCGTGCGATAGCGTAGCGACAGGCCGATCGAGCACACCGCCATGCCAATCGAGATCGCCCAGATCCACGAAGAAATCTGCCCGCTGCTCAGGCCCGCCGCTTGCCCGGCCTGGAACATCAGCACCAGCGAACTGGTGTAGCCGGTCATCATCGCGATGAAACCGGCGACGATGGCCGAGGGCGAAGTGTCGGCGAGGGGGCGCAGGCGGGTGTAGGTGGCGTCGTTCATGACGGCGGTGTTCCTTATACAGATGAAGATCCCCGCAATTACGCTGAACCCTGTGTAGGAGCTGTCGAAGGCTGCGATCTCTTGATCTTGCTGCTAGAAATCAAAGTCAAAAGATCGCAGCCTTCGGCAGCTCCTAAATAAGAGCCGTTGTACGCAAAGGCGGATTCGGCGATCAAGCCTAAACTCAATCGTAACGGATCGTTGCAATACAGCCGTGGTCACAAACAGCCGTACAGTCGTGTTGCCACTATTCATTGTGTACAATCGCGCTGTTTTTTACGCGATACTTGCCAGCGACCTACTGTGCCGTATTACAGTCACGGTCTATTCGCCGCAGTTCTCCCGACTCGAGTGCCCATGAACGAACAGTTGCAACCCCTCAAGAAACAACCGCGAGCAGGCAAAGCCGGCCGCAGCGGAACCCAGGACGATATTGTCTACGCGCATATCTTCGAGGCCATCCTCGAACAGCGTCTGGCGCCCGGTACAAAATTGAGCGAAGAAGCGCTGGGGGAAATCTTCGGGGTCAGCCGCACCATCATTCGCCGCGCGCTGTCGCGTCTGGCCCATGAAGGCGTGGTGCTGTTGCGGCCGAACCGTGGCGCGGTCGTCGCCAGCCCGAGCGTTGAAGAAGCGCGTCAGGTGTTCATGGCCCGGCGTCTGGTGGAGCGCGCGATCACCGAACTGGCCGTGCAGCACGCCACCGCCGAGCAGATCGCCGAATTGCGTCAGATGGTCAACGATGAACGCGACAGCTTCTCCCGTGGCGATCGCGGGGCCGGTATCCGTCTGTCGGGCGAATTCCACCTGAAACTCGCCGAAGCGGCGAAGAATGCACCTCTGATCAGCTTCCAGCGCAGCCTGGTCTCGCAGACCTCGCTGATCATCGCCCAGTACGAGAGCGGCAACCGCTCGCATTGCTCCTACGACGAGCACACTCAGTTGATCGACGCCATCGAAGCGCGCAACGGTGAGCTGGCGGTGGACCTGATGATGCATCACATGGATCACATCGACAGCAAGCTCAACCTCGATGAGGAAAGTGCGTCGGATGATCTGCATGCAGTGTTCTCGCATCTGTTGCAGACCAAGAAGCCTGGGCGTCCTGCGGCCAAGCTTTAAAAGATCGCAGCCTTCGGCAGCTCCTACAGGAGCGTGCGATCCAATGTAGGAGCTGCCGCAGGCTGCGATCTTTTGATCTTCCTACAGGCAACAAAAAATCCCCCGGGGTGAATACCACCGGGGGATTTTTTATGCCTGGAGAAAACTCAGCGCTGATGCACCAAAGCCCCCGCCGCATAAGTCTGCTGCACCGTGCGGTCATCGCCCAGCGTCATCAGCACAAACAACGTTTCGGCAATGTTGTTGGCCTGTTTCAGGCGAAAGCTGAGCAGTGGCGTGGCGTTGTAATCCAGCACCAGGAAGTCGGCGTCTGAACCCGGTTGCAGGTTGCCGATCTTGTCTTCCAGACGCAGTGCCCGCGCACCGCCCAGCGTCGCCAGATACAGCGACTTGAACGGACTCAGCCGCGCGCCTTGCAACTGCATGACTTTGTAGGCTTCGTTCAGGGTTTGCAGCAGCGAGAAACTGGTGCCGCCGCCGACGTCAGTACCGAGGCCGACGTTCAGTTTGTGCTTCTCGGCCATCGGCAAGTTGAACAGACCGCTGCCGAGGAAGAAGTTCGAGGTCGGGCAGAACGAGATCGCCGAGCCGGTTTCCGCCAGACGTGCACATTCGTCGTCGCACAGGTGCACGCCGTGGGCGAACACCGAGCGCTCGCCGAGCAGTTGGTAGTGATCGTAGACGTCCAGATAGCCCTTGCGCTCCGGGAACAGTTCCTTGACCCACTCGATTTCCTTGAGGTTCTCGCTGATGTGGGTCTGCATGTACAGATCCGGATATTCGGTCAGCAGTTGGCCGGCGAGGGTCAGTTGCTCCGGGGTGCTGGTCGGCGCAAAGCGCGGGGTGACCGCGTAGTGCAGGCGGCTCTTGCCGTGCCAGCGTTCGATCAGCGCCTTGCTCTCGACGTAGCTGGATTCGGCGGTGTCGGTCAGGTAGTCCGGCGCGTTGCGGTCCATCATCACCTTGCCGGCGATCATCCGCAGGTCGAGCTTCTCGGCCGCCTCGAAGAACGAGTTCACCGATTGCGGGTGCACGCTGCCGAACACCAGTGCGGTGGTGGTGCCGTTACGCAGCAGTTCCTTGATGAAGATATCGGCCACGTCGTCGGCGTGGGCCTTGTCACCGAACTGGCTTTCGCACGGGAAGGTGTAGGTGTTGAGCCAGTCCAGCAGTTGCTCGCCGTAGGCCCCGACCATGCCGGTTTGCGGCAGGTGGATGTGGGTGTCGATGAAGCCCGGGGTGATCAGCGCGTCCTGATAGTGGCTGATCTCGATGTCCGCCGGCAGGGTCGGCAGCAGTTCGCTGGCGTGGCCGAGGGCGCTGATCTTGCCGCCATCGACCACCAGCAGGCCGTCCTCGAAATATTCGTAGGAGGCTTCGATCCCGACTTCGGCGGGGTCGGCGATGCTGTGCAGGATGGCGGCGCGGTAGGCTTTGCGAGTCAGAGGCATGAGGGTTCTCTAATCAGTTTGAGGCTTTGAGTTTGGCGGCCTGACTGCGCCGGGAAACCGGCAGCAGTTTGGCAATCGGTTCGGCGCTGGCGCTGTGCTGGCCGAAATTGGCGTTATAGGTGGCGATGATTTCGCCGGCGATGGAGATGGCGATTTCCACAGGCAGTTTGCCTTTGACTTCGCCAATGCCCATCGGGCAGCGCATGCGTTGCACGACGCCGCTGTCGAAACCGCGATCACGCAGGCGATGTTCGAACTTGGCCCGTTTGGTCTTCGAACCGATCAGGCCGAAGTAAGCGAAGTCGTTGCGCTTGAGGATCGCGGCGGTGAGTTCCAGGTCGAGCTGATGGTTGTGGGTCATGACGATGCAGTAGCTGCCGACGGGCAGGTCGTCGATTTCATCCACAGGCTCTTCGGCGACGATTTTACGCACGCCGTGGGGGACCTGTTCGGGGAATTCCTCTTTCCGCGAATCGATCCAGCGCACCCGGCACGGCAGACTGGCGAGCAGCGGCACCAGCGCGCGGCCGACATGCCCGGCGCCGAACACCGCGATCTGCGCCTGCACCTGGCCCATCGGTTCGAACAGCAACACGGTGGCGCCACCGCAGCACTGGCCGAGGCTGGCGCCGAGGCTGAAGCGCTCCAGATGGGTGTCCTGCTTGCCGCTGGCGAGCATCTCGCGGGCGATCTGCATGGCTTTGTATTCCAGATGCCCGCCACCGATGGTGTCGAAGGTCTGTTTCGCGCTGACGACCATCTTCGAGCCGGCGTTGCGCGGGGTCGAGCCGAGTTCTTCAATGATCGTCACCAGAACACAGGGGTCGCCCCGGTTCTGCAGGTCGGCGAGGGCGTCGATCCAGTTGTACATAGTTCACCCCTACAACATCGTTGTCTGTTCGGGCCTATTCGCGAGCAAGCTCGCTCCTACATTTGGAATGCGTTCCCCTGTAGGAGTGAGCCTGCTCGCGATAGCCGCACCTCGGTCCTAGAGCGGAGCCAACTCGGTTTCAGCTTCGACCGCTTTCACAGTCTTGAGCTGGCGCATCTGCTCACACCCCCACAGCACCCGCTCCGGGGTCGCCGGCGCATCGATCTGCGGCTGATGCTTATAGTCACCGAGGCTCGCCACCGCGTCCTTGATCGCGCACCACGCGGCAATCCCGAGCATGAACGGCGGCTCACCCACAGCCTTGGAATGGAACACCGTGTCTTCCGGGTTCTTGCGGTTCTCGACCAGCTTCACCCGCAGGTCCAGCGGCATGTCCGCCACGGCCGGGATCTTGTAGCTGGCCGGGCCGTTGGTCATCAGCTTGCCCTTGTTGTTCCAGACCAGCTCCTCCATGGTCAGCCAGCCCATGCCCTGGACGAAACCACCCTCGACCTGACCGATGTCGATCGCCGGGTTCAACGAGGCACCGACGTCGTGGAGGATGTCGGTACGGAGCATCTTGTACTCGCCGGTCAGGGTGTCGACGATCACTTCGCAGCACGCCGCACCGAAGGCGAAGTAGTAGAACGGCCGACCACGGGCCTGGCTGCGGTCGTAGTAGATTTTCGGGGTCTTGTAGAAGCCGGTGCTCGACAGTGAGACCTGATTGAAATACGCCAGTTGAATCAGCGCTTCGAAGGTCATGATGTGGTCACGCACGCGCACATGGCCGTTGTGGAATTCCACGTCTTCTTCGCTGACCTTGTAGTGCCGCGCGGCGAATTCCACCAGACGCTGCTTGATGATCTCGGCAGCGTTCTGCGCGGCCTTTCCGTTGAGGTCGGCGCCGCTGGAAGCCGCAGTCGGCGAGGTGTTCGGCACTTTGTCGGTGTTGGTCGCGGTGATTTGCACCCGATCCATTTCCACCTGGAACACTTCGGCCACCACCTGCGCGACTTTGGTATTCAGGCCCTGGCCCATTTCCGTGCCGCCGTGGTTCAGGTGGATGCTGCCGTCGGTGTAGACGTGGATCAGCGCGCCGGCCTGATTGAGGAAGCTGGCGGTGAAGGAAATGCCGAACTTCACCGGGGTCAGCGCCAGGCCTTTTTTCAGGATCGGGCTGTTGGCGTTGTAGCGGCGGATCGCTTCGCGGCGCTCGGCATACTGGCTGCTTTCTTCCAGTTCGGCGGTCATTTCCTCGAGCATGTTGTGCTCGACGGTCTGGTAGTAGTGGGTGACGTTGCGCTCGGTCTTGCCGTAGTAGTTGGCCTTGCGCACCGCCAGCGGATCGAGGTTGAGGTGACGGGCAATCGCGTCCATCACTTCTTCGATGGCGACCATCCCTTGCGGGCCGCCGAAACCACGGTAGGCAGTGTTCGACGCGGTGTTGGTCTTGCAGCGGTGACCATTGATGGTCGCGTCCCCAAGGTAGTACGAGTTGTCCGAGTGAAACATCGCCCGGTCGACAATCGACGCTGACAGGTCCGGCGAGCAGCCGCAGTTGCCAGCCAGGTCCATATTGATCCCGTGCAGGCGCCCGGTGCTGTCGAAGCCGACGTCGTACTCGACATAGAACGGGTGGCGCTTGCCGGTCATCAGCATGTCTTCGACCCGTGGCAGACGCATCTTGGTCGGCTGCCCGGTGAGGTGCGCGATCACCGCGCACAGGCACGCCGGACTGGCGGCCTGGGTTTCCTTGCCGCCGAAACCACCGCCCATGCGGCGCATGTCGACGACGATCTTGTTCATCGACACGTCGAGCACTTCGGCCACCAGTTTCTGCACTTCGGTGGGGTTCTGCGTCGAGCAGTAGACGATCATGCCGCCGTCTTCGGTGGGCATTACCGAGGAGATCTGGGTTTCCAGATAAAAGTGTTCCTGGCCGCCGATGTGCAGCGTGCCCTGGATGCGGTGTTCGGCGGTGGCCAATGCCGAAGCCGAATCGCCACGCTGATGGGTATGGCTGTCGAGCACGAAGTGGCGTTTGCGCAAGGCTTCGACCACATCCAGCACCGGCTCGAGATCTTCGTATTCGATGATCGCCGCCATGGCCGCTTTGCGTGCGGTTTCCAGGTCTTTCGCGGCCACGGCCAGCACCGGTTGCCCGACGAATTGCACGTCATCAATCGCCAGCAGCGGGTCGCCCGGCAGCAGCGGGCCAATGTCTTTCAGGCCCGGCACGTCTTCGTGGGTGATCGCAATGCGCACGCCTTCGAAGGCGTAGCAGGGCTTGGTGTCGATGCTGATGATCTTCGCGTGGGCGCGATCCGACAGCCGTGCGTAAACGTGCAACTGGTTAGGGAATTCCAGGCGGTCATCGATGTACTGCGCTTCACCGGACACATGCTTGGCGGCGCTGTCGTGCTTGACGCTGCGGCCGACACCGGTGGTCAGGTCCTTGGCGAACAGTTCCGCCAATTCGGCTTGAGTCTTCTCTACGGCGTGATGGTTAGACATAAGCGGTCACCCGAGTCTCGATGTGCGGTGTTTGCAGTTCGATGAAGTATTTACGCAGCAGGTTCTGCGCGCTGAGCAGGCGATATTCCTTGCTGGCGCGGAAGTCCGAGAGCGGCGTGAAGTCTTCGGCCAGCGCAGCGCAGGCGCGTTCGATAACGGCGTTGTTGAATGGCTGGCCGAGCAGCACGGCTTCGCAATGAGCGGCGCGTTTCGGGATCGCGGCCATGCCGCCGAACGCCATGCGCGCGTCGGTGATCACGCCGTTTTCCACGCGCAGATTGAATGCGGCGCAGACGGCGGAGATGTCATCGTCCAGACGCTTGGAGACCTTGTAGGCGCGGAAGCGCTGCTCGGCGGTGGCGCGCGGGACGATGATCTTCTCGATGAACTCGCTTTCCTGACGGGCGGTAACCTTGTAGTCGATGAAGTAATCTTCCAGGTTCAGCGTGCGCCGGGTTTCACCTTTGCACAGCACCACTTGCGCGCCGAGGGCGATCAGCAGCGGTGGCGAGTCACCGATCGGCGAGGCGTTGCCGATGTTGCCGCCGAGGGTGCCCTGGTTGCGGATCTGCAGCGAGGCGAAGCGGTGCAGCAGTTCGCCGAAGTCCGGGTACTCGGCGGTCAGCGCTTCGTAGCAGTCGGAGAGGGCGGTGGCGGCGCCGATTTCGATGCGGTCGTCGAAGGTTTCGATGCGCTTCATTTCGGCGACGTTGCCGACGTAGATCATCACCGGCAGGGTGCGATGGAACTGGGTGACTTCCAGCGCCAGATCGGTGCCGCCGGCCAGCAGCCGCGCTTGTGGGTAAGCGTCATACAGATCGGCCAGATCGGCGACGGTCAGCGGCACCAGGCAGCGCTTGTCGCCACTGTTGAGTTCACCGATATCGGTCGGGGCAATGGCTTTGAGGCGGGCGATGGTCTCGGCTTCGCGGGCATCGAACTGGTCCGGTTGCTTGCCACAGCAGGATTGTTCGGCGGCGGCGAGGATCGGCCGGTAGCCGGTGCAGCGGCAGAGGTTGCCGGCCAGCGCTTCGTGCGCCTTGGCCTGATCCGGTGCATCGCTGTTCTTTTGCAGGGCGAACAACGACATGACGAAGCCGGGGGTGCAGAAGCCGCATTGCGAGCCGTGGCACTCGACCATGGCTTTCTGCACGCTGTGCAGTTCGCCCTGGTGCTTGAGGTCTTCGACGCTGATCAGTTGTTTGCCGTGCAGCGACGACACAAAGGTCAGGCACGAGTTGAGGCTGCGATAGCGAATGTGTTCGCGGCCGGCGTCATCCGTTTGCAACTCGCCGACCACTACGGTGCAGGCGCCACAGTCGCCGCTGGCGCAGCCTTCTTTGGTGCCGGATTTGCCCACGTGTTCGCGCAGGTAATTGAGCACGGTCAGATTCGGGTCCAGGGCGTGCTCGCTACGGAGTTCCTGGTTAAGTAAAAACTGGATCACGGAAGGCCTCGCAGACTCATTATTGTTGTTAACCGACTTCAACCGAATTTAGCAGGTCTGACTTTTCGGTCAATGGTTTTCTGACTTAAAGGTCAGGAAAAACGGTTTTGTCGATTAACGCGTGCTCTATTGAGTATTGACCCTGAGCGGATCCACTGCTTTTTTGCTTGAATCGTGCCAAAAAGCGCCGTGCGGGCACTCCGCCATGCACCTGCATTTGCGCTACACTGCGCCGCTTGTGCAGATCGAAGAGTTTGAAGGACAACCATGACGTTCAAGGCGCCGGACAGCCTCGCCGAGCAAATCGCTCACCACCTCGCCGAACGCATCATTCGCGGCGAAATGAAGCCGGGAGAGCGCATTCAGGAACAGAAGGTCACGCTGGCCCTCAATGTCAGCCGCGGATCGGTCCGCGAAGCCCTGCTGATCCTCGAGCGCCGACACCTGATCGCGATCCTGCCGCGACGTGGCGCCCATGTCACCGAACTCACCGCGCACAAGGTGCAGAGCCTGTGCACGCTGATGAGCGAGCTGTACATCCTGCTCGGCAATGCGGTCGCCAACGGTTGGCAGACCCAGGCCGACATGGCGCCGTTCGTGCAAATTCAGCAGCGTCTGACCGCCAGCTACGAGCGTCAGGACATCCGCACCTTCGTCGACGACAGCTTCGCCGTGATGCGCGCTGCGTACCCGTTTGCCAACAACCCGTACCTGCAAGAGACCGTCGAGAACCTGCAGCCGGCCATGAGCCGTGCCTATTTCCTCGCCCTCGAACAGCGCAAGGCCGAAATGAGCGAGTTCCTCGAACTGTTCGAACGCCTGCTGGCCGCTGTGCTCGCCCGTGATTTGCCGCAGATCCGCATCGTGCTGACGGCTTATGCCCAGCGCAGCTGCGATCTGGTGGTCTCCGCCCTGACGGTTGCCTGAGCGTGCGGCTGAAGTGCATCAAACTGGCGGGGTTCAAGTCCTTCGTCGACCCGACCACGGTGAACTTCCCCAGTAACATGGCGGCGGTCGTCGGGCCGAACGGTTGCGGCAAGTCGAACATCATCGACGCCGTGCGCTGGGTGATGGGCGAAAGTTCGGCGAAGAACCTGCGTGGCGAGTCGATGACCGACGTCATCTTCAACGGCTCGACCAGCCGCAAACCGGTGAGCCAGGCGAGCATCGAACTGGTGTTCGACAACTCCGACGGCACGCTGGTCGGCGAGTACGCGGCTTACGCCGAGATCTCCATTCGCCGCAAAGTCACCCGCGACAGCCAGAACAGCTATTTCCTCAACGGCGCCAAGTGCCGTCGTCGCGACATTACCGACATCTTCCTCGGCACCGGCCTCGGCCCGCGCAGCTACTCGATCATCGAACAGGGGATGATTTCCAAGCTGATCGAAGCCAAACCCGAAGACCTGCGCAACTTCATCGAAGAAGCGGCGGGCATCTCCAAGTACAAGGAGCGTCGGCGCGAGACCGAAAACCGCATCCGCCGCACCCACGAAAACCTGGCGCGTCTGACCGACCTGCGTGAAGAGCTTGAGCGTCAGCTCGAACGCCTGCACCGGCAGGCCGAGTCCGCGAAGAAGTATCAGGAATACAAATCCGAAGAGCGCCAGCTCAAGGCGCAGCTGTCGGCCCTGCGCTGGCAGGATCTGAACGATCAGGTCGGCCAGCGCGAGTCGATCATCGGCACGCAGGAAGTCAGTTTCGAAGCGCTGGTTGCCGAGCAGCGCAATGCCGATGCCGCCATCGAGCGCCTGCGCGACGGGCACCACGAACTGTCCGAGCGCTTCAATCTGGTGCAGGGACGCTTCTATTCGGTCGGCGGCGACATCGCCCGGGTCGAGCAGAGCATCCAGCACGGCCAGCAGCGCTTGCGCCAGTTGCAGGACGATCTGAAAGAAGCCGAGCGTGCGCGCCTCGAAACCGAATCGCACCTGGGCCACGACCGCACGCTGCTGCTGACCCTCGGCGAAGAGCTGGACATGCTCACCCCCGAGCAGGAAGTCACCAGCGCCGCCGCCGAAGAAGCCGCCGCTGCGCTGGAAGATTCCGAAAGCGTCATGCACGGCTGGCAGGAGCAGTGGGATACCTTCAACCTCACCGCCGCCGAACCACGGCGCCAGGCCGAAGTGCAGCAGTCGCGGATCCAGCAGCTGGAAACCAACATGGAGCGTCTGGCCGATCGGCAAAAGCGTCTGGCCGAGGAGCGCGATCTGCTTTCCGCCGACCCGGAAGACGCGGCGATCATGGCGCTCAACGAGCAGCTCGCTGAATCCGAAGCGACCCTCGAAGATTTGCAGACCAGCGAAGAAGCGCAGGTCGAAAAACTTGAACAACTGCGTCAGGAATTGCAGCAGGCACTGACCGCGCAGCAGCAGGCGCAGGGCGATTTGCAGCGCCTCAACGGGCGACTGGCGTCGCTGGAAGCCTTGCAGCAAGCCGCGCTCGACCCGGGCACCGGCACCGCCGAATGGCTGAAGGAACACAACCTCGCCGAACGGCCGCGTCTCGCCGAAGAGCTGAAGGTCGAGGCCGGTTGGGAGCTGGCGGTGGAAACCGTGCTCGGCGCCGACCTGCAAGCGGTGCTGGTGGATGATTTCAGCGGTTTCGATCTGTCCGGGTTCACCCAAGGTGATCTGCGCCTGCTCAGCCCCGCCAGCGATGGTGTGCGGGTAGCGGGCAGCCTGCTGGATAAAGTCGAGGCGCAGATCGATCTGTCGCCATGGCTCGGCCAGGTCAAAACGGTCGATAGCCTTGAGCAGGCCTTGGCCCTGCGCGGCCAGTTGAGTGCCGGGCAGAGCCTGATCAGTCGCGACGGTTACTGGGTCGGTCGGCACTTCCTGCGGGTGCGTCGCGCCAGTGAAGCCGAGAGCGGCATGCTCGCCCGGGGCCAGGAAATCGAGACGCTGCAGGTCGAGCGCGAAGAGCGCGAAGCCACGGTCGAAGCCATGGAAACCCGGCTGCAAACCCTGCGGGCGCAACAGCGGCAGCAGGAAAACGGCCGCGAACATTTGCGCCGTTTGCTGCAGGACGAAGCCCGCTCCCAAGGTGAATTGAAAGCTCAGCTGTCCGCCGGTAAAGCCAAGGCTGAACAGCTGACGCTGCGCCGCACCCGCCTCGATGAGGAACTGATCGAACTCGGCGAGCAGCGCGAGCTGGAGCACGAGCAGGTCGGCGAAGCGCGCATGCAATTGCAGGAAGCGCTCGATGCCATGGCGCTGGACACCGAACAGCGCGAGTTGCTGCTGGCCCAGCGTGACAGCCTGCGCGAACGCCTCGATCGCGTGCGCCAGGAAGCCCGTCAGCATAAGGATCACGCCCATCAACTGGCGGTGCGTCTCGGCTCGTTGCGCGCGCAGCACGATTCCACGCGCCAGGCGTTGGAACGTCTGGAGATGCAGGCCGAGCGCCTGACCGAAAAACGCGAACAGTTGAGTCTGAATCTGGAGGAGGGCGAGGCCCCACTGGAAGAGCTGCGCCTGAAACTCGAAGAGCTGCTCGACAAACGCATGACCGTCGACGAAGAACTGAAGACCGCGCAGATCGCGCTGGAAGACGCCGACCGCGAACTGCGCGAGGCGGAAAAGCGCCGGACCCAGGCCGAGCAGCAATCGCAATTGATCCGTGGCCAGCTCGAACAGCAGCGCATGGAATGGCAAGCGCTGACCGTGCGGCGCAAGGCGTTGCAGGATCAATTGCTCGAAGACGGCTACGATCTCAATGGCGTGCTCGCGACATTGACCCCGGAGGCCAGTGAACGCGCCGCCGAAGAAGAACTCGAACGGATCAATGCGCGGATTCAGCGCCTGGGCGCGATCAACCTCGCGGCCATCGACGAATACACGCAACAATCCGAGCGTAAACGTTATCTTGATGCACAGGACGCCGATCTGGTCGAAGCACTGGAGACCCTAGAAAACGTCATTCGCAAGATCGACAAGGAAACCCGTAACCGCTTCAAAGATACCTTTGATCAGATCAATGGCGGATTACAGGCGCTTTTCCCGAAAGTTTTCGGTGGCGGCAGCGCGTATTTGGAACTGACGGGCGAAGATCTACTCGATACAGGGGTGACGATCATGGCGCGGCCGCCAGGAAAGAAGAACAGCACCATCCATTTGCTCTCCGGCGGGGAAAAAGCCCTGACCGCACTGGCACTGGTTTTTGCGATCTTCAAATTGAATCCGGCGCCGTTCTGCATGCTCGATGAAGTTGACGCGCCACTGGATGACGCTAACGTTGGACGCTACGCACGATTGGTTAAAGAGATGTCGCAGACCGTGCAGTTCATCTATATCACCCACAACAAGATCGCCATGGAAATGGCCGATCAACTGATGGGCGTGACGATGCACGAGCCGGGTTGTTCGCGACTGGTTGCAGTGGATGTCGAGGAGGCGATGGCGATGGTGGACGCCTGAGTCAGCGTGGTGTCGGAAGGGTATGAGTAGTCTGTAGGACTTTTTTACCGACTTCGACTTGCTGGCCAATCGACATATTCGCGCAAGCCAATGTGACAGACGGTGTAAAGTTGTCTTTGGTCGTGCTAGTTTAATGTCAATTTTTCGTATACGTGGGCAAAACGCCTGTCAGAACATAGAGTTGGCGCCACGTTTTAAAGCGGTTTGCACAATGTAAACCCCTTATTTTTCAGCATTTTTTATAGAGGCACGGGATTACATGGAAATCGGTCTGCGCGAGTGGCTGATCGTCATCGGCATCATTGTGATAGCCGGTATTCTTTTCGATGGCTGGCGCCGTATGCGCGGCGGCAAGGGAAAACTGAAATTCCGTCTTGACCGAAGTCTGTCCAACCTGCCGGACGAGGACACCAGCGCCGAGCTGTTGGGCCCGGCCCGCGTGCTGGATACGCACAAAGAGCCGCAACTGGACGAACACGATCTGCCGTCGGTGAGCATGCCGGCCCGCGAAGCACGCGAGCCTCGCGAATCCGGTTCGAAACGTGGCAAGCGTGGCAGCAACGGTCCGGCCCAGGGCGACCTGAATCTGGACCTGGATCTTGACGGCGGTCCGAGCTTCAGCAGCCGTGATGATGACTTCGTCGACGACAGCAAGCCTGCGCCAGCCGTGGCCGACAAGGATCAGCCGCAAGCCGAAGAAGTCCTGGTGATCAGCGTGATCTGCCGCGACGCCGCCGGCTTCAAAGGCCCGGCCCTGCTGCAGAACATTCTCGAAAGCGGTCTGCGGTTTGGCGAGATGGATATTTTCCACCGCCACGAAAGCATGGCCGGCAACGGTGAAGTGCTGTTCTCCATGGCCAATGCGGTCAAGCCGGGCATCTTCGATCTGGACGACATCGACCATTTCAGCACCCCGGCGGTGAGCTTCTTCCTCGGCCTGCCAGGCCCGCGTCATCCGAAGCAGGCCTTCGACGTGATGGTGGCGGCGGCGCGCAAGCTGTCGCAGGAACTGAACGGCGAGCTGAAAGACGACCAGCGCAGTGTGCTGACCGCGCAGACTATCGAGCACTACCGTCAGCGCATCGTCGAATTCGAACGCCGCGCCCTGACCCAGAAGCGCTAAGGCCAAGATCAAAAGATCGCAGCCTTCGGCAGCGCCTACAGAGGAGCGCGATCCCTGTAGGAGCTTTCGAGTGCAACGAGGCTGCGATCTTTGAATGATGAAACTGGAGCAGCCTCGGCTGCTCTTTTGCTTTATGAGAGAACACCCATGACCGCCGCCAAAAACCGCATTCTAGAGCTGCGCGCTGAACTCGATCAGCACAACTACCGTTATCACGTCCTCGACGAGCCGAGCATTCCGGATGCCGAGTACGACCGGTTGTTCCACGAGCTCAAGGCGCTGGAAGCGGCCAACCCGGAACTGATCACCAGCGACTCGCCGACCCAGCGTGTCGGCAGTGTGGCGCTGACCGCGTTCACCCAGGTGCGTCACGAAGTGCCGATGCTCAGCCTCGGCAACGCCTTCGAAGAAACCGACATGCGCGAGTTCGACCGCCGGGTGACCGAAGGTCTGGATCTGCCGGCCGGTGACCTGTTCGGTGGCGGTGCGGCGGTGGAGTACAGCTGCGAACCGAAACTCGATGGCCTGGCGGTCAGCCTGCTGTATCAGGATGGCGTGCTGGTACGCGGCGCCACCCGTGGCGACGGCACCACCGGTGAAGACATCAGCGTCAACGTGCGCACCGTACGCAACATCCCGTTGAAGCTGCACGGCACAGGCTGGCCGGCGATCCTCGAAGTTCGCGGTGAAGTGTTCATGTCCAAGGCCGGCTTCGAGCGCCTCAACGCCTCGCAACTGGAAGTCGGCGGCAAGACCTTCGCCAACCCGCGCAACGCCGCTGCCGGCAGCCTGCGTCAGCTGGATTCGAAGATCACCGCCAATCGCCCGCTGGAATTCTGCTGCTACGGTATCGGCCAGGTGTCCCACGATATCTCCGACACCCACATCGGCAACCTCAAGCAATTGCAGAAGTGGGGCATGCCGATCAGTCATGAACTGAAACTGGCCAAAGGTATCGGCGAGTGCCTGGATTACTACCGCGACATTGGTGAGCGACGTAACGCGCTGGCCTACGAAATCGACGGTGTGGTGTTCAAGGTCAACAGCATCGCCGATCAGCGCGAGCTGGGCTTCCGTGCCCGCGAACCGCGCTGGGCGATCGCGCACAAATTCCCGGCGATGGAAGAGCTCACCGAACTGCTCGACGTGGAGTTCCAGGTCGGTCGTACCGGCGCGGTCACTCCGGTGGCGCGGCTGAAACCGGTCAAGGTCGCCGGCGTCACCGTCGCCAACGCGACCCTGCACAACATGGATGAAGTGGCGCGCCTGGGCCTGATGATCGGCGACACGGTGATCATCCGTCGCGCCGGTGACGTGATCCCGCAGGTGGTGCAAGTGGTCACCGAACGTCGCCCGGAGAATGCCCGTCCTGTAGCGATTCCAGAGAATTGCCCGGTCTGCGGCTCCCATGTCGAGCGCACGCAACTGGTCAAGCGCAGCAAAGGCAAGGAAACCATCAGCGAAGGCGCGGTGTACCGCTGCGTTGGCCGTCTGGCCTGTGGCGCGCAACTGAAGCAGGCGATCATTCACTTCGTCTCGCGTCGGGCGATGGACATCGAAGGCCTTGGTGACAAGAGCGTCGAGCAACTGGTCGATGAAGGTCTGGTCAGTTCACCAGCGGATCTGTATGCGCTGAAGTTCGACGACATTGTCGATCTGGAGGGCTTTGCTGAGGTCTCCAGCAACAAGCTGCTGGCGGCGATTGAAGACAGCAAGCAACCGGGACTGGCGCGGTTCATTTATGCGCTGGGCATTCCCGACGTCGGCGAGGAGACGGCCAAGGTGTTGGCGCGCTCGCTGGGTTCGCTGGAGCGCGTGCAGCAGGCGTTGCCGCAAGTGCTGACCTACCTGCCGGACATCGGCCTGGAAGTGGCGCACGAGATTCACAGCTTCTTTGAAGATGCGCACAACCAGCAAGTGATCGCCGAGTTGTTGGGGCATGGTCTGCAGATTCAGGATCAGGGTGATCTGGGCGCTGAGTTCGCCGCCAGCACCACGCTCGGCGGTCTGCTCGACAAGCTGCACATTCCCTTTGTCGGCCCGGGCGGTGCGCAGAAACTGGCGGACAAGTTCGGTTCGCTGGACGCGGTAATGAATGCCGACTGGCTGGACATGCGTCAGGCGCTACCGGAGAAGCAGGCCAATTCGGTGCGCGAGTTTTTTGCTGTGCCCGAGCACCGGCAGATCGCCGAGGCCGCCGAGAAACAGCTGCGGGATTTCGGCATGCACTGGCTGAGCGAGAAGAAAGTCGTTGAGGGCCTGCCGCTGTCCGGCGAAACCTGGGTGCTGACCGGCAAGGTCGAGTTGATGAGTCGTGATGTGGCTAAAGAGCACCTGGAAAGTCTCGGCGCCAAGGTCGCCGGCTCGGTATCGGCGAAAACTCATTGCGTGGTCGCAGGGCCGGGTGCTGGTTCGAAACTGACCAAGGCCAATGAGCTGGGGGTGAAGGTGATGGATGAAGAGGCGTTTATCGCTTTCCTGAAGGGGCACGGCTTGTCCGTTTAAGAACAAAAGATCGCAGCCTGCGGCAGCTCCTACAGGATTAGTGTCTTGCCACATTGATCCCCTGTAGGAGCTGCCGCAGGCTGCGATCTTTTGCTTTTCCCTACACAAAGCGTGGGAACGATCTGCGCACGAGGATGATCTAGTCTTGGCAAGCCCCAGGGAGAGATCGCCATGTACCGCTTTTTCGAGCAGCTCAGTTCCCGCATCGTCGCGCCGTTCATGGGCGAATCTTCACGCAACAGCAAAATCTGGCCGTGCCGCTGCGGCCAGTCGCTGTTCTTTCGCAACAGTCAGTGTCTGGCTTGCAGCGCCATGTTGGGCTATCAGCCTGAAGAAAGTCGCCTGACCTCGTTGCAATCCGGGCCACAGGACGGCAGCTGGACACTCGATGCCGATCCCGACGCCGGATTGTTTCGTCGCTGCGCCAACCTCGACACTCCCGCCGCGTGCAACTGGCTACTGCCGGATAACGGCCACGACAGCCTGTGCATCGCCTGCAGCCTCAACCGCACCATCCCCGACCTCTCAGTGCCGGAAAACCCCGAACGCTGGCGCAAAGTCGAAATCGCCAAGCGCCGACTGGTGGCGCAACTGATCACCCTTGGCCTGCCAGTCATCCCGAAAACCGTGGATGAGGCCACCGGTCTGGCCTTCGACTTCATCGGCGTCGACCTCGAAGGCAACGCGCCGATGACCGGCCACGCCAATGGTCTGATCACCCTCGACATCAAAGAAGCCGACGACGCCCATCGCGAGCAGGTCCGGGCGGCAATGCATGAACCCTATCGCACGCTGCTCGGGCATTTTCGGCATGAGGTCGGGCATTATTATTGGGATCGTTTGATTGCCAACGGCCCGTGGCTCGAAGCTTTTCGCAACCTGTTCGGCGACGAGCGCGCCAGTTACGCCGAAGCGCTCGACCATCATTATCAACAGGGCGCACCGCTGGACTGGCCGCAACACTACGTCAGCGCCTACGCGACCATGCACCCGTGGGAAGACTGGGCGGAAACCTGGGCGCATTACCTGCACATGATGGACGCGGTGGATACCGCGTTGGGTTTTGGCATGAGTGCGCGGGAAATGGATTTCGACTATCAGCCATTTCCGCCCAGCACCCTGTACGACCCGGAGCACCCCGGCGGCGCGGCGTTCCTGTCGTTCGTCAACGCCTGGATCGAACTGGCCGGCATGCTCAACGAACTGTCACGCAGCATGGGCCAGCCGGATTTCTACCCGTTCGTGTTGCCGGCGGCGGCGATTGCCAAGCTGCACTTCATCCATCTGGTGATCCAGCAGGCGGGCGGCAAGGCGGATGAGGTGCTGACCCTGTAGGAGCTGCCGCAGGCTGCGATCTTTTCAGGCTCAGCGCATGTCCTTGAACCCGTTCATATTTTTTATCTGCAACCAACGGTTGTAACTTCATCTCAGACAGGTACAATGGCGCGGCTCGCCGACAGGTGAGTGTCGTTATGGTGACCCCATCGGTCCCCCCGCAACGATTACCCGTGAACCTGGTCAGAGCCGGAAGGCAGCAGCCACAGCGGGAACATTGTGTGCCGGGGTGTGGCTGGTGGGGTTACCACCTTAACGAACGAAGAACGCTACAAAAGAACTGCATGGGTTTCGCCCACTGCGGTTTTTTTATGCCTGCGATTTGGGCTTTCACGCCAGCCCCTGTGGGCGCGAGCCTGCTCGCGAAGGCTGCCCCCCGATGCCTGTTCAGCCACCAAGGTTGAACAGTGGCATACTCCACCGTCTTGCTGCGCGCGTCGTTGACAAGTTCGCGCCCTGGCTACGAGGTTGTATGCACCCGGAACATCACGATTTATCCACCGCCGTGTACTTGCCCGTGACGGATGAGACCTGCGCCAGCCTGTTGCAGCCCGATGGCGCGAAAACCCTCGGCGAGCTGACGGATGCGCAGCTGGCCGCCGTGCTGGTCATCCAGAATCTGGCTCAGGCCACCGAAAAGGATCTCACCGCCGCAGCGGCGGAGAAGGTGCTGGCGCGCCTGATCGCCTGGGCGGTCGATGGCGGGGCAGGGCTGCTGTCCGAGGCGCAACGGCTATTCGACCCGCGCCAGTTGTACTTCGGTCTGAACGCCATCAGGGGATTGAACCTGCGATTGCTGTTGGCCGAAGAGGTGTCGGCGCAGGATTACCTGCTGCCCGATGGCAAGTGGGATGACGAGTTCAAGACGCGCCACCACGCGATCAACAATCCGTTCAGCCAGCAGATGATCAGCCCCGCGAACCGCGAGCGCTGGCTCAGCGCCGCGCAAGACAAACTGGTCAGAACCTTCCGCGCCAACCTCGATGAAGACCTGCACGTGCAAGGCTATGCCGGGATCGGCAAGAGCCACCTGGTCGGTGCCTTGACCGAGTGCCTGGACCCCGGGAAAACCCTGTTGCTGGCACGCACCCCGGAAAAACTTGCGACCCTGTGCCAGCGCATGGGCGTTGCCAGTGAACGCAAGCCCGGCATCACCTTTGAGGCGTTCGCCCGCGGGCTGATTTATGGGCGCAAGCCACAGCCGGCAAGCGCCGCCGGCCGAGTCGCGAGCAAACAGAGTCTGGCGCAGGAGCTGAACATCCTCGGCTTTCGCGAGCATGACGCGCAACGCACCCTGAACGTCTGCCTGGAAACCCTCGAGCGCTATTGCCAATCCCGGGACTACAGCCTGTCGGCGCATCATCTGCCGTATTTCAAACTGTCCTTGTCCGGCCTTGAGTCCAAAGTGTTGCTGGAGTATTCGAGCCGCGTCTGGACTTACCTTGAGGCCAACCCGGCGTGGGACCGGCAGAGCGGCTTCGAAGCCTTGTTGCTGATCAAGCGGGCAAGCCTTGCGGGCTGCGTGGTGCCGCCGCGTTACACCCACGTGCTGATCGATGAGAGCCAGGACATTCCCGCTTCGCTGCTGCAGATTATCGAGCGCGGCCGACAGGTGCTGATCACGCTGGGCGATGAGTACCAGCACGCCGAGCGCGATCTGGTGAAAAGAAAGCGTGAAGTGCGCCAGAGCGATATCACCTACTCGGTGCGTTCGGGACGAAACGTCGAGCGTCTGGTCAATCCGCTGATTTCCCGGCACTCGGAAAAGAGCAAGGTGCCCTTTGAAGGCGCGCGTGAAGCGGACGTCGGCATCGAGTTTTATCCGCAGGGCTTTGTCCCGCCCGAAGGTTGCGTGGTGCTGACGGCGTCCCCCTGGGACACGATGAAGTGGGCCATGCAACTGCACGATGCCAATTGCCTGTTCAGCTTTGCCGACATGAAAGCCCAGCGCGACCTCGAGCACTTCATGACCAGCGCCATCGAGTTGTTCAAGGTCGATTACTACAGCTCCGCGCACAGTGAGAAGGGGCCGCATCGCTATTTCAGCGACTTGCCCAAGTGGCAGCAGGTGCGCGATGCCAACCAGTTCGACGAGGCGTTTCTGTGGGTCGAGGCCGAGCTGGAGAAAGGCTTCAAGGTCGCTGATCTGACCCGGCTCAACCGGATGATCGGCGGCCTCGGCAAGAGCTGTCTGCTGATGCAGGCGCATGAGGCCGGCGGCATGGAGTTCGACCGGGTTCTGCTGACGCCCGAGCTGCTGACCAACGTGCAGTTCAAGGACGCCTACGCGTTCGATCAGCGGATTTGCGCCGTGTACATCGCCATCTCCCGCGCCCGGCAGCAGCTTTACCTGCCGTACGATGTGGTCGAATGGATCGAATTTCACGACTACCAGAAGTTCCGCGAGTCACACGGCTACTGATTTCCCCCCTGTAGGAGTGAGCCTGCTCGCGATTGCTTCGTTTCAGTCAACATCGATGCCGACTGACATGACACTATCGCGAGCAGGCTCACTCCTACAGTGCGTTATGGGGTGTCGCAGTCCCGATCCCGAGCCGAAATTTCCCCGCCAACAGTCGCTTGGCCAGATTAGACGAGCACACCGGATGCAATTTTGCCCTTGCTCCGCTAGCATTAGCCGCTTCAGCTTCCTTCGTTGCGACGGTTTTCGATGAGTTATCAGGTTCTTGCACGTAAATGGCGTCCGCGCTCGTTCCGCGAAATGGTCGGCCAGACCCATGTGCTCAAGGCTCTGATCAATGCCTTGGACAGCCAGCGGCTGCACCATGCGTACCTGTTCACCGGTACGCGTGGGGTCGGTAAGACCACCATTGCGCGGATCATTGCCAAATGCCTGAACTGTGAGACAGGTATCACTTCCAGCCCCTGCGGCGAGTGTTCGGTTTGCCGCGAGATTGACGAGGGCCGCTTTGTCGACCTGATCGAGATCGACGCCGCGAGCCGGACCAAGGTCGAAGACACCCGCGAGCTGCTCGACAACGTGCAGTACGCGCCGAGCCGTGGGCGCTTCAAGGTCTACCTGATCGACGAAGTGCACATGCTGTCCAGCCATTCCTTCAATGCGCTGCTGAAAACCCTTGAAGAGCCGCCGCCGTACGTCAAATTCATCCTGGCGACCACCGACCCGCAGAAACTTCCGGCAACGATTTTGTCGCGCTGCCTGCAGTTCTCGCTGAAGAACATGACGCCCGAGCGCGTAGTCGAGCATTTGACCCACGTGCTCGGCGCCGAAAATGTGCCGTTCGAGGACGACGCGCTGTGGTTGCTGGGCCGCGCCGCCGATGGTTCGATGCGTGACGCCATGAGCCTGACCGACCAGGCCATCGCCTTCGGTGAAGGCAAGGTGCTTGCCGCCGATGTGCGGGCGATGCTCGGCACGCTGGATCACGGCCAGGTCTTCGACGTGCTGCACGCGCTGATCGAAGGTGATGCCAAGGCATTGCTCGAAGCCGTGCGCCACTTGGCCGAGCAAGGCCCGGACTGGAATGGCGTGCTCTCGGAAATTCTCAATGTGCTGCATCGTGTTGCTATCGCCCAGGCGTTGCCGGAAGGTGTCGATAACGGCCATGGCGACCGTGATCGGGTGTTGGCGCTGGCGCAGGCGCTGCCGGCCGAAGACGTGCAGTTCTATTACCAGATGGGCCTGATCGGTCGCCGCGATTTGCCGCTGGCGCCAGATCCCCGTGGTGGTTTCGAGATGGTCCTGCTGCGGATGCTGGCCTTCCGGCCGGCGGATACGGCGGACGCCCCGAGGCAACCGCTAAAGCCAGTGGGGATCAGCCAGGCCACAGTTGATTCCGCAAACTCAGTGGCTGCCGCGCCCAAGCCTGCGCCGGTAGTCGCTGCGGCTGTTGCGCCTGCACCGGTTGTTGCTCCAGCACCAACGCCGGCTCCAGAGCCAGCGCCTGTGGTGGCCGCTGCGCCGGCCCCTGCGCCAGAGCCAGAGCCAGTCGCCGCCGAAGAGGTGGTCGACCTGCCGTGGAACGATTCGGTCGAACCCGAGCCGGAACCTGAGCCGGTGCAGCAACCAGCCGTCGAGCCGGTACTGGAAACCGCCAGCGAGCAGCCCGAGTTGCCGCCGATGCCGCTGCCGACCCCGGACAGCGTGGTGCCGGATGCGCCGGAATGGGCCGCCGCGCCGATTCCCGAGCCGTCGGTCGCCGACGTCGATGCCGCCACACCGGGCATGGATCTCGACGATGAGCCGCCGCTGGACGAAGACTACATTGAGCCGGACATGGATTCGGCCTACAGCTACCTCGACGATCTGGCCAGCGAACACACCGCCGAGCCGGCCCCGGAACCCGAGCCGGAGCCTGCCGCCGCGCCGGCCACCGGTCTGGCGTTGCAATGGCTGGAGCTGTTCCCGCAACTGCCGATCTCCGGCATGACCGGCAGCATCGCCGCCAACTGCACGCTGATCGCGGTCGATGGCGACCATTGGCTGATGCACCTGGACCCGGCGCACAGCGCGCTGTTCAACGCCACGCAGCAGCGGCGCCTGAACGATGCGTTGAACCAGTTCCACGGTCGCACGCTGACCCTGACCATCGAGCTGATCAAACCCGAGCAGGAAACCCCGGCGCAGGCCGCGTCCCGTCGCCGGGCCAACCGTCAGCGCGAGGCGGAAGAATCGATCCACGGTGATCCGTTCATCCAGCAGATGGTCCAGCAGTTCGGTGCAGTCGTGCGACACGATACTATTGAACCTGTCGACGCCTTGGTCGCCCAAGGCTAATAACTGAGGGCGTTCGGCGTTAAGTGCCGGGCGCTGTTTTGATCCAAGTACTTTTGAGGTGATTCCCATGATGAAAGGTGGCATGGCCGGCCTGATGAAGCAGGCGCAGCAGATGCAGGAAAAAATGGCCAAGATGCAGGAAGAACTGGCCAACGCCGAAGTCACCGGCAAGGCCGGTGGCGATATGGTCACCGTGGTGATGACCGGTCGTCACGACGTGAAAAGCGTCAGCATCGACCCAAGCCTGGTTGAAGGCCTGAGCGAAGACGACAAGGAAATGCTCGAAGCCGTGGTCGCTGCCGCCGTCAACGACGCCGTGCGCAAGATCGAAGCCAACAGCCAGGAAAAAATGGGCAGCATGACCGCCGGCATGAACCTGCCTGCGGGCATGAAACTGCCATTCTGATTCGCCTTTGCGGGTTGAATGAGCTACACAAAATGCCAGGCATCACGCCTGGCATTTTTGTTTCCGTTCCTCAGGCACAACCACCTGTAGGAGCTGTCGAGTGAAACGAGGCTGCGATCTTTTGATCTTGATCTTCAACAGCAAGATCAAAAGATCGCAGCGTGCCGCAGCTCCTACATAAATCTCGTGCAGTGTCGAAACATCGAACGCTGTGGTTTCACCAAGGTCTGCTCCCTATACCCCCGAATTCATCATTCACAGGAGACGCTGACATGTCCGACCCTCTGACCCTCAATCAACGCTTCGTCCTCGCCTCGCGCCCGGTCGGCGCGCCGACCCCGGAAAACTTCCGTCTGGAGCGCGAAGCCTTGCCGGATCTCGAAGACGGCCAGGTGTTGCTGAAAACCCTGTACCTGTCGCTGGACCCGTACATGCGCGGGCGCATGAGCGACGCACCGTCCTACGCCGCGCCGGTACAAATCGGCGAAGTGATGACCGGTGGCGCTGTCAGCCGTGTCGAGAATTCCCGTCATCCGAAATTCCATCAGGGCGATCTGGTGGTCGGCCTCACCGGCTGGCAGAGCCACAGCATCAGCGACGGGCGCAACATCATGCCGATCCCGTCCGGCCTGCCGAGCCCGTCGATGGCCCTCGGTGTGCTGGGCATGCCGGGGATGACCGCGTACATGGGGCTGATCGACATCGGTCAGCCGAAAGAAGGCGAAACTCTGGTGGTGGCTGCAGCGTCCGGTGCGGTCGGTTCAGTGGTCGGTCAGGTGGCGAAGATCAAGGGCCTGCGCGCCGTGGGTGTGGCCGGTGGAGCCGACAAATGCAAATACGTGGTCGAGGAACTGGGGTTTGATGCCTGCATCGATCACAAGGCCCCGGACTTTGCCGAGCAACTGGCCAAAGCCTGCCCGAACGGCATCGATATCTATTATGAAAACGTCGGTGGGCATGTGTTCGATGCCGTGGTGCCGCTGCTCAATCCCAAAGCACGCATTCCGCTGTGCGGGCTGATTGCCGGTTACAACGCCACTGAAGCGCCGCAAGGCCCGGATCGTCTGCCGATGCTGCAGCGTACGTTGCTGACCAAGCGTGTGCGGATTCAGGGCTTTATCGTGTTTGATGACTACGGCGACCGCCAGCCGGAGTTCATCAGCCATATGGTGCCGTGGGTGCGCGACGGCAAGGTGAAATTCCGCGAGGACGTGGTGGAAGGCCTGGAGCAGGCGCCCGAGGCGTTTATTGGTCTGCTGGAGGGGCGCAACTTCGGAAAACTGGTGGTGAAGGTCGCCCAGGACTGAGCATTTGACGCTGGCCAGAGGCGCGGGTATAAACCGCGTCTCGTTGTTTTGTCGGACTTTTTACCCATGAGCTTCAGCCCTTTGATTCGCCAACTGATCGACGCCCTGCGCACTTTGCCGGGCGTGGGTCAGAAAACCGCCCAGCGCATGGCGTTGCAGTTGCTCGAGCGTGATCGCAGCGGCGGCACGCGCCTGGCCCAGGCCTTGAGCCAGGCCATGGAAGGGGTGGGTCACTGCCGTCAGTGCCGCACGCTGACCGAAGACGATCTGTGCCCGCAATGCGCCGACACGCGCCGCGACGACACGCTGCTGTGCGTGGTGGAGGGGCCGATGGACGTGTATGCGGTGGAACAGACCGGTTTCCGCGGGCGCTACTTCGTGCTCAAGGGCCACCTGTCGCCGCTCGACGGTCTGGGGCCGGAAGCCATCGGTATTCCGCAGTTGATGGCGCGCATTGAAGAGGCGGGCACGTTTACCGAAGTCATCCTCGCCACCAACCCCACGGTGGAAGGTGAGGCGACTGCGCATTACATCGCTCAGCTTCTGGCCAACAAAGGCCTGATCGCATCGCGGATTGCCCACGGTGTACCGCTGGGTGGCGAGCTGGAGCTGGTGGATGGCGGGACACTGGCGCATTCGTTTGCCGGGCGTAAACCGATTTCCCTCTGATCAAAGCAAAAGATCGCAGCCTGCGGCAGCTCCTACATTTGGAATGCGTCCCTGTAGGAGCTGCCCAAGGCTGCGATCTTTTGCTCTTTTGAACTTGTGCATCTTGAAAACCAAGCAAGCGCTCGGTTAACGTCGGCCAACCCTTCGATGGAGTTCGCCGATGCCTGCCTTCCAGGAATACTTCGACCCCAGCCACCAAATGGTCCGCGACAGCGTCAGACGTTTCGTCGAGCGCGAGATCCTGCCGGACATCGATGCGTGGGAAGAAGCTGAAAGCTTTCCCCGTGAGCTTTACCTGAAGGCCGGGGCAGCCGGGATTCTCGGTATCGGTTATCCGGAAGCGCTGGGTGGCAGCCACGAAGGTGATGTGTTCGCCAAGGTCGCCGCCAGCGAAGAGCTGATGCGCTGTGGCTCCGGTGGCCTGGTCGCGGGACTCGGTTCGCTGGATATCGGTCTGCCACCGATCGTCAAATGGGCCCGGCCCGAGGTGCGCGAGCGCGTCGTGCCGCAAGTGCTCAGCGGCGAGAAGATCAGCGCGTTGGCGATTACCGAACCCAGCGGCGGTTCCGACGTCGCCAACCTGCAGACTCGCGCCGTGCGTGACGGCGAGTTCTACCGGGTCAGCGGTAGCAAAACCTTCATCACCAGCGGCGTGCGTGCCGATTTCTACACTGTCGCGGTGCGCACCGGAGCGCCGGGTTTCGGTGGCATCAGCCTGCTGTTGATCGAGAAGAGCACTCCAGGCTTCACGGTAGGCCGCCAGCTAAAGAAAATGGGCTGGTGGGCCTCGGACACCGCTGAACTGTTCTTCGACGATTGCAGGGTGCCTGTGGGCAATCTGATCGGCGCCGAGAACATGGGCTTTGCCTGCATCATGGGCAATTTCCAGAGCGAACGGCTGGCGCTGGCGCTGATGGCCAACATGACCTCGCAGCTCGCCCTCGAAGAAGCGCTGAAATGGGCGCGTGAGCGTGAGGCGTTTGGCAAACCGATCGGCAAGTTTCAGGTGATCAAACATCGGCTGGCCGAGATGGCCACGGCGCTGGAAGTATCGCGCGAGTTCACCTACCGCCAGGCAGCGAAAATGGCGGCGGGGCAGAGCGTGATCAAGGAGATTTCCATGGCCAAGAACGTTGCCACGGACACCTCGGACCGGATTACCACCGAGGCGGTGCAGATTCTTGGTGGCCTGGGTTACATCCGCGAAAGTCTGGTGGAGCGGCTGTATCGGGATAACCGCATTCTGTCGATTGGCGGCGGGACGCGGGAGGTGATGAACGAGATCATCAGCAAGCAGATGGGGCTTTAAAAGCAAAAGATCGCAGCCTTCGGCAGCTCCTGCATGGGGATATGCGTTTCCCTGTAGGAGCTGCCGAAGGCTGCGATCTTTTGATCTTTACTATTTATCAGTCAAGGCAAACTGCGTCAGACAGAAAGTAGGAATCCCCATGTCCTCAAGACGCTGCGAACCCCCCAACTCCGGCAGATCAATGATCGCCGCCGCTTCATGCACCCGCGCACCCATGCGGCGGATCAGGTTGGCGGCTGCGATCAGCGTGCCACCGGTGGCAATCAGGTCATCGAACATCACCACCGAGTCGCCTTCGCACAGGCTGTCGGCGTGCACTTCGAGGAACGCTTCGCCGTACTCGGTCGCGTAACCTTCGGCCAGCACATCCGCCGGCAGTTTGCCTTGCTTGCGGAACAGCACCAGCGGCTTGTTCAGCTGGTAGGCCAGCACTGAACCGATCAGGAAACCGCGCGCATCCATCGCGCCGATGTGGGTGAAATCGGCTTCCACATAACGGTGGGCGAAGCTGTCCATCACCAGGCGCAGGGCCTTGGGCGACTGGAACAGCGGGGTGATGTCGCGAAAGATCACGCCCGGTTTCGGGAAGTCGATCACGGGGCGGATCAGGGATTTGATGTCGAAGGAGTCGAAGACCATCGTCGAGGTGTCCTGGCAGGGCTGCAAACGGCGCAGTATACCCGCGGCTGAAACGCTTCGCTCAACCGCGGATCGAGATCAGCCTTCGAGCGAGCCGCCGGCCAGGGCGCACAGCTGGATCGGGTCGAGGATGTGGATCTCTTTGCCCTCGGCGGCGATCAGTTCGTTCTGCTGGAAGCGGGTGAATACCCGTGACACGGTTTCCACCGCCAGGCCCAGATAATTGCCGATTTCATTGCGCGACATGCTCAGGCGGAACTGGTTGGCCGAGAACCCGCGAGCGCGGAAGCGGGCCGACAGGTTGACCAGGAACGTGGCGATGCGCTCGTCGGCGGTTTTTTTCGACAACAGCAGCATCATCTGCTGGTCGTCACGGATCTCGCGGCTCATCACCCGCATCAACTGACGGCGCAGCTGCGGCAGTTGCAGGGCCAGTTCATCAAGGCGTTCGAACGGGATTTCGCAGACCGAGGTGGTCTCCAGGGCCTGGGCCGACACCGGATGTTTCTCGGTGTCCATGCCGGACAGGCCGACCAGCTCGCTCGGCAGGTGGAAACCGGTCAGTTGTTCTTCGCCACTGTCGCTCAGGCTGAAGGTCTTCAGGGCGCCGGAGCGTACTGCATAGACGGAATCGAAGGTGTCGCCCTGGCGGAACAGGAACTCACCCTTTTTCAACGGGCGGCCACGTTTAACGATTTCGTCCAGCGCATCCATGTCTTCCAGATTCAGAGAAAGTGGCAGGCAGAGAGGAGCCAGGCTGCAATCCTTGCAATGGGCCTGGTTGTGAGCGCGCAGTTTGACTGGCTCGGACATTTCTTAAATCCTTGTGGGAAAACACACATAAGCCGTAAGGGTAACCCACGGGAGGACATTCAGGCCAGTCTGTGGCGAGATTGCCCCGCGGGCATAAGGCCGCAGGGCAAACAAAGATACGGGGCGTTCGCGATCCATCGGTTTCATAAGCAGGGCGTTTCAAATCACCCGCGAGAAGCGCTGGCGGTTCTGCTGTTCCAGATACGCGTCGAACACCATGCACACCGAGCGCACCAGCAGGCGTCCGGCAGGCGACACTTCGATGCGTTCGCGCTCCAGCGTGATCAGCCCATCGTTGGCCATGCCTTGCAATTGCGGCCACAGCGCGCCGAAATAGCCCTGAAAATCGATGTTGAACGCTTGCTCGATTTCGGCAAATTCCAGGCTGAAATTGCAGATCAGTTGCTGGATCACTGCACGCCGCAGACGATCATCGGCATTGCACACCAGGCCACGGCTGGTTGCCAGTTGCGCGGCGGCGAGGGTGTTCTGGTACTGGTTCAGATCGCTGTTGTTCTGACAGTAGAGATCGCCGATCTGGCTGATCGCCGACACCCCCAGACCGATCAGATCGCAATGGCCGTGGGTGGTGTAGCCCTGAAAGTTGCGCTGCAGGGTCTGTTCTTCCTGGGCGATCGCCAGCTCATCGTCGGGCAGGGCGAAGTGATCCATGCCGATGTAGCGGTAACCGGCGGCGGTCAGTTGCTCGATGGTGCGCTGGAGCATTTCCAGTTTCTGCGCCGGGCTCGGCAGCTCGTGGCTGTTGATCCGCCGTTGCGGCATGAAACGTTCCGGCAGGTGTGCATAGTTGAACACCGAGAGCCGGTCCGGTTGCAGGCTGATGACTTCCTCGACGGTGCGCGCAAAGTTCTCCGGGGTCTGCTTGGGCAGGCCATAGATCAGGTCAATGTTGATCGAGCGAAATTGCAGGGTGCGCGCCGCATCGATCACCGCGCGGGTTTCTTCCAGGCTCTGCAGGCGATTGACCGCGCGTTGCACCGCCGGATCCAGATCTTGCAAGCCGATGCTGACCCGATTGAAGCCGAGTTCGCGCAACAGGCCCATGGTCGACCAGTCGGCCTCGCGGGGGTCGATCTCGATGCCGTAGTCGCCGGAATCGTCATCCAGCAGATTGAAGTGTTTGCGCAGGTGCGCCATCAACTGCCGCAGTTCGTCGTGGCTGAGAAAGGTCGGAGTGCCGCCGCCAAAGTGCAGTTGCTCGACTTTCTGCGTCGGCTCGAGATGGCAGGCGATCAACTGGATTTCTTGCTCCAGCCGTTGCAGATATGGCTGTGCACGGCCGCGATCCTTGGTGATGACCTTGTTGCAGGCGCAGTAGTAACAAATGTTCGCGCAGAACGGCACGTGCACGTACAGCGATAACGGGCGCAACGCCTTGCGGCTGTCGCGCAGGGCGTGGAACAGGTCGAAGGTGCCGACCTGACTGTTGAATTGCATGGCCGTCGGGTACGAGGTGTAGCGCGGCCCCGCCAGGTCGTAGCGGCGGATCAGATCAGTGTCCCAACGAATGGCGTCGAGCATGCGGGCATTCCCCCGGATAGGCTGGCAGTGTGGCGAGTCTATCGGGGTGCGACGACGAGGCTGTTGATTTGCATCAAGAGCATAAGAGCAAAAGATCGCAGCCTGCGGCAGCTCCTACATTTGGAATCTGTTCCCCTGTAGGAGCTGCCGAAGGCTGCGATCTTTTGCTGTTAATGGCCCATCAGCCAATGCTGATGCGGCCCCGGCAATGTCCAGATCCCGAACACAATCACCAGCAAGCCACCCGCCATGCGCACGCTGCGTTTACGCAGCAACGCCGTCACCCGCTCGGCCGCCAGCCCTGTGGCCAGCAGCACCGGCCATGTGCCCAGCCCGAACGCCAGCATCAACAGCGCACTGTCCAGCGCATTGCCCTGGCTCGCCGACCACAGCAGCGTGCTGTAAACCAGTCCGCACGGCAGCCAGCCCCACAGTGCGCCGAGCAGCAACGCACGGGGCAAACTCGACACCGGCAGCAGCCGATTGGCCACTGGCTGAATGTAACGCCACAAACCGCGACCCAGGCTTTCGATGCGGGTCAGGCCGCTCCACCAGCCGGCCAGATACAGGCCCATGGCGATCAGCAGCAGTCCGGCGAGGATGCGCATGACCATCGCCGCCGGACTGTTTGCCACCGCCCAACCGGCGAGGCCGATCAGCAAACCGGCGGTCGCGTAACTGAGGATCCGTCCGAGGTTGTACGCCAGCAGCAGACGAAAGCGTCGGCTGCGCTGCTCCTTGGGAATCGCCAGGGTCAGCGCGCCCATCAGGCCGCCGCACATGCCCAGGCAATGCCCGCCACCGAGCAGGCCGAGGATCAGCGCGGAAACCAGCAGCGGCGCCAGCTCAAGCATGGGGTGGCGCCTTGTCCTGCGGTTTGTCGGCTTTGGCTTCGTCCACGGCGGCGGTGTGGTTCGGGTCCTGTTCGTCGAACAGGATGCTGTGGGCCGGACCATCGAGGTCGTCGTACTGCCCGCTGTCCACCGCCCAGAAGAAGATGTACACGGCGATGGCCACGATCAGCAGGGCGGCCGGAATCATCACGTAAAGAGCTGGCATCGGTACTCCAGGCCCGCGCGGCTCAGGCCGGCAACGGACGGGTTTCTGAACGGGTGCCGGCAACTGGCGCGCTCGGCAGGCGAGTCAGGCGCAGGGCGTTGAGCACCACGGTCAACGAACTGATCGACATGCCGACGGCAGCCCACACCGGAGTGATCCAGCCGAGGGCGGCGAACGGCAACATGAGGCCATTGTACAGCGCCGCCCACAGCAGGTTCTCGATGATTACCCGACGGGTTCTGCGCGCCAACGTAAAGGCTTGCACCAGCGCGTCGAGGCGGTTGGACAGCAGGACCGCGTCGGCACTGGTTTTCGCCAGATCGGTGGCTGATCCCATTGCCACGCTGATGTCGGCAGCGGCCAGCACCGGCACGTCGTTCACCCCATCGCCGAGCATCAGCACTTTACGACCTTGAGCGTGCAGCTGTTGCAACACTTGCAGTTTGTCGTCCGGGCGCAGACCGCCGCGGGCCTCGTCGATGCCCAGTTCGGCGGCGACACTGGCGACCATCGGCGAGCTGTCGCCGGACAGCAGCAGGGTGCGCCAGCCACGGGCCTTGCAGGCGGCGAGCAGGGCGGGCGCATCGTCGCGCAGGCGGTCGTCGAGGACGAACCAGGCCAACGCCGCCGAGTCATCGCCGAGCAGCAGCCACTGACCCGGTTCATCCGGCATCGCCGGCAACGGCGAGCCGCTGAGGGCGCAGACAAATTCTGCCTGACCAATGCGCAAACGCTGTGTGCCAACCAGCCCTTCGAGGCCGAGTCCCGGCGTGCTGTGCACTTCTTCAGCCGCCAGTGGCGCACGACCGAAGGCGCGGGCAATCGGGTGTTCCGAACGATTTTCCAACGCGGCGGCAAGGCTCAGGCACTGGTCGCTGTTCAGCGTGCCCAGTGGACGGATCGAACGCAAAACCAGCCGCCCCTCGGTGAGGGTGCCGGTCTTGTCGAAGATCACCGTGTCAATCTGGTTCAGGCCTTCCAGTACATGGCCGCGCGTCAGCAACAGGCCGAGTTTGTGCAGGGTGCCAGTGGCGGCGGTCAACGCCGTCGGGGTTGCCAGCGACAGCGCGCAAGGGCAGGTCGCCACCAGCATCGCCAGCACGATCCAGAACGCCCGCGACGCATCCAGCTGCCACCACAACAGGCCGATGGCCGCCGCGGCAATCAGCGACAACAGCAAGAACCACTGCGCTGCACGGTCGGCGATCTCCGCCAATCGCGGTTTCTCGGCCTGGGCGCGATCAAGCAGGCGGACGATGGCCGACAGACGCGTGTCCTGACCCAGCGCCAGTACCTCGACGGTGAGCGCGCCCTCGACATTCAGCGTGCCAGCGGTGACCGCATCGCCGAGCGTGCGCGGTTGCGGCAGGTATTCGCCGGTCAGCAGCGATTCGTCGATGCTCGACTGGCCATCGAGGATCTTGCCGTCCGCCGGCAGGATCGAACCCGGTTGCACCAGCACCCGGTCACCCAGGCGCAATTCGCTGAGCAAGATGCGTTCGCTCTGGCCGTCGGCGTCGAGGCGCAGGCACGAGGCCGGCAGCAGGTTCACAAGCTGCGCGGTGGCAGCGGCGGTGCGCTCGCGGGCGCGGCGTTCCAGATAGCGGCCGGCGAGCAGGAACAGCGCGAACATCCCGACCGCATCGAAATACAGTTCGCCGACCCCGGTGATCGAGGTCCAGATCCCGGCAATGTAGGCGCTGCCGATCGCCAGCGACACCGAGACGTCCATGGTCAGGTGGCGGGTGCGCAGATCGCGCATCGCGCCTTTGAAAAAGGGCGCGCAGCTGTAGAACACGATCGGTGTGGTCAGGAACAGCGCGACCCAGCGCAGGATCGTGTGCAGTTCGGGGCTGAGGTCGATGTTGAATTCCGGCCAGGTCGCCATGGTCGCCATCATCGCCTGAAACCACAGCAGCCCGGCGACACCGAGCTGACGCAACGCGAGTCGATTCTCGCTGGCCAGTTGTTCGCTGGCGCGGTCGGCCTGATACGGATGGGCGGCGTAACCGATGTGGCGCAGCTCGGCGAGGATCTGGCTCAGCGGCAATTGCGCGTCGGCCCATTGCACATGCAAGCGATGGTTGGACAGATTGAGCCGCGCTTCGGCCACTGCCGGCAGGGTGCGCAGGTGTTTCTCGATCAGCCAGCCGCAGGCGGCGCAACTGATGCCTTCCATCAGCAGGGTAGTTTCGGCGAGTTCGCCCTCGTGACGGACGAAGGGTTTTTGCACGTCGGCGCGGTCGTACAGCGCCAGTTCATCGGTCAATTGCACCGGCAAGGCTTCGGGGTTGGCCGAGGCTTCGCTGCGATGCTGGTAATAGCTTTCCAGACCACCGGCGACGATGGCTTCAGCCACGGCCTGACAGCCGGGGCAGCAGAACTCGCGGGACTCCCCGAGCACGACGGCGGTGAAGCGACTGCCTGACGGGACGGGCAGGGCGCAGTGGTAGCAGGGGAGTGGGGTGGTCATCGAATATTCGCTAATACTGCTGAATCAACACCATCCCTGTAGGAGCTGTCGCAGGCTGCGATCTTTTGATCTTGCTTCTAAAAAACAAAGTCAAAAGATCGCAGCCTGCGGCAGCTCCTACAGGGTTCGGTTTACTTCTTCAGGTCTTCGGCGCCCTGCAGCGGCTCGTCACCAAGCAGCAGATCCTTGTCGTGGCTGACCTGTTCTTCTTCGAACATGCGCCACACGTGGTCGTCCTGAGTGCCCAGCAATTCGACAAAGCGCCGGCCTTCGACCTTGTCGCCCAACTGGCCGATGTAACGGCCGGCTTCGGTTTCGCTGCGGCTCAGGACAATCTTGCGATCCTTCTCCGGCTGTGTCGGCGAGATCAGGTTCAGTTCCAGGGTTTTCGGCTGGCTGTTACCGCTCAGGCGCAGGTCGACCTCGCCGGTGAGTTCATCCAGATGGACGTTGGCGCGCATCTTCAGATCCTGCGCCAGCAGTTCACGGTCCAGCGAGCGGTTGATGCCTTTGCCGGCCTCGTAGTAGTTGTCGTTGACCAGGTTGTCCGGGTTGTTCACCGCGATGGTTACCATCGACAGGGTCAAGGTCACCGAACAGGCCAGAATCCCGATGATGATCCATGGCCAAAGGTGCTTGTACCAAGGACTGGCGGCGTTTGCTGCGGGCATGTTCAGTTCTCTCAACGGGTTTGTGGGCCGATGAATCGGCTCTTGGCTTCAACGTGAACGCTGTCGTCGTCGGCGTCTTTGAGGATGAATTTCACCTCGTTGGTGCTCGACGGCAATTGTTCCGGTGCACTCGACAACTCCACCGGCATGCTGAAAATTTCGCCGGCCGGTACCTTGATCTCGCGTTTGCCTTGCAGGCGCAGATCCGGCAGACCGGCGGCTTCCAGCACGTAGGTGTGGTCGCGCTGATCTTTGTTCATGATCTTCAGGCTGTAGACGTTTTCGATCCGGCCTTCGGCGTTCTCGCGGTACAACACGCGGTCCTTGCTGACGTCGAAGCCGACCAGCGAGCGCATGAAGAACGCCGTCACCAGCAGACTGATCATCGCCAGCAGTACCACCGCGTAGCCAATCAGGCGTGGCCGCAGTTTATGGGTTTTCTGGCCGGACAGGTTGTGTTCGGTGGTGTAACTGATGAGGCCGCGCGGGTAGTCCATCTTGTCCATGATCGCGTCGCAGGCGTCGATGCACGCCGCACAACCGATGCACTCGATCTGCAGACCGTCTCGGATATCAATACCGGTCGGGCACACCTGAACGCACATGGTGCAATCGATGCAGTCGCCCAGCCCCATGGCCTTGTAATCGACACCTTTCTTGCGCGGGCCACGGCTTTCGCCGCGACGCGGGTCGTAGGAAACAATCAGGGTGTCCTTGTCGAACATCACGCTCTGGAAACGTGCGTACGGACACATGTAGATGCACACCTGCTCGCGCAGCCAGCCGGCGTTGCCGTACGTGGCGAGGGTGAAGAAACCGACCCAGAAATACGACCAGCCATCGGCCTGGCCAGTGAAGAAATCGAACACCAGTTCGCGGATCGGCGAGAAGTAGCCGACGAAGGTCATGCCAGTGACGAAACCGATCAGTAGCCACAGCGAATGTTTGGCGAGCTTGCGCAGAAACTTGTTGCCGCTCATTGGCGCTTTATCGAGCTTGATACGTTGGTTGCGGTCGCCTTCGGTGACTTTCTCGCACCACATGAAAATCCATGTCCACACGCTTTGCGGGCAGGTGTAGCCGCACCAGACGCGGCCGGCGTAAACGGTGATGAAAAACAGGCCGAACGCCGCGATGATCAGCAGTCCGGACAGCAGGATGAAGTCCTGCGGCCAGAACGTGGCGCCGAAGATGAAGAACTTGCGTTCCGGCAGGTTCCACCACACCGCCTGATGCCCGCCCCAGTTCAGCCACACCGTACCGAAATACAACAGGAACAGCGCGGCGCCGCCGATCATCCGCAGATTGCGGAACAGGCCGGTGAAAGCACGGGTGTAGATTTTTTCTCGAGAGGCGTAAAGATCGACGCTGTTGTTCGCGTTTTTGCTTGGTGGTGTGACGTCGTGTACCGGAATCTGGTTGCTCATCATTGCATCCCACGGCAGTGGACAAATGCCTCGGTCGATACGTGCCGACCGCGGTCAGAAAGGGGTGTTGCAGTGGCGCAATGATACGCCTGTCGCTCTAACTCAAGGGTGCGACCTTTGGTCGCGTTGGGGAAAAAGCATTATTGGTGTAGCGAATGCGGCAAAGCCTGATGCAGATCAATTGACTTGTTGAGTATGGACGGTTTTGGGGTGGCGGCTAATTCATTGTTCCCACGGGTTGATCAGGGCGACGCCGCTCGACTGGAAATCACCGACATTGCGGGTGACCACCGTGAGTCCATGCACCAGGGCCGTGGCAGCGATCAACGCATCGCTTTCATTGGCCTGGCGGGTACATGCAGGCTGGCCTCTCAAGGTGTGAAACGCAAGGGTGTCGCCCATAAAAAAGCCCCCGCCAGAGCACTGGCGGGGGCTTTATTTTGCTTCAGGCGTTGGCCTTACTGCGCCTCGGCTTCCGGCGCTTTTTCACCGTGGGACAGGCTGTAAACATACGCCGCCAGCAGGTGAACCTTGTCGTTGCCTTGCAGTTGTTCCTGCGCAGGCATCTGGCCCTGACGGCCGTAACGGATGGTCTGCTGCAGTTGGGCGAAGCTCGAACCGTAGATGAACGCGGCCGGGTGGGTCAGGTTCGGCGCGCCCATGGCTGGCGTGCCTTTGCCTTCCGGACCGTGGCAGGCCACGCAGTTGGCGGCGAACAGTTTCTGGCCGTTGGCCGGGTCAGCCTTGGTGCCTTCCGGCAGTTTGCGGCCATCAAGTTGAGTCACGACGAAAGCTGCGACGTCGGCTACGCCTTGTTCACCAATGACTTCGGCCCAGGCCGGCATCACCGCGTGTCGACCGCCCATGATGGTGGTCTTGATGGTTTCCGGCTCGCCGCCCCAGCGCCAATCGGCGTCGGTCAGGTTCGGGAAGCCATAGGCGCCCTTGGCGTCGGAACCGTGGCATACCGAACAGTTGGAGGCGAACAGACGGCCACCCATCTTCAGCGCTTGCGGGTCCTTGGCGACTTCTTCGATCGGCATCGCCGCGAACTTGGCGAAGATCGGACCGAATTTGGCGTCCGAGCGGGCCATTTCCTTTTCCCACTCGTGTACGCCGGTCCAGCCGGTCTGGCCGTTGGCGAACGCGGTCTGCTTGTCGTTATCGAGGTAGTTGTAGCCCGGCAGCAGGCCTTTCCAGTTGCCAAGGCCCGGGTACAGCACCAGATAACCGAGGGCGAACACGATGGTGCCCACGAACAACATGAACCACCATTTCGGCAGAGGGTTGTCGTACTCCTCGATCCCGTCGAAGGAGTGGCCCACGGTCTCTTCCGTCTGCTCGCTGCGCTGGCCCTTGCGGGTCGACAGCAGCAGCCAGGTCAGGGAAAAGATCGTACCGAGACTGAGGACTGTGACGTACAGACTCCAGAATGTAGTCATTCTTTGTTACTCCTAGAAGCTTGCTCGACGTGCTTGATGGCTTCGGGATCATCCGCAAAAGGCAGCAAGGTTGCGTCTTCAAACTCCGACTTGCGCTTGGGGCTGAATACCCACAACGCCAAACCGATGAAGGCCACCATCACGACGACGGTGCCCAGGCCGCGAATCATCCCGATATCCATGAAGAATCACCGTTTGCTTTTGATGATGGTGCCCAGGCCCTGAAGGTAGGCCACCAGCGCGTCCATTTCGGTTTTGCCCTTCACGGCATCTTTTGCACCGGCGATGTCTTCGTCGGTGTAAGGGACGCCGAGCGTGCGCAACACTTCCATCTTCTTGGCCGTGTCTTTGCCGTCGAGCTTGTTTTCCACGAGGAACGGGTAAGCCGGCATTTTCGACTCAGGTACCACGTTGCGCGGGTTGTACAGGTGCGCACGTTGCCAGTCATCGGAGTAACGACCGCCCACGCGAGCCAGGTCCGGACCGGTACGTTTGGAACCCCACAGGAACGGGTGGTCCCAGACGCTTTCACCGGCGACCGAGTAGTGGCCGTAGCGTTCGGTTTCAGCGCGGAACGGACGGATCATCTGCGAGTGGCAGCCGACACAACCGTTGGCGATGTAGACGTCGCGGCCTTCCAGTTCCAGTGCCGAACGCGGCTTCATGCCCTCGACCGGCTTGTTGGTGACGTCCTGGAAGAACAGCGGAACGATCTGGGTCAGGCCGCCAATGCTGACGGCAATGACCATGAAGAAGGCCAGCAGGCCAATATTCTTCTCGACAGCTTCATGCTTCATCAGTGAGCTCCAACAACAGCGATCTGGGCGGCGGCTTCGGCTTCAGCCGCGTTCGAGGCGCGCACGGTGCGCCAGACGTTGTAAGCCATCAGGAACATGCCGCTGGCGAAGAAAGCACCGCCCAGGGCACGGACGATGTAGCCCGGGTGGCTGGCCTGCAGCGCTTCGACGAACGAGTAGGTGAGGGTGCCGTCATCGTTGATTGCACGCCACATCAGACCCTGAGTGATGCCGTTGACCCACATCGAGGCGATGTACAGCACGGTGCCGATGGTCGCGAGCCAGAAGTGCGCGTTGATCAGGCCGACGCTGTGCATCTGCGCACGACCGAACAGTTTCGGGATCATGTGGTAGATCGCGCCGATCGAGATCATCGCCACCCAGCCCAGCGCGCCGGCGTGAACGTGGCCGATGGTCCAGTCGGTGTAGTGCGAGAGCGAGTTGACGGTCTTGATCGCCATCATCGGCCCTTCGAAGGTCGACATGCCGTAGAACGCCAGCGACACCACGAGGAAGCGCAGGATCGGGTCGGTACGCAGCTTATGCCAGGCGCCCGAGAGGGTCATCATGCCGTTGATCATGCCGCCCCAGCTTGGCGCCAGCAGGATGATCGACATCGCCATGCCCAGCGACTGTGCCCAGTCCGGCAGTGCGGTGTAGTGCAAGTGGTGCGGGCCGGCCCAGATGTACAGGGTGATCAGCGCCCAGAAGTGCACGATCGACAGACGATACGAGTAGATCGGACGCTCGGCCTGCTTCGGCACGAAGTAGTACATCATCCCGAGGAAGCCGGTGGTCAGGAAGAAGCCCACGGCGTTGTGGCCGTACCACCACTGGATCATCGCGTCGGTCGCGCCCGAATAGGCGGAGTAGGACTTGAAGAAACTCACCGGCAGGGAGGCGTGGTTGACGATGTGCAGCATTGCGGTCACGACGATGAACGCGCCGTAGAACCAGTTACCGACATAGATGTGTTTGGTCTTGCGCTTGGTGATGGTGCCGAAGAACACCAGCCCGTAGGAGACCCAGACAATGGCCAGCAGAATGGCGAGCGGCCATTCCAGTTCGGCGTATTCCTTGGTGGTGGTGTAACCCAGCGGCAAGGTAATGATTGCGCCGACGATGACCGCCTGCCAGCCCCAGAAGGTGAAGGCGGCAAGACTGTCGGAGATCAGTCGCGTCTGGCAGGTTCGCTGCACGACATAGTAGGAAGTGGCAAACAGTGCACAACCACCGAAGGCGAAAATCACCAGGTTTGTGTGCAACGGGCGCAGGCGTCCAAAGCTCGTCCACGGCAGACCGAAGTTCAACTCCGGCCAGACCAGTTGCGAGGCGATGAAGACACCGAGCCCCATGCCAAGGATCCCCCAGACCACCGTCATGATGGCGAACTGGCGGACTACCTTATAGTTATAAGCAGTCGGACTGATTGCTGTGCTCATTCTAAGGTTCCACGGTTTGGGTGTTTTATTAGGATTAAAATCGGCCGCAAGTATGCAGAGAGCAGGGGGTCATTGCAACGCGCCATGACCTGGGTCAATGCTTTCCAACGCTGATTCTGCGGCCTTTCCATACGCCGCGTAAGGTCAAAATCGGCCTCGGACAAAATGTCGCAGCGGACGAAAAAAGCGAGGGGATCAGGTCGCTTGTAACGGGGTGTGTTCAAACGCTCAATTCGGGTGACGGACGGTAAATGGCACGACAGCCGGTATCTACCGGCGTTTGCGGCCACATCAGTCAGCCGGTTCGCAGAACACAGCAGTCAGCGTTGACCTGGAACCAGCACAAGCCAGTCCGCATCGAGCAAGCGTAGACCCGAATCCGGGGAACCGAAAGGAGAGGGTGTGACGGGGTGCGACAATGCGTCGCAAAGGGGCGGGATGCTGCCGCACCGAGAATGGTGCGGCAGAGGTGTGTGCAATGATTACTGTTTATTGTCTTCAGTAATCAGTTTTTCTGTATTCAATCCATGGCTCAGGCTGTACACATAAGCGGCGAGCAATTGCACTTTATCATTGCCTAACAGTTCGTTCTGCGCCGGCATGTGGCCCTGGCGACCGTGGCGAATGGTCTGCTCAAGCTGCGTCAGGCTGGTGCCATAGATAAACCCGGCCGGGTGCGTCAGATTCGGCGCACCCATGGCTTCAGTGCCGTGGCCGGTTGCCCCATGACAGGCTACGCAGGTGGTGCTGAACGCTTGCTGTCCGGCCTGCAGGTCAGCCTTGCTGTCGGCTGGCAGTGGGAGGCCGGCCAGTTCGTGACGCACATATGCGGCGACGTTCTTCACACCCGTCTCGCCGAGCACTTCGCCCCAGGCCGGCATCGCCGCCATCCGCCCACCCATGATGGTGGTCTTGATGGTCTCGGCGTCACCGCCCCAGCGCCAGTCCTTGTCGGCCAGGTTAGGGAAGCCGAAAGCGCCTTTGGCGTCGGAGCCGTGGCACACCGAGCAGTTGGAGGCGAACAACCGGCCACCCATTTTCAGCGCCTGCGGATCCTTCGCCACTTCCTCCACCGGCATGGCGGCGAATTTGGCGAAGATCGGCCCGAACTTGGCGTCAGCCTTGTTCATTTCCTTTTCCCACTCGTGGACGCCGGTCCAGCCGTCTTCGTAGCCGGGCAGAATGCCTTTCCAGTTGCCCAGGCCCGGATACAGGATCAGATAGCCCACGGAAAACACCAGCGTGCCGGCGAACAGCATGAACCACCATTGCGGCAGCGGGTTGTCGTACTCCTCGATGCCGTCGAAGCTGTGGCCCATGGTCTGGTCGACGCTGCCCTTGGTCTCGCCCCGGCGGGTGCCGATCAGCAGCCAGGTCAGGCCGATCAGGCTGCCGATGGTCAGTACGCAGATCCACGTACTCCAGAAGGTGGTCATGGCCGGGTACTCCTTGGTTCAGATACTGGTTGGGTGTCGGGTTGCGGCTCGTCGGCGAACGGCAGCAGGCGCGCTTCGGCGAACTCCGGCGTGCGCTTGCGGTTGAACACCCAGATCGTCAGGCCGACGAAGGCGACGAACACCACGACGGTGCCGAGGCCACGTATGAGGCCTGTGCTCATTTCAATGATCATGGCTCACCTCTTGCTCTTGATCGCAGTGCCAAGCACTTGCAGGTAGGAGACGAGGGCGTCCATCTCGGTCTTGCCCTTGAGGCTGGCGACCGCGCCGCTGATGTCGTCGTCGGTGTACGGCACGCCGAGGGTGCGCATGGTCTTGAGCTTGGTTTCGGTGTGGCTGCTGTCGACCGCTTGCGTCACCAGCCACGGGTAGGCCGGCATTTTCGACTCGGGCACCACGTTGCGCGGGTTGTACAAGTGCGCGCGGTGCCAGTCATCCGAGTAACGCGCGCCGACCCGCGCCAGGTCCGGCCCGGTACGCTTGGAGCCCCACAGGAACGGGTGATCCCACACGCTCTCACCGGCCACCGAGTAGTGCCCGTAGCGTTCGGTTTCGGCGCGGAACGGGCGGATCATCTGAGAGTGGCAACCGACGCAGCCTTCGCGGATGTAGATGTCGCGGCCTTCCAGTTGCAGCGCGGTGTAGGGCTTCATGCCTTCCACCGGTTTGTTGGTCACGTCCTGGAAGAACAGCGGGACGATCTGGGTCAGGCCGCCGATGCTCACGGCGAACACCATCAGCAGCATCAGCAGGCCGACGTTCTTTTCAATCGTTTCGTGTTTCATGGCGGACTCCTCAGGCCATCTGCGCGGCAGCAACGACGTCAGCAGGCTGCGAGGCCCGTACGGTGCGCCAGGTGTTGTAAGCCATCAGGAACATGCCGCTGAGGAAGATCGCCCCACCCACCAGACGCACGATGAAGCCTGGGTGGCTGGCCACCAGGGTTTCGACGAAGGAGTAGGTCAGCGTGCCGTCCTCGTTGACTGCGCGCCACATCAGGCCCTGGGCGATGCCGTTGACCCACATCGAGGCGATGTAGAGCACGGTGCCGATGGTGGCGAGCCAGAAGTGCGCGTTGATCAGGCCGATGCTGTGCATCTGCTCTTTGCCGAAGACTTTCGGGATCATGTGGTACAGCGCGCCGATGGAAATCATCGCCACCCAGCCGAGCGCGCCGGCGTGAACGTGGCCGATGGTCCAGTCGGTGTAGTGGGAGAGGGCGTTGACGGTCTTGATCGCCATCATCGGACCTTCGAAGGTCGACATGCCGTAGAACGCCAGCGAGACCACGAGGAAGCGCAGGATCGGGTCGCTGCGCAACTTATGCCAGGCGCCTGAGAGGGTCATCATGCCGTTGATCATGCCGCCCCAGCTCGGTGCCAGCAGAATCAGCGACATCACCATGCCCAGCGACTGCGCCCAGTCCGGCAGCGCGGTGTAGTGCAGGTGGTGCGGGCCGGCCCAGATGTACAGGGTGATCAGCGCCCAGAAGTGCACGATCGACAGGCGATACGAATACACCGGACGTTCGGCCTGTTTCGGCACGAAGTAGTACATCATCCCGAGGAAACCGGCGGTGAGGAAAAAGCCTACGGCGTTGTGGCCGTACCACCATTGCACCATCGCGTCGGTTGCACCGGCATACACCGAGTAGGACTTGGTGAAACTCACCGGCAACTCAAGGTTGTTGACGATGTGCAGAATCGCCACGGTGATGATGAACGCGCCGAAGAACCAGTTGCCGACGTAGATGTGCTTGGTCTTGCGCCGCATGATCGTGCCGAAGAACACGATGGCGTAGGCGACCCAGACGATGGTGATCAGAATGTCGATCGGCCATTCCAGCTCGGCGTATTCCTTGGAACTGGTGTAACCCAGTGGCAGGCTGATCGCTGCCAATAGAATCACAAGCTGCCAGCCCCAGAAGCAGAACGCGGCGATTTTTGGCGCAAACAGTTGCGTCTGGCAGGTGCGCTGCACCGAGTAGAACGAACTGGCGAACAGCGCGCAGCCACCGAAGGCGAAGATCACCGCGTTGGTGTGCAGCGGGCGCAGACGGCCGAAACTGGTCCAGGGCAAATTGAAGTTGAGTTCCGGCCAGACCAATTGGGCCGCGAGAAAAACCCCGAGCCCCATGCCGACGATGCCCCACACCACCGTCATAATGGCGAATTGGCGGACCACCTTGTAGTTGTAGGCGGTACTGATAGAAGTGTTCATGGTTTCCCATCCACGGTTCAGCCGAAGTGAGCGCGCGCAGAAAACGCCGCGAATCCTTCGCCTGGAGTTATAGGCAGACTAAAAGCGAGGCAAGCATGGACAAACAGCACAAGGCCAGTATTGACGGGGATCAATGGGCGCAGTGCGTGCGGGATCATGGGTGGTTGTGGGACGCCGCTGTTGGCGAGGCTTCGGCGACGCTCATCCTCGCCCATGGAGCTGGTGCGCCGATGGACAGTGAGTGGATGTCGGATATGGCTGGGCGCCTTGCTGGATTGGGCGTGAACGTGTTGCGGTTTGAGTTTCCTTATATGGCGCAGCGGCGGGTGGATGGTGGCAAACGCCCACCGAATCCGGCGCCGAAACTGCTTCAGTGCTGGCGCGAAGTGTTCGCTGAAGTGCGACGTCATGTCGCTGGGATTTTGGCCATCGGCGGCAAGTCCATGGGCGGGCGGATGGCCAGTCTTTTAGCTGACGAGTTGGGCGCCGATGCGCTTGTCTGTCTTGGATATCCGTTTTATGCGGTTGGGAAACCTGAGAAACCGCGGGTTGAGCATTTGGCTTCTTTGCGGACTCGGACGTTGATTGTTCAGGGCGAGCGGGATGCTCTTGGCAATCGGGACGCTGTCGAGGCTTACGATCTATCGCCGAGTATTGAGGTGTTTTGGTTGGCCTCTGGGGATCATGATTTGAAGCCGCTCAAGGTTTCCGGGTTTACGCATTCGGATCATTTGGCGAGTGCCGCGCAGAAGGTGGCTGCGTTTCTTCAGTGTTGACCGAGCCGAGCTGAAATTTTGAAACTCATGAAGATCGGCTCCCTTTTCCCCCTCGCCCCCTTGGGGGAGAGGGCTGGGGTGAGGGGGACCATCTCAAGGGCAATACAGTTTTTGTTTCGGGTGAATATCCATTGCTGCGGTAAGGGCCACTTAGGGTTTCGCCCTGACGGCGACTCACTTTTTTTACAAACGCCCGGAGTGCCGGCCCAGTAAAAAAGTAAGCAAAAAAACGCTTGCTCCAACGTTCGGCCCGCTCGCTGGGGCTCGGGGTCTCTTCGCTCCGGGATCCATCCGGGCGCAGCGCCTCCGGTTTGCTTCGCTGCACCTCCTCTCGCTGTGTTTGGCTGCGCCAAACGGTCGCTGCGCTCCCACCTCCGGATCAATCCCTCCACTCAGCGTTCCGACGTCGCCCGTGAATCAAGATCAAAAGCGGTACTCGAGCTAACGCTCATCGTGTTGAGTGGTTTGGCGAACGGTTTGATTTCAGCGTCGAGCCTACCCCTCACCCCAGCCATCTCCCCAAGGAGAGGGAGCCGAATGGGGTGCTTTCAAGCTTGAATTCAACTCGGAATCCCACGTCGGCGTACCTCGCCCAAACACCTCGGTCAGTCCCATCTCCCTCGGGGAGAGGGCTAGGGTGAGGGGGAAGGTTTCACTGACACGCCCCAAAACTGAAAGCTCCCCCAGCCCAGCATTTCCAGCACATAAACACGATCGCGTGACCACGTTTAAAGTACACAAACCGTTACGCCACCGGACCTACAACACCTTGCGCCGTTACCTACGCGTACGCCAGAATCCGCCGGCTTACGCGGCTATGGGCCGGGCGATATCGTTCCCCCTGTCACTGAAAATCAGTGATCGGGTTTGGTAGCCCGTCTGTAATAGCTGTATGGCAACACCTATTCAGTCTCTTTTTTGAGGCTCGGTTTTATGGTGGTCAGGCGTGGGGCTCGTTCGCGAGCGCCGGATTCCCATTGCAGCCGGTCTACCAACCCGCGTATGGCCGCCACCCATCGTTTGGTAGCGTGGGTGATGGCTCCTTGAAGTCTGCGATAGGAGTTACATCTATGTTCAAAGCCACACCAAACCCACCAGAAACCGTTCCAATTCCTCACGACCCCGAGCTTGAGTCTCAAAAGACAAAAGAAGCCGCCGACCGCGCACTCGACTTTTACCTCGTCACGGCCAGGCCAACTGTATTTCAGGCCGGTAAAAAGCACGGAAGCGCTCGCTTGCCGGGTTTTCAAGTGTAAGAAGGGCGACGTGGGATGGCTGCGTTATTTCAGCGTCCCGTCGCTGCCTACTTCACGCTTTGCACCTGCATATCCACCGCAATCCCGTCGCCTCTATCCGTACTAGCGTGATAGAAAAAACCGTAATCCACGAGATAGTAATAATGATCCATCGGCACGGGCTTCAAACTCTTGCGCTGATCACGGCAACTGATCGCTTTGGCGTTACCACTCAACGCCGGGTTCAGCAGTTTGGCGGGTGACTCGCTGTCGACGGTGCAATCCACGGTAACCGGTTCTTCCCCCAGCGAGCCGATCAGGTTGCTGTTGATGCTGCCTTGGCGGGTGTAGCCCAGTTGACTGCCGACTCGCATTTGCTGCCAATCACCTCGGAAACTCAAATTGTCGATCACAAGGGTGTTGCGAGACACTTTGGTCTGTTCCCGACCGGACAGGGTGAGCAGGCCGCGCCAGCTGATTCGATGGCCGACGAGGTTTTCGCTCTTATGGTCAATGCTCAGTTGTTGGGTGCCCGCATCGGTGGAAATGAAGTACTCGGTGCGTTCCGGCCAGCTCTTTTTGCTATTGCTGGAGGTTCCGGCGAGGTCTAGGTAAGTCAGGGTATTGAGTGGTTTTGGCAGGTGCAGCTGTTCGATGTTTTTCAGCACGTTCGGGCTGATGTCGGGGATAGCGTTGGCATCTACCGCCGCTTTGCTGCGTCGGGTCAGCGCCGGCAGGCTGGCGATGGACGTTGGTGCGTTGCACACCAGTTCAACCATCTTTGACTTGTCCGCCTCGGACGCCGTGATTACTTTTGTCTCGGGGAACATGTCGACTTTGCCGTCGGTGACCTGGTTGTCGGAGTTGAGGAAATAGCGGGCCAGCAGCGTGGAATTGCGTGTGGCGCAATCGAGCGTGTAGTGCTCGCGAGTTTGGGTGAACGGTGCGCTATTGACCAGGTTGAGACGGGTTTTCGGCTCGTCGTAGGCCATCCATACAACGACTTGCCCGGCCTTGTTTTGCAGGTTGTTTTTATCGACCAGCAACCAGCGCCCCGTGTCGTCTTCCGCCACTTTGCGCCAATCGGCGACGGGCAGGTTTTTGCATGCTTGGAGGAAGTCGCGGTTGTTCAGCAGTGTGGCGTGGTAACGCTCGGGCAACGCCCTCGCCGGCGCATAGTGACCCGGATTGCCCGGATATATGTGGCGCATCAACAGGAATGAATACACTTCGTTGATCTGCGCCGTGCTGCAGGCCGCCGAGTACTGGAAGCGCTGCACCACCATGGATTGCGGATCGCGCGGCTCGATCACCTGAAAGTTGATGACGTCGCCTTCACGCATCAGGCTGTTGGGCGTCAACGGCTGGGCCAGCAACACTGCCTGGCGGTCGGTATTTTTGGGCTGGGTGACGCAAGCGGCCAGCAGCAATGTGCTGATGCAAAGAATGATGCGCTGCACGGAACTCTCCGGGGGATCGATTGAAAGAGGCATTACGACTCATATAACTCTGCTTGGGCTCAGCGCAGCGCCACCACCCTTACTCGTTCAAGTCCTTGACCAGATAGTCGCCGACAATCTGCGAAACACCGGTCAACGCGGTGCGTACCAGTTCCGGTTCAGTGCGATAGCGCAGCGGCTCATAACCGTAGGTGTTGGCGCCGTTAAACGCGGTGATCGGCTCGTTGCGCTGCCAGATCAACTCGTCGCCGCGCTTCATCACGCCGTTGACCGCGATGGTCGGGTAAACCACGCTACTGAAGCCCTGGGTCAGGGCGAAGCCCCAGTTGAATACGGTCAGTTCAATCTGCGCGTCCGCCGGTTCGTTGTCGCCGACGATTTTGAAGCGTCCGCTGGCGGCGAGTTTTTCTTCGAAGCTCGTTTTCACCAAGTCGCCGAGGTTGATGTTGGCGGTTTCCATGTTGTACAGGATCGCATCGACGGTCGACATAGAGGCCAAGTCGCCGGCCTTCAAACCAGCGGCAAAACCGGCACCGCCGAGTGCCGCCGTACCGATTTTGCCAGCGCCCGCCGCCAGACCTACGCCAGTGCCGACACCCGCGCCAATGGCGGCGCCCCATGCTTGTTCGCGGCCCATATAGCTCATTTCCCGGGGTTTCCATGACACCGCGAGGATTTTCACGGTGTGGATTTGGGTACGGTATTCGGGCTTGAATTTCTGGTTGGCGCATCCGGCCAGGAACAGAACGGCGAACATCAGGACAGCGATCTTCTTCATGAAGGACTCACAACAAGGAACGGATTTGCGGAGGTTGTCGTCCGCATGCAGGAATTCTGAAGGGGTAGTGGATATTAATGTGCCACTATTGCGGCAATCGAGGTCCGGCGCCTGAATTCCGCTGCTGCCAGGACGTGGAAGCGCGCATCGGAAAACTCGCTGGACACACACAGCCCCACACGCTAGCGTCTCGCGCTCCATTGCGAGAGACCTGTCATGGATGACCTGTTGACTACATTATCCGGGCGCATGAAATATCTGGTGTGCACGTCGTTCGCGGCGCTGTTGGCCAGTCAGCCGTCGCTGGCCCTGGCGGAAAACGTCAACGGGAAAGCTCTCTATTCCCAGCGATGCGCGGTGTGCCACGGGCCGGATATCAAAGGCACGGGGCCGTTGGCGAAAAGGAGCAATCCGTCCACACCTGACCTGACCACCCCCGCGTTCAAGCAACGGCTAAATGATTACCCGGGGGTGATTGTGTCTTCGGTGATCCTGCGCCCGAACGGCAATCTGATACCGAAAACCTTGCAGGAGAATGGCGTGAAGATCCCGGCGCATGTCTGGAGCGTCAAGGATTTTCGTGATTTGCATGAATACATGGTTGGTGTGATTGCGAAAAAACCATGAACGGATGCTGCTCAAGAATGCTCGGAAGCGACTGGACATGGAGTGATGATCCTGTGAGGCATAAAAGGCCTTATCGCGAGCAGGCTCACTCCTACAGGGGGTTGTCGCCGCATGGAAAACTGTGATCCGACGCAGTTCCAATGTGGGAGCGAGCCTGCTCGCGAAAGCGGTCTGCCAGGCACCATCACTTTCAGACTGGCAATAAAAAGCCCGGACGCTTTCGCTGTCCGGGCATTCAAGATCAAGAGATCGCAGCCTTCGGCAGCTCCTACAGGTGATCGATGTAGGAGTTGCCACAGGCTGCGATCTTTTGCTTTTAGCGGTTAAACCGCTCCACCAACGAATACTGTGTATTCGCCGTCTTCGTCAGCTCTTCACTCAGCAACGCCGAGTTATGTGCCTGTTCCGAGGTCTGATCCGCCAGTTCCGAGATGTTGCTGATGTTGCGGCTGATTTCTTCAGCCACCGCACTTTGCTCTTCGGTGGCCGCAGCGATCTGCGTGGTCATGTCGGTGATGTTGGCCACTGCTTCGCTGATGCCGACCAGTGCCTGATCCGCTTCCAATACCCGCGCCACACCTTCTTCCGCCTGGCGATGGCCGGCTTCCATGGTTTGCACAGCGCTGGACGCGGTCTGCTGCAGCTTGGCGATCAGGGCGTGGATCTGCCCGGTAGATTCGCTGGTGCGTTGCGCCAGTTGGCGGACTTCGTCAGCGACTACGGCAAAGCCACGGCCCATTTCGCCGGCACGTGCTGCTTCGATGGCGGCGTTGAGGGCGAGCAGGTTGGTCTGGTCGGCGATGCCTTTGATCACGTCGACCACGCCGCCGATTTCGTCGCTGTCCTTGGCCAGTTGCGTGACGGTCAGGCCGGTTTCACCGACCACCACCGACAGGCGCTGGATGGCTTCGCGGGTTTCCCCGGCGATGTCGCGGCCGCGACCGGTCAGGCGGTTGGCTTCCTGGGTGGCGTCGGCGGTGCGCTGGACGTGGCTGGCCACTTCCTGTGTGGTGGCGGCCATCTGGTTGACGGCGGTGGCAACCTGTTCGGTTTCCACGCGTTGGCGTTCCAGACCGCTGGAGCTGTTGTGCGCCAGAGCGTCGGACTGTTTGGCCTGATCGGTCAGGTGCTCGGCGGTGTCCTGCAGACGGGTCAGGCAGGTTTTCAGGCGCGCTTCCTGGCTGAGGATCGACATTTCCAGACGCGCCTGCGCGCCACGGCTGTCGGTGTACATCTGCGCGATCAACGGGTCGGAAGTGGTCTGCTCGGCCAGGCGCAGCAGGCGCTTGAGCCCGCGTTGCTGCCATTGCAGGCCCATCAGGCCCAGCGGCACCGACAGGCCGGCAGCGAGGGCGAAGCCCCAGTGCGAGTTCAGGGTCGCGCCGATCACGAAGCTCAACTGGCTGACCAGAATGAATGGCAGCCAGTCTTGCAACACCGGCAGCCATTTGTCGCTGGAAGGGATCGCCGACTTGCCTTGGTTGATGCGTTGGTAGAGCGCTTCGGCACGGCGTATCTGTTCGGCGGTGGGTTTGATCCGCACCGACTCGTAACCGACCACCTGATTGCCGTCGAACACCGGTGTCACGTAGGCGTTAACCCAGTAATGGTCACCGGATTTGCAGCGATTCTTGACAATGCCCATCCATGGCAAGCCTTGTTTCAGTGTGCCCCACATGTGCGAAAACACCGCAGCCGGGACGTCGGGGTGACGAACCAGGTTGTGCGGCGCACGGATCAGCTCTTCACGCGAAAACCCGCTGATTTCGACGAAAGCGTCGTTGCAGTAGGTGATCACGCCTTTAGCGTCGGTTGTGGAAATCAACCGCTGCTGAGCCGGGAAAGTCCGTTCGCGTTGTGTAATGGGCTGGTTATTACGCATGGTTTTTCAATCCGCAAGGCTTTGAAAGGTTGTCGGCGCTGTCAGGAAATTATTGAAGTTTTTTTTCAGATATAAGTACGGCGTCGCAAAACCGCTCTTGCTTCAACCGGCCAGCATCGGATAAGTGAACAGCGCAAAATGCAGCAGGTTCAGCCCGAAATGCGTGGCGATCGCCGCAGCAAGGCCACCGAAACGGTAGGCCAGACCATAGCCGACACCCGCCAGACCCGCCAGCAACACCCAGTGCCAGCCGGCGCCCAGATGCGCCAGGGCAAAGATCAGCGACGCCAGCAGCAGGGCGAGGTTGTCGCCGTGCGGCAGGTGCTTGAACAGGCGGCTCAAACCGCCCTGTATATAGCCGCGAAACAGCGCCTCCTCGACCAGCGTCACCAGCAGCAGATTGTTCAGCAGCCACAGCCACGCCTGATCAGGCCACTTCGGCGCCCAGGCGATCATGCCGAACAACAGTGCGCCGCCCAGCGCCAGGACGGCGCTCAACGTCAGGGCGAGGACGCTGGCGTACACCGTCGGACGCAGCGAGCGTGCCGCGACAATCCACGGGCAGGCGAGCAACAGCCAGAAGCCGATCAAGGGTTTGTCCAGATTCAGGTACATAGCAAACGGCACGGCGTCGTCGGTGAAACGCAGCGGGGCGATGGCCCGGCCGTTGGCGAATCCCGGCAACCAGTGCAGTGCCAGCGACAGCGCGAGGAAGATGAACACGGCATGCCCCAACAGGCGCGCCACCGGCACCTGCTGTTGGCGCACGGCGAAACCGGTCACCAGCAATAATCCGAAGGAGATCAGTGCGAGCCAGCCGAGTTGACCGTAACTCAACGCCAATCCATAACCGAGGCTGAGAAGTGCCAGATGGAGCCATGGCAACGCCTTCATCGAAAGTCCTTGTGCTGAATGGGGGGGAAGGGCTTTCTACACGGGTGAGGACGTCGGGACAAGTAAAGCTGTGGCGGGAAACGGTGACACGCCGCAATCCTCCGGTAGGAGCTGCCGCAGGCTGCGATCTTTTGATCTTGAAAAGCCAAAGTCAAAAGATCGCAGCCTGCGGCAGCTCCTACAGGGTTTTGTGTGTGGCTGAGGAATCAGCGCAGATCGAGCTTCGCCGCCGCGCGCTCGGTGATTTCCGTGCGCAGTTTCAACGAAGGCGCTGCACGGTGCCGGGCCTCTTTGACGACAGCACTCGGTGCCGTCTGCGGACTGCCCGATTCAAACGGCGGTGCCGGCGCATATTCCAGCTGCAGTTGAATCAACTGCGCCGCCTCGGCTCCCACCAGTTCGGCAGCCAGCACCAGCGCAAAGTCGATGCCGGCGGTAATGCCGCCACCGGTAAACAGATTGCCGTCGCGTACCACCCGGTCCTGCACTGCAATCGCGCCGAGTTTCGGCAGCAGTTCGTGATAGGCCCAGTGGGTGGTCGCACGTTTGCCCTTCAGCAGTCCCGCCGCGCCCAGCACCAGCGACCCGGTGCACACCGACGTTACATACCTGGCCTGCGCCGCCTGACGCTTGATGAACCCCAGCGTCTGCTCATCTTCCATCAGCGGCCCGACCCCGGCGCCGCCGGGAACGCAGATCACATCGAGATCCGGGCAGTCCTCGAAGGTGGTGGTCGGTTTCAACAGCAGGCCGGTGCTGGCGGTGACCGGCACCAGATCCTTCCAGATCAGATGCACCTGCACGTCCGGCAGCGAAGCCAGTACGTCATAGGGACCGGTCAGGTCGAGTTGCTGCACCTGCGGAAACAACAGAAAACCGATCTGCAACGTCATGGGGTGTTTCTCCAGTTGAGGGGTGGACGGCTTCACTGTAGGCGCGTAGGTTCTGGCGTATACGCCAATAACCCCACGAATTACGCCAAATGCCCAAAGTCATTCACGTACTCGCGTTCGCCAACATGCAGATCCTCGACGTCACCGGCCCGCTGCAAGTGTTCGCCTCGGCCAATGACATCGCCCGTCAGCGCGGCTTGCCGGTACCGTATGCGCCGTCGGTGATTGCCAGTGAGGGCGGGGCGGTGATGTCGTCGGCAGGGCTGGCGGTGCTGGCCGAACCGTTGCCGCAGCAGGCCAGCGATACCTTGATCATCGCCGGTGGCTGGGGCATTTACCCGGCAGCGGAAGACGTGCCGCTGGTGGATTGGGTGCGCGAGCATGCGGCGAAATGCCGACGCGTGGCCTCGGTCTGCACCGGCGCTTTCCTGTTGGCGGCCAGTGGCTGGCTCGACGGACGTCGCGTGGTAACCCACTGGACCCGTTGCGAACAACTGGCCCAGCAGCACCCGAAGCTGCAGGTCGAAGCCAACCCGATTTTCATCAACGACGGCCCGGTCTGGACCTCGGCCGGCGTCACCGCCGGCATCGATCTGGCGCTGGCGATGGTCGAGGAAGATCTGGGCCGCGACATCGCCCTCGACGTCGCCCGGCATCTGGTGGTGTTCCTCAAACGGCCCGGCGGGCAATCGCAATTCAGCGTGACCCTGGCCCTGCAGAATCAGGGCAATCGCTTTGATGAGCTGCACGCCTGGATCGCCGAAAACCTCACCTGCGACCTCGGCGTCCCGACCCTGGCCGAACAGGCCGGCATGAGCGAACGCAGTTTCGTCCGCCACTACCGCGCCGACACCGGCCAGACCCCGGCCCGCGCCATCGAATTGATCCGCGTCGAAACCGCCCGGCGCCTGCTCAGTGACACCGGGCTACCGGTGAAACGGATTGCGGCCAATTGCGGGTTTGGCAGTGAGGAGACGTTGCGCCGCAGTTTCCTGCGGGCGATCGGGGTGACGCCGCAGGCGTACAGGGAACGGTTTTCGGTCAGTGCTGGAGCAGATCCAGCGCGGTTATAGAGCCACCTGAGAGTTTTTAGAGTATCGATACTTGAACCGATCACCATAAATCGATTTGAAAACCAATTCATAGTCCACCCGCTCGTTGGCATATTTTTGCAGCATCAGGTTACTTAATGCGCATGTTTTGGGGGCTTTCGGATTGGCTTCAATAAGGCGTTCCTCGCTGCCTACTTGGAAAGCGTCGTTCGGGCGCGGGCCACCGATTAAAAAACACAGTGGATCCAGCCCAAGGGCGTTGACGGCAGAGAAGAACTTTCCGTACGGATGATCCGCGACTGCTTTTCCGTCCACGTACACTTCAAGGCTTTCAACAAAAGCGTTACCCATACCGTTGTTAAAGGCGTAGATGCCCCACTGGTCTTTGTTCCCGTTGTTGGAAAAGTACGAAGTGATTCGCGGCTCTACCGAGACGTGGTTATGTTTGATTTGGGCTTGTCCCTGCCAGATGGTTGCCCCTAGTGCTAGTGCAGCAACCGTAAGGGCGAGCTTGTCCATGTATGTTTTTGTCACACAGTAATCCGTAGCCGATAAATTGAAAGGTACAAAAACACTCGTATGAATCAGACCTGCCTACAAAATGTGCGCTTTCTATGACTCAGCTTCCGCCACCTGATTGAAATACTTCGTCCGATCCGGGGTAAACGTTACCCGCATCTTCGTCCGCGAGCAGGTCAGCGAACGCTCTTCACCCAGATCAATATCCAGATCCTCGCCCCGCAAGCCCTGCCACTGGGCGAGGTATTTCAGCGAGCCGTATTTCTCGTTTTTCTTCAGGCTGCGGCTCACGCCACCTTTCCAGCCGAGCACCGGCAGTTCGCCGGCGAGGCATTGGTGGGCAAGGTCGGGGAAGCGGGTGGCGCGCTGGCGGCCGATTTCCCAGCACTTGATCAGGCCTTTGTCGGCGGCTTCCCACAGTTGGGTGCGGGTCAGGCCAGTGCGCAGGGGCGTGGCGATGGGGCGGTGGACGTGCTGGGTCATTCTGGTTCCTTGAATTCGGGTTTTATTGGACAGCTCCGCTGTGCCCGTTGCGGTGGATGGTAGGGGGGGATGTAACAGCTGGCAACAGGGTATTTCAGGGTGTAAGTGCAGGTTGCGGGGGAGGGATTTGCCAGGGTGTTGTTTAGAAGAAGCAGGAACAAACTACCCAAACTGTGGTGAGGGGATTCATCCCCGATCGGCTGCGCAGCAGGCGCAAAGCCAAGCAACGCGGTGCTGTTGACGAAATGCACCGGAAAAATCAGGAATGCTGCGCAGCCCGTCGGGGATAAATCCCCTCACCACAGGGGATCTGATTCTGTTTATTTCAGTGTAGGGGTTAGTCCGGCGAAGCGCGCTGATGCGGCATATTTCCTACAAACACTGGCGAAATTACGGCTGCCAAACACTCTTCTCCCCACTCAAACGCCGATCCAGAAAACTCGCCGCACTGATCAGCGCCAGATGCGTCAGCGCTTGCGGGGTGTTGCCCAGATGGCGGCCCTTGCTGTCGAACTCTTCGGCATACAGGCCCAGCGGGTTCGCGTAGCGCAGCAGTTGTTCGAACTCCAGATGGGCTTTTTCCACCTGACCGGCGCGAGCCAGGCATTCGACGTACCAGAACGAGCACGCGGCAAACGCGCCTTCGGTGCCGGTCAAACCGTCGATGTTGGCGTCATCGTTGCGATAGCGATAAACCATGCCGTCGCGCACCAGAGTCTTTTCGATCGCTTCAAGGGTCGACAGCCAGCGCGGGTCCTTGGCGCTGACGAAGCGCACCAGCGGCATCAGCAGCATCGAACCGTCGAGCGCGGTGCCGCCCTTGTACTGGACGAAATGCCCGCGCTCCTCATCCCAGAAGTTGTCCCAGATGTCGGCGTAGATCGCCTGCCGGGTCTGATCCCACTGGACGAACGGCGCCGGCAGCGAGCGTTTCGAGGCCAGGCGGATGGCCCGGTCAAGCGCCACCCAGCACATCAGTCGCGAGTGCAGGAAGTGATGCTGCTCACCGCGCATTTCCCAAATGCCAACATCGGCTGTCTGCCAGGTCTCACACACCTGATCGACCACTTCGCGCACGTGTTTCCAGCCTTGGTGGGAAATCGCGTCGCCGTACTTGTTGACCAGGTACACCGCGTCCATCAGTTCGCCAAAGATATCGAGCTGAATCTGATCGTACGCGCCATTGCCGATGCGCACCGGTTGCGCGCCACCATGACCGGAAAGGTGCGTGAGTTCGGTTTCCGGCAGCTCCTGGCGACCGTCGATCGCATAGAGGATGTTGAGTTTGGTCGAATGACCCTGACAATCGCTGACCCGCCCACGCAGCCAGCCCATGTAAGCGTTGGCCTCATCGACAAAACCCAGGCGCATGAACGCGTAGACCGTGAACGAAGCGTCGCGGATCCAGGTGTAGCGATAGTCCCAGTTGCGCTCGCCGCCGGGGGTTTCCGGCAGGCCGAAGGTGGCGGCGGCGAGGATCGCGCCGTGCTTGCGCGAGGTCAGCAGCTTCAGCGCGAGGGCCGAGCGATTGACCATCTCCCGCCAGCGCCCGCGGTAGTTGGACTGACCGATCCAGTCGCGCCAGAACTTCAGCGTGCGCTCCAGGCACATTTTCGCGCCGTCATCCTTGAAGCGCGGATCGTCGGCGCCACCGAGGACGAATTCGGCGTGCTGATCCTGCTTCATACTGAAGGAGGCAACGGCCGATTCGCCATCGATCTGCAGCGCCTGATCCGCCACCAGCCGCAGCGATGGCTGACCTTCGGCGCTGAAAACCACCGATTGTTCGTCCATCTGCGCGCGGGTGTTGGCACGCGCGTAGTCATGCCGCACCGCGCAGCGCATGTGAAACGTCGCTTCACCGCTGACCACCCGCACCCGGCGCATCAGCAACGGCAGGTCATCGACACTGTCGCCGATCGGCAGCAGATCGGTGATTTCCACCACGGCCTGTTCGCTGAGCCAGCGCGTTTGCAGAACGTTGGTGTCCGGCAGATAGATTTGCTCGCGCCGGGCATCGGGCAAGTCCGGGGCGAGCTGGAAAATCCCTGCCTCGGGCGTGTCGAGCAGTGAACAGAAGATCGACGGGCTGTCGAATTCCGGCCAGCAGAAAAAATCCACGCTGCCCTTGTCGTTGACCAGTGCGGCACTGCGCAGGTCGCCGATGATGCCGTGGGCGTCGATCGGGCTTTGTCGTTCAGGATGATGCTCAGCCATTGCCACGAAACTCCGGATAAAGACTCATGCCGCCGTCGATGAACAGGGTGGTGCCGACGATGTAGTCGGCGGCGTCGGAAGCGAGAAACACCACGGCGTTGGCGATGTCCTCGACATCGCCGATGCGACCGTAGGGGATAAGCTCCAGCAGCTTCTCACCGGCAGCGCCTTCGGTGGCTTGCTGATTGATTGCCGTGCGAATCGCCCCCGGCGCGATGCCGTTGATACGGATGCGCTGCTGGCTGACTTCCTGGGCGAGGGTCTGCATCAACTGATCGACGCCGCCCTTGGACGCCGCATAGTTGACGTGCCCGGCCCACGGAATGCGTTGATGTACCGAACTCATGTGAATGATCTTGCCGGCCGCGCGGGACACGCCTTCACGCACACCCTGGCGATTGAAAATCCGCAGCGCGGCGCGAGCGCAGAGGAACTGGCCGGTGAGGTTGACGCCGATCACCGTGTTCCAGTCTTCCAGGGTCATGTCCACCGCCGCGGCGTCCTTTTGCAGGCCGGAATTGGCCACCAGAATGTCCAGCGCGCCAAAGGTCTCGAGGGTCTCGGCGAATAACCGTTCGACCTCGTCTTCCTTTGAAATATCGGCGCCGATGGCCAGTGCCTGACCGCCGTCGGCGATGATCTGCCGGGCCAGCGCTTCGGCGGGTTCTGCCTGACGGTTGTAATTGATCACGACAGCTGCGCCGGCAGCGGCCAGCGCTTTGGCGGCGGCGTGGCCGATGCCGGAGCTGGCACCGGTGACCAGTGCTACTTGGCGGGCGAGGGATATTTGCATGCGAAGTCGTGCCTTGAGTGAGGGCCTATTTAGCTGACTGGTCGCAGGCCGGGAGAGTTCAAGAGCAAAGATCAAAAGATCGCAGCCTTCGGCAGCTCCTACATGGAATGCGTTCACCTGTAGGAGCTGCCGAAGGCTGCGATCTTTTGCTCTTCAAGGCCTTCACATTCCACCAACAATTCCTCGCTTCCACGTCACTCGGCCCTATGGCAACTTGGCGGCCCCTGATGAGGCTGTACCCATGGCAAACCCCTACCGCGAATTATTCACCGCCCCCGGCGCCCGTGCCTTTGTTCTGGCCGGGATGATCGCGCGCATGCCGATTTCCATGACCGGCATCGGCGTGATCACCATGCTCTCGCAACTCAAGGGCGGTTACGCGCTGGCCGGTGCGGTGGCGGCGACGTTTGCCCTGGCCACGGCGTTTTGTGCGCCGCAGGTCTCGCGTCTGGTGGATCGTTTCGGCCAGGGCAAAGTGCTGCCGCTGTCGGCATTGATCGGTGGCGGGGCGCTGCTGATGTTGCTGCTGTGCACGCGTTTGCAGGCGCCGACCTGGACACTGTTCATCTTCGCCGCGCTGGCCGGTTGCATGCCGAGCATGTCGGCGATGGTGCGCGCGCGCTGGACCGAGATCTATCGCGGCCAGCCGCAATTGCAGACTGCCTATGCGCTGGAATCGGTGCTCGATGAAGTCTGTTTCATCGTCGGCCCGCCGCTGTCGGTGGGCTTGTGCGTGGTGGCGTTTCCCGAGGCCGGGCCGTTGGCCGCGCTGTTGGCGCTGGCGATCGGGGTGACGGCGTTTGTCGCCCAGCGCAGCACCGAACCGGCGGTGCACCCGCAGGAATCACAGCATCAGGGTTCGATCATTCGCTCGACCGACGTGCAATGGCTGCTGGCATTGATGCTCGCCATGGGCGTTATCGTTGGCGTCGTCGATGTGGTCAGCGTCGCCTTCGCCCAGCAGCAGGGCCAACCGGCGGCGGCGAGCATCGTGTTGTCGGTGTACGCCATCGGCTCGTGCCTGGCCGGGATTGCGTTTGGCGCGATGCGTTCGAAACTGCCGTTGCCGCGTCTGTTTCTCTACGGTGGGGTGGCGACGGCGGTGACCACGCTGCCGCTGTTGTTGGCGAGCAATATTTTCGGTTTGTCGCTGGCGGTGTTTGTCGCGGGATTGTTCTTCTCGCCGACGCTGATTGTTGCCATGGCGTTGATCGAGCGCATCGTGCCGCCGGCCAAACTGACCGAAGGCCTGACCTGGCTGGTGACGGGGTTGAGCATCGGCGTGGCGATCGGCGCGGCCGGCTCGGGCGCTCTGGTGGATGCGTTTGGCGCCCGCAGCGGATTCTGGCTGGCGATTATGGCGGGGGCGGTGGTGTTGGCGTCGGCGTTTCAGAGTTATCGGCACCTGAAATAACCCGGCATTGATGAGCTGTTGTGGTGAGGGGATTTATCCCCGATGGGCCGCGAAGCAGCCCCAAATCCAGCCAGCGCTTTCCTTCAGAAGTACCTTGCCGGGAGTTTGCGACTGCTGCGCAGTCGATCGGGGATAAATCCCCTCGCCACAGAGTTATCCATACAGGCAGCGAATGGGTTACCAACCCCGGCCCGAATTCACCCAGAAATTCACCGACAGTGACGTCGACACCGATTCCACCTGATGGAACCAGCCCTCCGGCAGAAACAGCAGATCCCCGGCCTCCAGCGTCACGCGCAGGAATGTCACATCGCGTGCCGCAGGAAAGCGCTCGTAGTCCGGCGCGTCGGGGTTGAAGTCGCAGCCATCCAGGCCACCCTTTGGCGCTGTCGACCAGGTGCCCAGCGCCTCACGGTGATGCGGGGCGGCGAGGGTGAACTGCTTCTGGCCCCAGACCTGCGCAAACAAGTTGTCGGTGTCGTCGCGGTGCAGCGGTGTCAGCGTGCCTTTGGGGCCGATCCAGATGCGTGGCGGGATGAACAGCGAAGCATCGAAGTAGGGCGGGTACTTGATCTGCTGCAGCAATTGCGCCGGCAGGATGTTGTTGCCCATGTAGGCCGGTGGTTCGCCGTCAGCCCGTTTGACTGCCGGTTGATCCAGCGAGGCAATGAACTCGGCCATCGACGTCGAGCGGAAATCACGTTCGGTGGAAAAGGTCTTCTTCACGTAATCGCCGTGGCGGGTGATTCCCTGCAGTTCAGCGAAATGCACCAGCGATTCTTCGCGACTGAGCTTGAACAGAGGCCAGTCGTGCAGGGCATTGCTGATCACCACCGGGATGCCGTTGGGCAAATACTTGCTTTTGAATTCGCTGACCGACAAATCATTGCGCGCATGGCGCTCGATGCGGGTCTGCACCGGCAGGCCGGCGGTGAGTTTTTCACTGAAGCGTGGCGGGGTCGGGTAGCGCTTGTTCATGTCGACCTTTTGCGCCACGGCGCCACCGTGCATCGCATGCTCGATGATCTGCGGCAGCAGCGTCGCCAGGCCCATGTTACCGCCGATTTTCAGGCGTCCGCTGGCGAACAGTTCTTCGACATTGACTCGGCCGCCCATGATCCCGAGAAAATCACTCTCGGCGACTTCAATGGTCACGTCGGGGCTGGGATGGCGTCCGGGCGCGGTGCGACTGCTGGCCTTGACCTCGGACCAGTAGGCCTGCTGCGGGCCAAACACGAATTGGAACACGCCTTCGATGCCGACGGCACCGGCGTTGGCGAACAACTTGCCCAGGATGCTCTGCAGGTCCACGGTGAATCCTCGTTATTGGTTTTGGCCTGAACAGTTAACGAGCGCCTGTTGGCGCAATTTACCGGCGCGCGACTAATTTGCCGGGGGCGTAATCCGTTTATCTCTACAGACAAATTTTTCGAGGAAAGCCGGGTGAACAAGCTGACCCTGCTGTGCCTGCCGTACTCCGGCGCCAGCGCCATGGTCTATAGCCGCTGGCGGCCAAAACTGCCGCAATGGCTGCAACTGCAACCGGTGGAACTGCCGGGGCGCGGTGCACGTTTCGACGAGCCGCTGCACACGGATATGCGTGCGCTGGCGATGCAACTGGCCAAGGAATTGCGGCCGAATCTCAAAGCGCCGTATGCGTTGTTCGGCCATAGCCTGGGCGCGCTGCTGGCCTGCGAAATCGCTCACGCGCTGCGCGCATTGGGCTGTCCGGAACCGGTGGCGCTGTTTGCCTCGGGCACGGCGGCGCCGACGATGCGCGCCGATTACGATCGCGGTTTTGCCGAGCCGAAAACCGACGCCGAGCTCATCGATCAATTGCGCACGCTCAACGGCACCAGCGAAGAAGTGCTGGCCAATGCCGAACTGATGAGCCTGACCCTGCCGATCCTGCGCGCCGATTTTCTGCTCTGCGGCAAATTCGAGCCGTTGTCGCGACCCTTGCTCAACTGCCCGGTGCATGTACTGGGCGGCAAGGCGGATCGCGCGACCACCGAACAACTGATCGGCTGGAGCAAGGAAACCCGTGGCAGCTTTTCAGTGGACATGCTCGCCGGCGGGCACTTTTTCATTCATGAGCATGAGGCCAAAGTGCTCAAGGTGATCAAGGATCAACTGGAAGGGCATCATCGTCGGCATATCATGGCCGCAATCGCCTGAACGCCCCAGAACCTGTGGGAGCGAGCTTGCTCGCGAAGACGCAATGTCAGTCAACATCTGTATTGGCAGACATACCGCCTTCGCGAGCAAGCTGGCTCCCACAGGGTATTTTGCAGATCTGAAATTCCCCGCTGTACCTCCCGCCTGACAGTTGTTCTCATTCGCTAATTTTTCCGGTCTGCATTCGTTTTATAGGGACGACGTGCCTTTGTGCTTCCTGCCTACTGATCCGGATGCTGAGAAATGAATGCTGAAGACTCCTTGAAACTTGCTCGCCGGTTTATCGGGTTGCCCCTGGAAAAGCGCCAGATGTTCCTCGCGGCCCTGCACAAGGAGGGCGTGGATTTCGCGCGGTTCCCGATACCCGCCGGCATCGCAGCCGAGGATCGTCAGGCGCTGTCTTACGCGCAGCGACGCATGTGGTTCCTGTGGCAACTCGACCCGCAGAGCGGCGCGTACAACCTGCCCGCTGCGGTGCGGCTCAACGGTCGACTGAACCAGTCGGCGCTGGAGCAAGCTTTCGCCAGTCTGGTGGAGCGCCACGAAACCCTGCGTACTGTGTTCCAGCGCCAGGCCGATGACAGCCTGCTGCAAGTGCCAGCCACTGCGCCGCTGCTGATTAACCGGGAAGACTTCAGCGCACTGCCGGCCAGTGAGCGCGAGCAGGCGGTGATCCGTGCCGCCGAACAGCAGTCGGTGTTGCCATTTGATCTGGCGGTCGGCCCGTTGCTGCGGGTGACCTTGCTCAAGCTTGCCGAGCAGGAACACGTGCTGCTGCTGACCCTGCACCACATCGTCTCCGATGGCTGGTCGATGAACGTGTTGATCGACGAATTCATCCGTTGCTACGACGCATTCGACGCCGGTCAGACGCCGCAATTGCCGCCATTGCCGATTCAGTACAGCGACTATGCGCTGTGGCAACGCCGCTGGCTGGAGGCCGGTGAGCAGACGCGCCAACTCGATTATTGGCAGGCACAACTGGGCGACGAACACCCGGTGCTGGAGTTGCCACTGGATCATTCGCGACCGGCGATGCCGAGTTATCGCGGTACCCGTTACGAATTCGCGGTCGACGGCCAATTGGCCGAGCAACTGCGCAGCACCGCGCAACAGCATCAGGTCACCGTGTTCATGTTCCTGCTCGGCGCTTTCAATGCGCTGCTGCACCGTTACACCGGGCAGACCGACCTGCGTGTCGGCGTGCCGATCGCCAACCGCAATCGCGGCGAGATCGAAGGCCTGATCGGCTTCTTCGTCAATACCCAGGTGCTGCGCACGCAACTGCACGGTCAGACCCGGGTCGACGAACTGTTGCGGGCGGTCAAGGAAACCGCGCTCGGTGCCCAGGCGCATCAGGATCTGCCGTTCGAGCAACTGGTCGAAGCGCTGAAGCTGGAACGCAGCCTCAGCCACACGCCGCTGTTCCAGGTGATGTACAACCACCAGCCGCACGTCGCCGATATCGCCACCATCAGCACCGCATCCGGCCTGCAACTCGACAGCCTCGACTGGCAGAGCCGCACCACCCAGTTCGACCTGACGCTGGACACCTGGGAGAAGGGCGGCAAGCTTCACGCCGCACTGACCTACGCCAGCGACCTGTTCGATGCACCGACCATCGAACGCATGGCGCGGCACTGGCTGCGCCTGCTGACGGCGATGGTCGCTGATCCGTCGCAGCGCATCGGTGAGTTGCCGCTGCTGGAGGCTGACGAGCAGCGCACCCTGGTGCACGACTGGAACAACGTCCACGCGCAGTACCCGAGCGACACGCCGATTCACCAGTTGATCGAAGCACAGGTCGCGCGTACGCCGCAGGCCCCGGCACTGGTGTTCGGCGAACAGACGCTGAGCTACGCCGAGCTGGATGCGCGGGCCAATCGTCTGGCGCATCTGCTGCGCGAACAGGGCGTGCAGGCGGACAGTCTGGTTGGCGTTTGCGCTCTGCGTTCGGTGGAAATGGTCGTCGCGCTGCTGGCGATTCTCAAGGCCGGCGGCGCCTACGTGCCGCTGGATCCGGAGTATCCGCAGGAGCGTCTGGCCTACATGATCGAGGACAGCGGCATCACCTTGCTGTTGACGCAACAGGCGCTGCTGGCAGCGCTGCCGACTGATGGCGTGAAACTCATCACCCTGGATCAGCCGGGGCTGCTCGACCGCTACAGCGACAGCCGTCCGGAGATCAGCGTAGATCCGCTGAACCTGGCGTACGTGATTTACACCTCGGGTTCCACCGGTAAGCCGAAGGGCGCTGGCAACAGCCACGCGGCGCTGGTCAACCGTTTGTGCTGGATGCAGGAAGCCTATGCGCTGGATGCCAGTGATTCGGTGCTGCAGAAAACCCCGTTCAGTTTCGACGTATCGGTGTGGGAGTTCTTCTGGCCGCTGCTGACCGGCGCGCGGCTGGTGGTGGCCGCGCCAGGTGCGCACCGTGATCCGCTGCAATTGATCGATAGCATCAACCGTCACGGCATCAGCACGCTGCACTTTGTGCCGTCGATGTTGCAGGCGTTCATCCATGAGGCCGGCGTGGAAAGCTGCAGCGGTCTCAAGCGGATTGTCTGCAGCGGTGAAGCGTTGCCGCTGGATGCGCAACTGCAAGTCTTCGCCAAACTGCCGAACGCGAGCCTCTACAACTTGTACGGCCCGACCGAAGCGGCCATCGACGTCACCCACTGGACCTGTGTCGATGAAGGCGCGGACAGCGTGCCGATCGGCCGGCCGATCGCCAACCTGCGCACCCATGTCCTCGATGCCGAATTGCTGCCGGTGCCGAGCGGTGTCGCCGGTGAACTGTATCTGGGCGGCGCCGGGCTGGCGCGCAGTTATCACCAGCGTCCGGCGCTGACGGCCGAACGTTTTGTGCCGTGCCCGTTCCATGACGGCGCGCGCCTGTACCGCACCGGTGACCGTGTGCGGCAGCGTGCCGACGGGGTGATCGAATACCTCGGGCGTCTCGACCATCAGGTTAAGTTGCGCGGTTTGCGCATTGAGTTGGGTGAAATCGAGACCCGCCTGATGCAGCACTCGCTGGTGCGTGAGGCGGTGGTGCTGGTGCAGGGCGGCAAGCATCTGGTGGCTTATCTGGTGCTGGAAAACCCGCAGGCAGACGAGCAGTGGCAGCAAGAGGTCAAGGCGTGGCTGCTCGGCAGTCTGCCGGAGTTCATGGTGCCGACCTACCTGATCACCCTCGACAAATTGCCGGTCACCGCCAACGGCAAGCTCGACCGCAAGGCCTTGCCGCAACCGGATGCCGCGCCACAACAGGCATTCGTGGCGCCACAGGACGCCATGCAGAAAGCCCTCGCGGCGATCTGGGAAGCTGTGCTCGGCCTCGACCGCGTCGGCCTCGAAGACAACTTCTTCGAGCTGGGCGGCGATTCGATCATCTCGATTCAAGTGGTCAGCCGTGCGCGACAGGCCGGGATCCGCATCAGCCCGCGTGACCTGTTCCAGTACCAGACGGTGCGCAGTCTGGCGCTGGTCGCGAGCCACGATCATCTGTCTTCGGTGGATCAGGGGCCGGTGACCGGCGACGCCGTGCTCGGGCCGATCCAGCAGGATTTCTTCAGCCGCGCGATGCCGGTGCGCGAGCACTGGAACCAATCGTTGCTGCTGACCCCGCGTGAGGCATTGAACGCACAATGGCTCGATGCGGCGCTGACCCACCTGATCAATCACCACGACGCCTTGCGCCTGCGTTTTGTCGAAGGCACCGAAGGCTGGCAGCAAAGCCATGGCCCGTTGCTGACGGGCGCTGAGCTGTGGCAACGCGATGCCGAATCTGCCGAACAGTTGCAGGTGTTGTGCAACGAAGCGCAGCGCAGCCTCGACCTGCAAAACGGCCCGTTGCTGCGCGCGTTGCTGGTGACCATGGCCGACGGCTCGCAACGACTGGCGCTGATCATTCATCACCTGGCGGTCGATGGCGTTTCCTGGCGGGTGCTGCTGGAAGATCTGCAGCAGGCTTACGAGCAACTGGCGGCGGGCGGCGGCATTCAGTTGCCGGCCAAGACCAGCGCGTTCCAGAGCTGGACGGCGCGTCTGGCGCAGGAAGCGTCGCGCTTCGATGAGCAATTGAGCTATTGGAAAGCCCAGCATCAGGGCGCCAAGGATCTGCCGTGCGACCGCCCGGATGGCAGCCTGCAAAATTTGCATGGCGAGAAAATCGAATGGCGCCTCGACGCCGAACGCACCCGTCAGTTGTTGCAACAGGCGCCCGCTGCGTATCGCACCCAGGTCAACGATCTGTTGCTCACCGCCCTGGCGCGCACCATCAGCCGCTGGAGCCAGCAGCCGGGCACGCTGATCGAACTGGAAGGCCACGGCCGCGAAGACCTGTTTGATGACGTCGACCTGACCCGCACCGTGGGCTGGTTCACCAGTCTGTTCGCGGTCAACCTGACCGCCAGCGCTGATCTCGACGGTTCGATCAAGGCGATCAAGGAGCAACTGCGCGCGGTGCCGGATAAAGGTCTGGGTTACGGCGTGCTACGGCATTTGGCCGCGCCGTCGGTGCGCGCCGAACTGGCCGCGCTGCCGCAACCGCGCATCACTTTCAACTACCTCGGCCAGTTCGACCGCCAATTCGACGAGACGGCGCTGTTCGTGCCGTCGGTTGAAACCAGCGGCGTGGCGCAGGACTCGTCGGCGCCTTTGGGCAACTGGCTGACCGTGGAAGGTCAGGTGTATGGCGGCGAACTGTCGATGAGCTGGGGCTTCAGCCGCGAGATGTTCGACAGCGCCACGGTGCAGCACCTGGTCGATCAATACGCCAGCGAATTGCAGGCGCTGATCGAACACTGCTGCACGCTGCCCATTGCGCAAGCGACGCCATCGGACTTCCCGCTGGCTCGGGTGACCCAGGCGCAACTGGATGCGCTGCCGGTACCGGCCGGTCAGCTCGATGATGTCTATCCGCTGTCGCCGATGCAGCAGGGTTTGCTGTTCCACACCCTCTACGAGCAGGCTGCGGGTGAGTACATCAATCAGTTGCGCGTGGATGTGCAAGGTCTTGAGCCTGAGCGCTTCCGCGCTGCATGGCAGGCCACCGTCGATGCGCAGGACATTCTGCGCAGCGGTTTCGTCTGGCAGGGCGAACTGGCGCAACCGCTGCAGATCGTCCACAAACAGGTGCAGTTGCCGTTCAGCATTCTCGACTGGCGCGAGCGCGACGATCAGCCGGCAGCCCTCGTGGCGCTGGCTGATGCCGAACGTCAGCAAGGATTCGATCTGAGCCATGCACCGTTGCTGCGTCTGGTGCTGGTGCAGACCGCTGCCGAGCAATGGCACCTGATCTATACCCATCACCACATCCTGATGGACGGCTGGAGCAACTCGCAGTTGCTCGGCGAAGTGTTGCAGCGCTACAGCGGTCGCACCCCGGCCCATGGCGGCGGACGGTATCGCGATTACATCGCCTGGCTGCAGCGTCAGGACGCGCAACTGAGTCAGGACTTCTGGAGCGCTCAGTTGGCCACGCTGCAAGAGCCGACCCGACTGGCCCGCGCCGCTACCAGCGGCGAGCGCGACAGTGGCCACGGCGACCATTACCTGACCTTGGACGTGCCGCGCACCCAGGCGCTGGAAGCGTTTGCCCGCCAGCAGAAAGTCACCGTCAACACCCTGGTGCAAGCTGCGTGGCTGCTGTTGCTGCAACGCTACACCGGTCACGAAGCGGTGGCGTTCGGTGCGACTGTGGCCGGGCGTCCGGCGGATTTGCCGGGCATCGAGCAGCAGGTCGGCCTGTTCATCAACACCCTGCCGGTGATCGGCGCGCCGCGCCCGGACCAAAGCGTTGGCCAATGGCTGCAAGCGGTGCAGGCGCAAAACCTCAGCCTGCGCGACTTCGAACACACGCCGCTGGCGGACATCCAGCGCTGGGCCGGGCAGGGCGGGGAAGCGCTGTTCGACAACATTCTGGTGTTCGAAAACTACCCGGTCGCCCAGGCGCTGAGCCAGGCCGGGCAAGGCCTGACATTCGGTGATGTCGGCAACCTTGAGCAGACTCACTACGCCCTGAGCGTGGCGGTCACCCTCGGTCAGCAACTGGCGCTGCACTACAGCTTCGACCGCAGCCAGTTTGCCGGTGAGGTGATCGAAGGCATCAGTGCCCATCTGCTGCAATTGCTTGAACAGTTTGCGCTGTCGGCCGAACGCAACCTTGGCGAAATCGCTCTGGCCAGCGCGCAAGAGAATGCCCGCCAGCAAGCCGAAAACCAGCCGCAGCCGTACCCGCTGGACATCGCGGTGCATCAGCGCATTGCTGTGCTGGCGGCCGAGCGTCCGCAGCGCACTGCCGTGATCTTCAACGGTCAGCATTTCAGTTATGGCGAGATCGAGCAGCGTGCCAATCAACTGGCTCACGCGCTGATCGCCCGTGGTGTCGGCGCCGAGACCCGGGTCGGCGTGGCCCTGCCACGCAGCGAGGCGGTAATCGTCGCGCTGCTGGCGGTGCTCAAGGCCGGCGGTGCCTATGTGCCGCTGGACACCAGTTACCCGCGTGAACGCCTGGCCTATCTGATTGAAGATTCTGGGCTGGCGCTGCTGATCAGCGATTCATCGGTGTCGGCGCAATTGCCGGTCGACGAGTCAGTGCCGTTGCTGGAACTGGACCGTCTCGACCTGCGCGAATTGCCGAGCACGGCGCCACAGGTGGCAGTCGATCCGCACAACCTCGCGTACGTGATCTACACCTCCGGTTCCACCGGTAATCCGAAAGGCGTCAGCGTTGCCCACGGCCCACTGGCGATGCATTGCCAGGCCATCGGTCAGCGCTACGAAATGCGCGACAGCGACTGCGAATTCCACTTCATGTCGTTCGCCTTCGACGGCGCCCACGAGCGCTGGCTCACCAGCCTGACCCACGGTGCTTCGCTGCTGATTCGCGACGACACGCTGTGGACGCCGGAGCAGACCTACAACGCGATGATCGAACACGGCGTGAGCGTGGTTGCGTTCCCGCCGGTGTACCTGCAACAACTGGCCGAACACGCCGAGCGTGTCGGCAACCCGCCGAAAGTGCGGATCTATTGCTTCGGCGGCGATGCGGTGCCAAACGCCAGTTTCGAGCGGGTCAAGCGCGCCCTCGATCCGGACTACATCATCAACGGCTACGGCCCGACCGAAACCGTGGTCACGCCGTTGATCTGGAAGGCTGGCCGTGAAGAGCCGTGCGGCGCCGCTTACGCACCAATCGGCAGCCGGATCGGCGACCGCAGCGCCTATGTGCTCGACGCCGATTTGAACCTGTTGCCGCAAGGCATGGCTGGTGAGTTGTACCTCGGTGGCACCGGGTTGGCGCGGGGTTATCTGAACCGTCCGGGGCTGACCGCCGAGCGTTTTGTCGCCGACCCGTTCAGCGCCCATGGCGGCTTGCTCTATCGCACCGGTGACCTGGTGCGCCAGCGCGTCGACGGCACGTTCGACTATCTGGATCGCATCGACAATCAGGTGAAGATTCGCGGTTTCCGTATCGAACTGGGCGAAGTCGAAGCGGCGCTGCAAGCCCTCGACGGCGTGCGCGAAGCAGTGGTCGTGGCGCAGGAAGGCAGCGCCGGCAGTGGCAAGCGTCTGGTGGCCTACGTGGTTGGCGATTCGGCCCGTGCCGAGTTCACCGACCACCTGCGGGCGCAGCTCAAGGCCAGCCTGCCGGCGCACATGGTGCCGGCGTATGTCCTGCGTCTTGAGCGCATGCCGCTGACGCCGAACGGCAAGCTCGATCGCAAGAACCTGCCAAAACCGGACGTCAGCCAACTGCAACAGGCCTACCTCGCGCCACAGACGGCGCTGGAACAGCAACTGGCGGCGATCTGGCAAGACGTGCTCAAGCTTGAGCAAGTGGGTGTCAGCGACAACTTCTTCGAACTGGGCGGCGATTCGATCATCTCGATTCAGGTGGTCAGCCGGGCGCGGCAGGCCGGGATTCGCTTCAGCCCCAAAGACCTGTTCCAGCACCAGACCATTCAGGCCCTGGCCACGGTGGCGCAGACCGGCGAAGTCGTGCAGCCAATCGATCAGCGCGCGCAAACCGGCGAAACCGCGCTGCTGCCGATTCACCAGGCATTTTTTGCCGAGGCGATTCCCGACCGTCACCACTGGAACCAGTCGGTGATGCTCAAGCCGACGCAGGCACTGGACGCTCAGGTACTGGAGCAGGCGCTGGATGCGTTGGTCGTTCAGCACGACAGTTTGCGTCTGGACTTTGTCGAGCAGGCTGCGGGTTGGTCGGCGCACTACCGCGACGTCGCCACGCAAGCGGGGGAAACCATTCTCTGGCAAGTCGAGGTCGCTGATCTCGCCGCCCTTGAGGCACTGGGCAACAAGGCCCAGCGCAGCCTGCAACTGAGCAGCGGTTCGCTGATCCGCGCGGTGCTGGCGAACCTGGCTGATGGCAGTCAGCGCCTGCTGCTGATCGTCCATCACCTGGTAGTCGATGGCGTGTCGTGGCGGATTCTGTTTGAAGACCTGCAACGTGCTTACCGGCAGATTCTCGCCGGTCACGCCGTGCAGTTGCCGGCCAAGACCAGTGCGCTCAAGGCCTGGGCGGCGGCGTTGCAGGACTACGCCAAAACCCCTGCGTTACAGGCCGAACTGGGCTTCTGGCAGCAGCAGTTGCAGGGCGCTTCGGCGGCTTTGCCTTACGACCGCCCGCAGGGTGGCCAGCAACACGAGCAGGCACTGACCCTGCGCAGAAAACTCGATCAGACCCTGACCCGTCAGCTGTTGCAGGAAGCTCCGGCGGCCTATCGCACCCAGGTCAACGACCTGTTGCTGACCGCGCTGGCGCGGGTGCTGGTGCGCTGGACCGGGGACGACAATGCCTTGGTATTGCTTGAGGGCCATGGTCGCGAAGACCTGTTCGAACACATCGATCTGACCCGCACCGTGGGTTGGTTCACCAGCGTATTCCCGGCACGCTTGGCACCGGCCGCCGAACTCGGCGCGTCGCTCAAGCAGATCAAGGAACAGCTGCGGGCGATCCCCCACAAAGGCATCGGCTTCGGCGCACTCGCGCACCTCGGTGACGAGCCGGCGCGTGCCACCCTGCAAGCCTTGCCGGCGCCGCGCCTGACCTTCAACTACCTCGGCCAGTTCGACGGCAGCTTCGATGCTGCCAGCGATTCCTTGTTCGTGCCGACCAGCGAGTCCGGCGGCGCAGAGGTCAATCTGCAAGGGCCGCTGGGCAATCCGCTGGCGCTCAACAGCAAGGTGTTCGGCGGTGAGCTGGACCTGAGCTGGACCTACAGCGGCGCGATGTTCGACACCGCCACCATCCAGCGTCTGGCCGACGACTATGTGCAGGAGCTGACCGCGCTGATCGGCCACTGCTGCGACACTGGCAACCGTGGCGTGACGCCGTCGGACTTCCCGCTGGCGCAACTGTCGCAAGCGCAACTCGACGCACTGGTGCTGGAGCCGCAAGGCATCGACGACATCTACCCGTTATCGCCGATGCAGCAGGGCATGCTGTTCCACACCTTGCTCGAACACGGCAATGGCGACTACATCAACCAGATGCGCCTGGACGTCGACGGTGTCGATCCGCAACGCTTCCGCGCGGCGTGGCAGGCAGCGGTGGATGCGCATGACATCCTGCGCAGCGGCTTCTTCTGGCAAGGCGATCTGCCGCAACCGGTGCAAGTGGTGCAACGTCAGGTCGAGGTGCCGTTCAGCGTGCTCGACTGGCACGGCAGGACTGATCTGGAGGCAGCGCTGCAAACCCTCGCCGATGAGGAGCGCGCACTGGGTCTGGACCTGAGCTGTGCACCGCTGATGCGCCTGGTGCTGGTGCGCACCGCAGCCGAGCGTTATCACCTGATCTACACCAACCATCACATCCTGATGGACGGCTGGAGCAGCGCGCAGTTGCTCGGCGAAGTGTTGCAGCACTACAGCGGCGAAGCGGTCGCCCGTGGCGCGGGTCGCTACCGCGATTACATCGCCTGGCTGCAACGTCAGGATGGCGCGGCGGCGCAAGCCTACTGGCGGGCGACGCTGGGCAATCTGCAGGAACCGACGCGCCTGGCCAATGCCATCGCGCGGCCGCAGGCCGGTTTGCCGAGCGTGGGTTACGGCGATCATTACCAGGTGCTGGACGCTGAGCTGAGCCAGCGCCTGGGCGAGTTTGCCCGGGCCGCGAAAGTCACCGTCAACACCGTGGTGCAAGCGGCGTGGCTGCTGCTGTTGCAGCGCTACACCGGCAAGGATTGCGTGGCGTTCGGCGCCACCGTCGCCGGGCGTCCGGCGGATCTGCCGGGGGCCGAAGCGCAGATCGGCCTGTTCATCAACACGCTGCCGGTGATCGCCGCGCCGCCCGCGCAGCAGAGCGTGATCGCCTGGCTGCAAGCGGTGCAGGCGCAGAACCTCGCCTCGCGCGAGTTCGAACACACGCCGCTGGCGGATATTCAGCGCTGGGCCGGGCAGGGCGGTGACGCCTTGTTCGACAGTTTGATGGTGTTCGAGAACTACCCGATCGGCGAAGCGCTGGAACGCGGTGCGCCGCAGGGTCTGCGCTTCGGCGCGGTGGCCAATCAGGAGCAAACCAACTATCCGCTGACCCTGCTGGTGAACATGGGCGCGCAACTGTCGGTGCATTTCAGTTATCAGCGCGACAGCTTCGCGGCGGCCAGCGTGGCGCAGTTGGGCGCGCATCTGCAGCGTCTGCTGAGCCAGATGGCGGATGGCGGGGAACGTTCGCTCGGTGAACTGAACCTGATTGAACACGGCCCGCAAGTGAACAGCGATTTCGTTACCGAGCAGTGCATCCATCAAGCCATCGCCCATCAAGTGGCGGCGACCCCGGATGCCTTGGCGGTGACCTTCGCCCATACGCAACTGACCTACGCCGAACTGGACGCTCAGGCCAATCGGCTGGCGCACAAACTGCTTGAGCTGGGTGTCGGCCCGGAAGTGCGCGTGGGCGTGGCGATGCCGCGTTCGGAGCAGTTGCTGATTGCCTTGCTTGCGGTGCTCAAGGCCGGTGGTGCGTATGTGCCGCTGGACCCGGATTACCCGGCCGATCGCGTGGCCTACATGCTCGAAGACAGCCGCGCGCGGGTGTTGCTCACCGAGCAGGCCGTTGCGGCGACCCTGAGCGTGCCGGGCGATACGCAAGTGCTGCTGTTGGATCAGCTGTCTCTGATCGGTTATTCGGCCGTTGTCCCACAGACCACAGTGCAGCCCGCCAACCTCGCCTACGTGATCTACACCTCCGGTTCCACCGGCAAACCGAAAGGCGTAGCCATTGCCCATCGCAACGTCATGGCGCTGATCGACTGGTCGGCCAAGGTCTACAGCCGCGACGACATCCAAGGCGTGCTGGCCTCGACGTCGGTGTGCTTCGACCTGTCGGTGTGGGAGCTGTTTGTCACCCTCGCCAACGGCGGCTCGCTGATCATCGCCCGTAATGCCTTGGAGCTGGCGCAACTGCCGGCCCGCGATCAGGTGCGTCTGATTAACACCGTGCCGTCGGCGATTGCTGCGCTACAGCGTGCCGGGCAGATTCCGCCAAGCGTGCGCATCATCAATCTGGCGGGTGAACCGCTGAAACAAGCGCTGGTGGAGGCGTTGTATCAGCAGTCTACGGTCGAGCACGTCTACGACCTGTACGGCCCGTCGGAAGACACCACCTATTCGACCTGGACCCGCCGCAGTGCCGGTGGTCAGGCGCGGATTGGGCGTGCGCTCGAGCACAGCGCCAGTCATCTGCTGGATGCCGACCTGCACGCGGTGCCACAAGGTGTTTCGGCCGAGCTGTACCTGTCCGGCGCCGGCATCACGCGCGGTTATCTGGGGCGTGCGGCGATGACCGCCGAGCGCTTCGTGCCGAATCCTTTCGTCGGCAACGGCGAGCGCATGTACCGCACCGGCGACCTGATTCGTCAGCGCGAGGAGGGCGAGCTGGAGTACATGGGCCGGATTGACCATCAGGTGAAAATTCGTGGATTCCGCATCGAACTGGGGGAGGTCGAGGCACGATTGCTCGCGCAACCTGCAGTCAGCGAAGCGGCGGTATTGGCCGTCGAAAGCGACACCGGGGCGCAACTGGTGGCGTATGTGGTCGCCCCGTCACTGGAGATGCACGACGGGGACGCGCAGCGCCAACTGCGCGAGGGACTAAAGACTGGCCTCAAGTCTTCGTTACCTGACTACATGATTCCCGCGCACCTGCTGTTCCTTGAGCAGTTGCCACTGACCCCCAACGGCAAACTCGACCGCAAGGCCCTGCCGGCGGTCGATGCCAGCCAGATGCAGGCCGCGTATGTCGCGCCGCACAGTGAGCTTGAGCAGCAGGTCGCGGCGATCTGGCAGCAAGTGCTCGAAGTGAAACGCATCGGCTTGAACGATCACTTCTTCGAACTCGGCGGGCACTCGCTGCTGGCGGTCAACGTGGTGTCGCGCATGGCCCTTGAACTGGGCCTGACGCTGACCCCGCAACTGTTATTCCAGCACCCCGTCCTGAGCGATTTTGTCGCTCGACTCGATACAGGAGGCGGGGCAATCAACGAACAGAAACTGAGCAAGCTGGAAGCCCTGCTTGACGATATGGAGGAAGTCTGATGGACAAGAGTGTTGCTTTGAGGGTAGCCAAGCGCTTTATCACTCTGCCGCTGGACAAACGTAAGCTGTACCTGGAAAAGATGCTCGAAGAGGGCGTCTCTCCGGCCAACCTGCCGATCCCGGAAACACGTTCCGGGTTTGCGGCGATTCCTCTGTCGTACGCTCAGGAGCGTCAACTGTTCCTCTGGCAAATGGACCCGCACAGCACCGCGTATCACATCCCCAGCGCCCTGCGCCTCAAGGGGCGGCTGGATGTGGCAGCGCTGGAACGCAGCTTCAACGCGGTGGCGGCGCGTCACGAAAGCTTGCGTACCACTTTCGCCGAACAGGGTGAAAGCTTTTGCCAGGTGATTCACCCGCAGCTGCCGCTGAGCATCAGCCTGACGGCATTGCCGGAGGGCCTCGACGCCGCCGGGGAAGACGCGGCGATCAAGGCCTTCGTCGAGAGCGAAACCGCACGCCCGTTCAATTTGCAGCAGGGCCCGCTGCTGCGGGTGGCGCTGCTGAAAGTGGCGGAAGACGACCATGTGCTGGTGCTGATCCAGCACCACATCATCGCCGATGGCTGGTCGATCAAAGTCCTGGTCAACGAGCTGATCCAGCATTACGCCGCCGACACCGCCGGGCAGCCGCTGAGCCTGCCGGAACTGGAAGTGCAATACGCCGACTACGCGATCTGGCAGCGCCACTGGCTGGAAGCGGGCGAGCGCGAGCGCCAGTTGGCCTACTGGGTCAAGACCCTGGGCGGCGAGCAGCCGGTGCTGGAGCTGCCGATCGATTTCCCGCGTCCGGCCGTGCAAAGCCTGCGCGGTGCGCGGCTGGAGCTGAACCTGTCGGCAGACCTCGGTGACGCCCTCAAACAGCTGGCGCAGCGCGAAGGTGCGAGCCTGTTCATGCTGCTGCTGGCGTCGTTCCAGGCGCTGCTGCATCGCTACAGCGGTCAGGCGCAGATTCGCGTCGGGGTGCCGACCGCCAACCGCAACCGGGTTGAGACCGAAGGCCTGATCGGCTTCTTCGTCAACACGCAGGTGCTGAGTGCCGAGGTCAGCGGGCAGTTGCCGTTCAACCAGTTGCTGGCTCAGGTCAAGCAGGCGGCGATGGCCGCGCAGGCGCATCAGGATCTGCCGTTCGAGCAACTGATCGAAGCTTTGCAACCGGAGCGCAGCCTGAGCCACAGCCCGGTGTTCCAGGTGATGTTCAACCACCAGACCAGCCGTGATCAGGGCCGCAACGCGGCGCAGTTGCCGCAGCTGAGTGTCGAGGATGTGCAGTGGGAAGGGCGCACCGCGCAGTTCGATCTGACGCTGAATACCTACGAGTCCAGCGACGGCTTTGCTGCCGAGCTGACCTACGCCACTGATCTGTTCAAAGCTGAAACCGTCGAGCGTCTGGCACGTCATTGGCAGAATCTGCTGCGCGGCATTGTCGCCGCACCGAGCCAGCGCGTCGGCGAATTGCCGTTGCTGGAAAGCGCCGAGCACGGCGTGCTGTTGCAGGACTGGTTGCGCAGCGCCGACCGCACTGCGCAAGCCGAATGCGTGCAGCAGGATTTCTCCCGGCGTGCCCAGCAAACGCCGCAGGCCACTGCACTGATCATCGGCGAAGACGTGCTGAGCTACGGCGAGCTGGATGCCCGCTCCAGTCAACTGGCGCACAAGCTGATCGAGGCCGGTGTCGGCCCGGATCAATTGGTCGGCATCGCCGTCGAACGCAGTGTGGAAATGATCGTCGGCCTGCTGGCGATCCTCAAGGCCGGCGGTGCTTATGTGCCGCTGGACCCGGCGTATCCACAGGATCGCCTGGCCTACATGATCGAGGACAGCGGCCTGCCATTGCTGCTGACCCAAAGCCATTTGCAGGCGCAGCTGCCGATCCCGCCGGGCGTGCAAACGCTGCTGCTGGATCAACCTCGCGAGTGGCTGGCGGCTTATCCACAGAACGCGCCGGAAGTGGCAGTCAATGGCGAGCATCTGGCCTACACGATCTACACCTCCGGTTCCACTGGCAAACCGAAAGGCGTGATGGTGCGCCACGCGGCGCTGAGCAATTTTGTCGCGAGCATGATCGAGCAGCCGGGCATCTGTGCCGCCGATCGCATGCTGTCGCTGACCACGTTCTCGTTCGATATTTTCGGCCTGGAAATCTACGGCCCATTGCTGGCCGGCGCCTGTGTGGTGCTGACCGGCAAGGACGTGCATCAAGACCCGCAAGCGGTGCTCGAACTGATCGAGCGTCACGCCGTGACGGCGCTGCAAGCCACGCCTTCGACCTGGCGCATGCTGCTGGACAATGAACAGGCGCCAATCCTGGCGGGCCGCACGTTCCTCTGTGGTGGTGAAGCGCTGTCGCAGGAACTGGCGCAACGCATGCTCGCACTGACGCCGAGCGTGTGGAACCTCTACGGCCCGACCGAAACCACTATCTGGTCGGCGCAGCACGCCTTGAGTGCGGATAGCAGCCGTCCATTCCTCGGCACGCCGATCGACAACACCGCGTTGTATATCCTCGGCAGCGACCTGGAGCTCAATCCGCTCGGCGCCCCGGGGGAATTGCTGATCGGCGGCGACGGCTTGGCCCGTGGTTACTTCCAGCGCCCGAGCCTGACTGCCGAACGCTTTGTCCCTGATCCCTTTTCGAAAACCGGCGCGCGTCTGTACCGCACCGGCGACCTGACCCGTTACCGCGCCGAAGGCGTGATCGAGTACATCGGGCGGATCGACCATCAGGTGAAAATCCGTGGTTTCCGGATTGAACTCGGTGAGATCGAAGCGCGTTTGCTCGCCCTCGATAGCGTGCGCGAAACCGTGGTAGTCGCTCAGGACGGCCCGACCGGACCGCAACTGGTCGGCTATGTGGTGCCGACCGCCGAGGCTTTTGATGAAGTCGAACTGCGCGCCGCATTGAAAGCCAGCCTCAAGGCCGAGCTGCCGGAATACATGGTGCCGGCGCACCTGTTGTTCCTCGCGCAGCTGCCGCTGACGCCGAACGGCAAAGTCGACCGCAAAGCCTTGCCGGCACCTGACGCCAGCCAGCTGCAATCGACTTACATCGCCCCGCAGACTGCCACTCAGCACAGCGTCGCCGAGATCTGGCAGGCGGTGCTCAAGCTCGATCGCGTAGGCCTGAGTGACAATTTCTTTGAACTGGGCGGCCACTCGTTGCTGGTCACGCAAGTGGTCTCGCGCGTACGTCAGGCGCTGAACGTTCAAGTGCCGCTGCGCACGTTGTTCGAACACAGCACGCTGGAAGACTTCGTCGCCGCGCTGGGTGTCGATCAGGCGCATCGGGAGCCGCCGATTGTTGCCTTGCCACGCCAGCAACCGCTGGCGCTGTCCTATGCCCAGGAGCGTCAGTGGTTCCTCTGGCAACTGGAACCGACCAGCACCGCTTATCACGTGCCGGCGGCATTGCGTCTGAGCGGTGAGCTGGATCTCCCAGCGTTGCAGCGCAGCTTCGACGCGCTGATCGAGCGCCACGAATCGCTGCGCACCTGCTTCGTCGAACAACAGGGTCAGACCCTGCAAGTGATCCAGGCTCATGGCACGCTCGATCTGCAGGTGCAGGACGTGGCAGCGGATCTCGACGAGGTGGCGCTGCAAGCGCTGGTCGCCGCCGAAACCCTGCACCTGTTCAATCTGCAGCAAGGCCCGTTGCTGCGGGTCAAACTGCTGCGTCTGGCCGCCGATGACCACGCACTGGTCATCACTCTGCATCACATCGTCTCCGATGGCTGGTCGATGAATGTCATGGTCGATGAGCTGGTGGCGTTGTATGCCGCCTACAGCCAGGGCCAAAGCGTGCAATTGCCAGCGCTGCCGGTGCAATACGCCGACTACGCCGTGTGGCAGAAACAGTGGATGGACGCCGGTGAACGCGAACGTCAGTTGAGCTACTGGACCGCACAACTCGGCGATGGCGATCAACCGCTGCTGGAGTTGCCGACCGACCGGCCGCGTCCAGCCGAGCAGAGCTATCGTGGCGCCCGTCGCGAGATCCCGCTGAGCCTCGAACTGGCCACCGCGCTCAAGCACCTGGCGCAGCGCGAGAACGTCACGCTGTTTGCGCTGTTGCTGGCGTCGTTCCAGACCTTGCTGCATCGCTACAGCGGTCAGGCCGATATCCGCGTCGGGGTGCCGGTGGCCAACCGCAACCGGGTCGAGACCGAAGGCCTGATCGGTTTCTTCGTCAACACCCAGGTACTCAAGGCCGAGTTCGACAGTCAGCAGACGTTCCGCAGCCTGCTGCAGCAAGTGAAAAATACGGTGCTCGGCGCCCAGGCGCATCAGGATCTGCCGTTCGAGCAACTGGTCGACGCGCTGCAACCGGAGCGCAGCCTCAGCCACAGCCCATTGTTCCAAGTGATGCACAACCACCAGAGCCAGGTGCGCCAGGCGCAGGGCGCCACGCGTTTGCCGAAACTGGCGATTGAAGGCTTGCCTTGGGCGTCCAGTACTGCGCAGTTCGACTTGACCCTGAACACCTTTGAATCGAGCGACAACGTCTGGGCCGAACTGACGTACGCCACCGACCTGTTCGACGTCGAGACCATCGAACGCCTGGCGCAACACTGGACCCATCTGCTGCAAGGCATCGTTGCCGACAGCGCTCAGCGCATCGCCGAACTGCCCCTGCATGACGCCGCCGAACGCGCGGCGACCTTGCAGCAGTGGAACCCGGCCATCCGCGATTTCCCGAGCGAACAGTGCCTGCATCAAAGGATCGAACATCAAGCCGCCCGCGCCCCGCAAGCGATTGCCGTGAGCTGTGCCGGGCAGTCCCTGAGCTACGGCGAGCTCAATAGTCGCGCCAACCAGTTGGCCCACAAGCTGATTGCCAGCGGTGTCGGCCCGGACGTGCGCGTCGGTCTGGCGGTGGAGCGCAGCCTCGACATGCTGGTCGGCCTGCTGGCGATTCTCAAGGCCGGCGGTGCCTATGTGCCGCTGGACCCGACGTATCCGGAGGAACGCCTGAGCTACATGATCGGCGACAGCGGCATCGCCTTGCTGCTGACCCAGAGTCATCTGCTGGGGCGTCTGCCAGTACCCGATTCGCTGCGCAGCCTGATGCTCGATCAGGAGCGTGACGGTCTGGAAGGCTACAGCGACAGCAATCCGCAGGTGCGCATGAGCCCGGACAACCTGGCTTACGTGATCTACACCTCCGGCTCCACCGGGCAGCCGAAGGGCACGTTGCTGGCCCATCGCAACGTGCTGCGCCTGTTTGAGGCCACTGATGCGTGGTTCGATTTCGGCGCCACGGATGTCTGGAGCCTGTTCCATTCCTACGCGTTCGATTTCTCGGTGTGGGAGATTTTCGGGGCGCTGCTGTACGGCGGCAAACTGCTGGTGGTGCCTTACGAGGTCAGCCGCTCGCCGGAAGATTTCTTCGCCTTGCTCTGCCGCGAAGGCGTCACCGTGCTCAACCAGACGCCGTCGGCGTTCAAGCAATTGATGCAAGTGGCCTGTGCCCCCGAACACGCGGCGCAAGCACTGGCGCTGCGTTATGTGGTGTTCGGCGGCGAGGCGCTGGAGGTCAAGAGCCTGCGTCCGTGGTTCGAGCGTTTCGGCGATCAGACACCGCAACTGATCAACATGTACGGCATCACCGAAACCACCGTGCACGTGACCTACCGACCGATTTCGCTGGCCGACTTGCAGCGTGATGCCAGCAGTCCGATCGGCGAACCGATCCCGGACCTGTCCTGGTATCTGCTCGACGGAGATCTGAATCCGGTCGCCAAAGGTTGCATCGGTGAGCTGTACGTCGGTCGTGCCGGCCTGGCTCGTGGTTACCTGAACCGCGCGGATCTGACCAGCCTGCGCTTTATTCCCGACCCGTTCGCCACCGATGGCGGGCGTCTATACCGTACCGGTGATCTGGCGCGCTATCGCGCCGACGGCGTGATCGAATACATCGGCCGGATCGACTATCAGGTGAAGATTCGCGGTTTCCGTATCGAACTTGGCGAGATCGAAGCGCAACTGCTGGAACAGGCTGCCGTGCGCCAGGCCGTGGTGCTGGCGCAGCCGGGCCTCAGTGGTCAGCAACTGGTGGCGTATCTGGTGCCAGGCGACGCCGCGCTGCTCGACGCGAGCCCGGCCGAACAGGCGTTGTGGCGCGACAGCGTGCGTGCCGAACTCAAGGCCAATCTGCCGGATCACATGGTTCCGGCGCACCTGTTGCTGCTGGCGCAATTGCCGTTGACCGCCAACGGCAAACTCAACCGCAGCGCTTTGCCGTCACCCGACGCCAGCCAGTCACAGCAGGCCTATCAGGCGCCGCAAAGCGCGATGGAGCAGGGTCTGGCCGCGATCTGGCAGGACGTGCTGAAGCTGCCGCAAGTCGGCATCCACGATAACTTCTTCGAATTGGGCGGCGACTCGATCATCTCGATTCAGGTGGTCAGCCGCGCACGTCAGGCCGGCATTCGCCTCAATCCCAAAGACCTGTTCCAGCACCAGACCGTGCAGCGTCTGGCACTGGTCGCGCAGTGGGGTGGCGACGAGTCGACGATTGATCAGCAAGCCGCTAGCGGTGCAGCGTTGCTGCTGCCGATCCAGCAGCAGTTCTTCGCCGACGAAATTCCGCATCGTCATCACTGGAACCAGTCGGTGCTGCTGCAACCGCGGCAGACGCTGGACGCGGAAAAAGTCGAGCAAGTGTTGCGTGCACTGGTGGCTCATCACGATGCCTTGCGCCTGAGCTTCACCCAGCGCGATGGCGTGTGGCAGGCCGAGCACCGCGCGGTCGAAGCGCTGCCGCAGAACCTGCTCTGGCAGGAACACGTCGCGGATGCCGCCACCCTTGAAGCCTTGGGTAATCGCGCCCAGCGCAGCCTCGATCTGCAACACGGGCCGTTGCTGCGTGCGGTGCTGGCAAATCTGGCCGATGGCACTCAGCGTTTGCAGTTGGTGATTCATCACCTGGCGGTGGACGGCGTGTCGTGGCGGATTCTGCTGGAGGATCTGCAAAACGCTTATCAGCAATTGCTCAACGATCAGCCGTTGAGCCTGCCGTCCCGGACCAGTGCCTTCAAGGACTGGGGCGAGCACTTGCAGCGCTACGCCAACAGCCCGGCGTTGCAGGCAGAGCTGGCTTGGTGGCAGGCCTGCCTGAGCGATGTGAGTACCGATCTGCCGTGCAAACGCGTTGACGCCAGCGAGGACAATCGTCTGGCCCAGACCGTGCAGACCCGGCTCGGCGCCGAACTGACGCGGCAATTGCTGCAAGAGGCCCCGGCGGCGTACCGCACCCAGGTCAACGATCTGTTGCTGACGGCACTGGCGCGGGTCATTGGACGCTGGAGCGGGCAGGCGTCGACGCTGATCCAGCTCGAAGGCCATGGTCGCGAAGAACTGTTCGACGGTGTCGATCTGACCCGCACGGTGGGCTGGTTCACCAGCCTGTTCCCGGTGCGCCTGACGCCGGCAGACACGCTTGGCGAGTCGATCAAGCAGATCAAGGAACAACTGCGCTCGATCCCCAACAAGGGCATCGGCTTCGGCGCCTTGCGTTACCTCGGTGATGCCCGCGCGCAGCAGAGCTTGCAGGCCTTGCCGAGCCCGCGCATCACCTTCAACTACCTTGGGCAGTTCGACGGCAGTTTCGCTGGCGACGAGGCTGCGCTGTTCGTGCCGTCGCCGGACAACGCCGGCCTCGATCAGAGCCCGGAGGCGCCGCTGGGCAACTGGTTGACCCTCAACGGTCAGGTGTATGGCGGCGAGCTGCGGGTGGGCTGGACGTTCAGTAGTGAGCGCTTCGACAGCGCGGTGATCGAAGCTCTGGCCGCAGATTACGCCGCAGAACTCGCAGCGTTGATCGGCCATTGCCTGACCCCGGGCGTCGAAGGCCTGACCCCGTCGGACTTCCCGCTGGCCGGCCTGACGCAGGCGCAGCTCGATCAGTTCCCGCTGGCGCCACGGCAGGTCGCCGATGTGTATCCGCTGTCGGCGATGCAGCAGGGCATGTTGTTCCACAGCCTCTACGAGCAGGCCACCGGCGATTACATCAACCAGGTCCGGCTCGATGTCGAAGGCCTCGATCCGCAACGCTTTCAGCAGGCCTGGCAAGCGGCGGTGGACAACCACGACATCCTGCGCAGCAGCTTTGTCTGGCAGGGTGAACTGGCGCGTCCAGTGCAAGTGGTGCACAAGCAACTGGACATGCCGTTCCGCGTCCTCGACTGGCGTGATCGTGACGATTGCCAGGGTGATCTGAATGCACTGGCGGCCGCCGAACAGGCGCAAGGTTTCGACCTGAGCCAGGGGCCGCTGTTGCGCATGGTCGTGGTGCGTCTGGACGAGCAGCACTGCCACTTGATCTACACCAACCATCACATCCTGATGGACGGCTGGAGCAACTCGCAGTTGCTCGGCGAAGTCCTGCAGCGCTACAGCGGGGTTGCCCAGCCGCCACTGGCCGGGCGTTATCGCGATTACATCGAATGGCTGCAGCGCCAAGACGTGCAGGCCAGCGAACGTTACTGGACCGCGCAACTGGCTGACCTGCAAGCGCCGACCTTGCTCGCGCAAGCGTTGCAGGCGCAGCGCGGCGATGCACCGCGCGACGGTCATGGTGAACATTTCTGCGTGCTCGACGCTGAGCAGACGCGGCGTCTGGGCGAGTTTGCGCGCCAGCAGAAAGTCACCCTCAACACGCTGATTCAGGCGGCATGGCTGCTGCTGTTGCAGCGCCTGACCGGCCAGCCGTGCGTGGCGTTCGGCGCCACGGTGGCGGGGCGTCCGGCCGAGCTCAAAGGGGTCGAGCAGCAGATCGGCCTGTTCATCAACACCTTGCCGGTCATCGCCAGCCCGCAGTCGCCATCGAGCGTTGGCGAATGGTTGCAGAGCGTGCAGGCGCAGAACCTGGCCTTGCGCGAACATGAGCACACTCCGCTGTTCGACATTCAGCGTTGGGCCGAGCGCAACGGTGAGGCGCTGTTCGACAACATTCTGGTGTTCGAGAACTACCCGGTGTCCGAGGCGCTGGCGCAGGGCGCACCGCAAGAACTGCGCTTCGGTGAAATCCACAATCATGAGCAGACCAACTACCCGCTGACGCTGCTGGTGCACTTGAGCGACGAGTTGTCGATGCACTTCAGCTACCAGTGCGAAAGCTTTGCCGCACACAGCGTGGTGCAACTGGCCGGATATCTGCAGCGTTTGCTCGGGCAGATGAGCGAGTCGGGGGAGCGTTCGCTCAGTGAACTGAACCTGATCGAGCACAGCCCGCAGGTGAGTACCGACTTCTCCACCGATCTGTGCATCCATCAAGCCATCGCCCATCGAGTGGCGGCGACCCCGGATGCCTTGGCGGTGACCTTCGCCCATACGCAACTGACTTACGCCGAGCTGGACGCGCAGGCCAATCGTCTGGCGCACAAGCTGCTTGAGCTGGGCGTCGGCCCGGAAGTGCGCGTGGGCGTGGCGATGCCGCGTTCCGAGCAATTGCTGATTGCCTTGCTGGCGGTGCTCAAGGCTGGTGGTGCGTATGTGCCGCTGGACCCGGATTACCCGGCCGATCGCGTGGCCTACATGCTCGAAGACAGCCGCGCGCGGGTGTTGCTGACTGAGCAGGCCGTTGCGAAGACCCTGAGCGTGCCGAGCGATACCCAAGTTCTGCTGTTGGATCAGCTGTCGCTGAGCGGTTATCCGAGCAGCGCGCCGCAAACATCGGTCGCTCCGGACAACCTCGCCTACGTGATCTACACCTCCGGTTCCACCGGCAAACCAAAAGGCGTGGCGATTGCCCATCGCAACGTCATGGCGCTGATCGACTGGTCGGCCAAGGTCTACAGCCGCGACGACATCCAAGGCGTGCTGGCCTCGACGTCGGTGTGCTTCGACCTGTCGGTGTGGGAGCTGTTTGTCACGTTGGCCAACGGTGGTTCGCTGATCATCGCGCGTAATGCGCTGGAACTGCCGCAACTGCCGGCCCGCGATCAGGTGCGTCTGATTAACACCGTGCCGTCGGCGATTGCCGCACTGCACCGCTCGGGGCAGATTCCGCCAAGCGTGCGCATCATCAATCTGGCGGGTGAACCGCTGAAACAAGCGCTGGTGGAGGCGTTGTATCAGCAGTCTACGGTCGAGCACGTCTACGACCTGTACGGCCCGTCGGAAGACACCACCTACTCGACCTGGACCCGCCGCAGTGCTGGCGGTCAGGCACGGATTGGTCGTGCGCTTGATTACAGCGCCAGCCATCTGCTGGATGCCGATCTGCACGCGGTGCCACAAGGTGTTTCGGCCGAGCTGTACCTGTCCGGCGCCGGCATCACGCGCGGTTATCTGGGGCGTGCGGCGATGACCGCCGAGCGCTTCGTGCCGAATCCTTTCGTCGGCAACGGCGAGCGCATGTACCGCACCGGCGACCTGATTCGTCAGCGCGAGGAGGGCGAGCTGGAGTACATGGGCCGGATCGACCATCAGGTGAAAATTCGCGGCTTGCGTATCGAGCTGGGCGAAATCGAAGCGCGTCTGCTGGCGCATGCCGCCGTGCGTGAAGCGGTGGTCGTGGCCAGCGAAGTGTCGGGCAGTCAGCAACTGATTGCCTATCTGGTGCCGAGCGATCCGGCGATCATCGACGCCAGCGCCGAGCAACAGGCCGCACTGCAGCAAACCCTCGGCAACTGGCTGGGCGCGACCTTGCCGGATTACATGGTGCCGAGCCACCGCCTGTGGCTGGCGCAGCTGCCGCTGACCCCCAACGGCAAGGTCGATCGCAAGCGCCTGCCAGCACTGGAGCTGAGTGCCGCGCAGTTGCATGTCGAACCGGCGAATGCCACCGAGCAAATGTTGGTGGAGATCTGGAAAGAAGTGCTGGGCCTTGAGCAGGTCAGCACCCATGACAGTTTCTTTGCCTTGGGCGGCGATTCGATCATCTCGATTCAGGTGGTCAGTCGCGCCCGTCAGCAAGGGCTGGAGTTGAGCCCGAAAGACCTGTTCCAAAAACCGACCATTCAACAATTGGCCCTGTGCGTGCAGGCTGCCGAAGGGCATGTGGCGCCGGAGCCGGCGCTGATCGACCTGCCGCTGCACGGCTTGAGCGAGGCGCAAGTGGCGCAACTGCCATTGCCGGCCGGGCAGCTCGACGGGCTCTATCGCTTGTCGCCGATGCAGCAGGGCATGCTGTTCCTCGGCCTGAATTCGCCGGAATCGGATCTGTACGTCAACCAGTTGAGCGTTCCGGTGCAGGGTCTTGAGCCGCTGCGTCTGCAAGCCGCGTGGGAAACCGTCAGCCGTCGCCACGACATTCTGCGCACCGGTTTCCTCTGGCAGGACATGGCCGAGCCGCTGCAATTCGTGCTCGCCGATCCGCAGCTGCCGTTCAGTCTGCTCGACTGGCGTGAGCAGGATCATTCGGCCGAAGCCTTGCAAGGCCTGGCGGATGCCGAGCGGGCCAAGGGCTTCGACCTTGACCAGCCACCGCTGCAACGGCTGACGCTGGTGCAAGTCAGCGAGCACAGCTATCAACTGATCTGGACTTACCATCACATTCTGATCGACGGCTGGAGCAGTTCGCAGTTGATCGGTGAAGTGCTGAGCCAGTATTCCGGACGACCACTGGCCGAAGCGGTGCCGTACCGTGGTTACATCAACTGGCTGCAGCAGCAGGACGCGAATGCCAGCGAAGGTTTCTGGCGTCAGCACCTGAGCCTGCTCGACGAGCCGACCTATCTGGCGGACGCGGTGACGCGCACCGGCAGCGGTCGCGGTCACCAGGCGCTGTACAGCCGTTTGGGCGCAACCCGCACCGAGCAGTTGAAAGCCTTTGCCCAGTCGCAGCAGATCACCCTCAACACCTTGGTGCAGGGCGCCTGGCTGGTGCTGCTCAGCCGGTACAGCGGCCAGCGTTGCGTAGCGTTCGGCGCGACGGTGGCAGGGCGTCCGGCGAGCCTGCCGGCCTCGGAATCGATCCTCGGTCTGTTCATCAACACCTTGCCGGTGATCAAGGACGTGCCGGCCGAGCAGGCCGTGGGCGCCTGGTTGCGCGAGTTGCAGGACTTCAACCTGGAGATGCGCGAGCGCGAATACACCCCGCTGACTGACGTCCAGCGTTGGGGCGGGCGTGCCGGGCAGTCGCTGTTCGACAGCATCATCGTGTTCGAGAACCACCCGATCGATCAGGCGCTGCGCGAGTGGCGCGATGATTCGCTGAAGTTTGGCGAGATCAATAACTCGGGCCTGACCAACTTCCCGATGGACCTGATGGTCACCCTCGAAGACGGGTTGGTGATCGAGTACATGTTCCTGCGCGAACATTTTGATCTGGCGACCGTGGAAGGCATCCGCAGTAACATGGAGGGCCTGCTCACGGCCCTGGTTCAGGACGCCGGGCAGGCGCTGGGACGCATCGGTCTGCCGACCGGTCAAGTCGCGCCCACGCCGGACGTTGTCGCGCAAGCGCAGACTACGCTGGTGCACCAGCGCATTGCCGGGTGGGCCGCGCAGCGTGCCGAACAAACCGCAGTGATCTTCAATGAGCAAGCCTTCAGTTATGGCCAGATCGAAGCGCGGGCCAATCGTCTGGCGCATGCGCTGATTGCCGAAGGTGTCGGTCCGGAAGTGCGGGTCGGTGTGGCCCTGCCACGCAGCGAAAACATGATCGTCGCGCTGTTGGCGGTGCTCAAGGCCGGGGGTGCCTACGTGCCGCTGGACGCGACTTATCCGCGCGAGCGCTTGAGTTATCTGATGCACGATTCGGGCATCGCCTTGCTGCTCAGCGATTCGAGTCTGCGTCAGGTGCTGCCGACCCAGGCCAACCTGCATGTGCTGGAGCTCGATCAACTGGACCTGCGCACTCAGCCGCCGTCGGCACCGCAGGTGGCGGTGCAGCCGGGCAACCTGGCCTACGTGATCTACACCTCCGGCTCCACAGGTCAGCCGAAAGGTGTCGGCGTGGCGCACGGGCCGCTGGCGATGCACTGCCAGGCGATCGGTCAGCGTTACGAAATGAGCGCAGCCGATTGCGAGTTGCACTTCATGTCGTTCGCCTTCGACGGCGCGCATGAGCGCTGGCTGACCACCCTGACGCACGGCGCGCGTTTGCTGATTCGCGACGACAGCCTGTGGACGGCCGAACAAACCTACGACGCCCTGCATCAGTATGGGGTGACCGTGGCCGCGTTCCCGCCGGTGTATCTGCAACAACTGGCTGAACACGCTGAGCAGCACGGCAATCCGCCGCCGGTACGAATCTACTGCTTCGGCGGGGATGCGGTGCCGGTGGCGAGTTTCGAACTGGCCAAACGCGCACTGCAACCGCAGTACATCATCAACGGCTATGGCCCGACCGAAACGGTGGTCACGCCGCTGATCTGGAAGGCCGCGGTCGATGATCAGTGCGGCGCGGCCTATGCGCCGATCGGCAGCGTGGTCGGCGAGCGCAGCGGTTATGTGCTCGACAGCGACCTCAACCCGCTGCCGGCCGGCATTGCCGGTGAGTTGTACCTGGGTGGTGCGTTGGCGCGCGGTTATCTGGGGCGTGCCGGTGGCACCGCCGAACGTTTCGTTGCCAACCCGTTCAGTGCCGACGGCAGTCGCCTGTACCGCACTGGCGACCTGGTGCGCCAGCGTGCCGACGGCACCGTCGATTACCTCGGGCGGATCGACCATCAGGTGAAGATCCGTGGTTTCCGCATCGAGCTGGGTGAAATCGAAGCGCGCCTCAAGCAGCAGTCGGGCGTGCGTGACGCTGCCGTAGTGGCCCGCGAGGGCGTCAGCGGCAAGCAACTGCTCGGCTATGTACTGGCCGCTGCCGAGACTCCAGCCGACGGCTTGGGCGAACGTCTGCGCGAGCAACTCAAGGTCAGCCTGCCGGATTACATGGTGCCGGCACACCTGATGGTGCTTGAGCGCATGCCGCTGACGCCGAACGGCAAACTCGACCGCAAGGCCCTGCCGAATCCGGACGCCGAACAGCGCCTGGCCTACGTCGAGCCGCGCACCGAGCTGGAAAAAGCCCTGGCGAAGATCTGGCAGGAGGTGCTGAAAATCGAACGGGTCGGGCTCACCGACAACTTCTTCGAACTGGGTGGCGACTCGATCCTCAGCCTGCAAGTGGTGGCCCGCAGCCGTGTGCTCAAGGCTCAGGGCCTGAGCCTGAAACTGCGCGATCTGATGCAGAAACCGAGCATCGGCGAACTGGTAGCGAGTGTTCAGGGCACGGCGGAAAAAGCCTCCGGGTTGCTGGCGATGAACGCCGAGGTCAAGGGCGTGGCGCCGCTGTTCTGCCTGCATGCCGGTTTCGGCACGGTGTTCGACTACGAGCCGCTGGCGCGGCGCTTGAGCGGTCAACGCCAGCTGTTGGCGATTCAGTCGCGGATGTTGCTGGACCCGGCATTCAACGACACCTCGCTGCAGGAAATGGCCAGTGATTACCTGGCGCAGATTCGTCAGAAACAGCCGCAGGGGCCTTACCACCTGCTGGGCTGGTCACTGGGCGGTACGCTGGCGATGTTGATCGCCGCGCAACTGGAGCAGGCCGGGCAACAGGTCAAGTTTGTCGGGCTGGTCGACAGCTTCGTGCCGTCGGCGGCGGTCGATGCCGGGGCTGTCGATGACTGGCAAGCCGACCTGCGCGACTTCCTGCAGGTGACGCTGCCGGACGCCGCACCGGGCCTGCCCATCGATGGTGAAGAAACGCCGCACAACCTGCGTGCGCTGTTCCAGCGTGCCATGAGCACCGAGCGCGGGGCGTCGACTTATGTGGCGCTGGGTGCCGAAGAACTGGCGCAGGTGTTCAGCGTGGCGCGCCGGCTCAAGCAGTTGTCGCTCAAGCTTGAGCGCTGTGCGCCGCTGACCGTCAACCCGACGTGCTGGTGGACCCTGGGGCGCGAAGCCGAGGCACTGGAGCTGGCGGCGCAACTCGGCCAGCCGGGCATGGGCGGTGAATGGCTGGATTGCGGGCACTTCCAGATCCCGCGTGATGAAACTTTCCTGTCCGAGGCTGAAGAAATGCTCGGCCAGATCGTTGAATCAGTAGTCATGTCCTGAAACCTGCTGTGAAACCCAAGTAAAACCGATCGGGCGCTGATGGCGCCCGATCGCTTTGGAGATTTGAATGTCATTGAATCCTGATATCGCCGCATTTCTGCAATTGGTCGGCAACGGCCGGGCCAGTGGCAAACGCGTCGGCATGCACGAGTTGAGCCCGAGCGAGGCCCGTGAACAATTCGATCAGTCATCGTTGCTGATGGACGCCGGCGGTGAAGAACTGGCCGTGGTCGATGAGCTGCAATTGCCGGTGCGTGATGATGCACTGTTGAATGCGCGGATCTACAGCAATCATCCGTTGCAGGCGGGTGCCGGTCGTCCGGCATTGTTGTATTTCCATGGCGGCGGCTATGTGGTCGGCAGCCTTGATTCGCATGATTCACTGTGCCGCGCGCTGGCCTTGCTGGCGGATTGTGTGGTGCTGTCGGTGGCGTATCGACTGGCACCGGAACATCGTTTCCCGACAGCGGCCGACGACGCCCGTGATGCCTGGGAGTGGCTGGTGGCGAGTGCTGCTGATCTGGGCATCGACACGGCGCGGCTGGCGATTGCCGGTGACAGCGTTGGTGGCAGCCTGGCCACGGTGCTGGCTGCGCAACTGACGGATGCTGCTGTGCAGCCGCGTTTGCAGGTGCTGATTTATCCGGTCACCGATGCCAGTCGCACTACGCCTTCGATCGAGCGTTTTGCCGAAGGTTATCTGCTGGAGAAGGCTTCGCTGCAGTGGTTCTACGAGCACTATCAGCGTGATGCCAGCGATCGTCTCGATCCGCGTTTCTCGCCGTTGCTCGGCGAAGTTCCGGCCAATGTCGCGCCGGTGCTGATGGTGTTGGCCGAGTGTGATCCGTTGCACGATGAGGGGGTGGCGTATGCCCGGCATTTGCAGGCGGCTGGGGTTGTTGTGGATTTGCAGGTGTACTCGGGCATGACCCATGACTTCATGCGGATGGGGGCGATTGTTGATGAGGCTGAAGAGGCACTGGGGTTGATTGCTGGGCGCTTGGTAGAGGTGTTTGCTTTGGCTTGACGGGGTGGGTGGGTGAGTGGGTGAATATCCGTTGCTGCGGTAACGGCCGCCTAGGGTTCCGCCCTGACGGCGGGTCACTTTGGCAAAAGCCCCAAAGTAACCAAAGGGCTTTACCCTGACGTTCGGCCCTCGCTTAGGCTCGGGTTCCTTCGCTCCGGGATTCATCCGGGGGCAGCGCCTACGGTTTGCTTCGCTGCACCTCCTCTCGCTGTGTTTGGCTGCGCCAAACGGTCGCTGCGCTCCCACCCCCGGATAAATCCCTCCACTCAGCCTTCCGACGGGCCCTCAGATCAAAAGCGGTACTCGAGCTAACGCTCATTGTGTTGAGTGGTGGAAAAGCGAGCGCTCGGCTTTTGCTTTTCTGTAGGAGCCAGCCTGCTGGCGATGGCGGCCTGACAGCCGACCAAACTCCAACTGAATACACCCAATCCCCTGTAGGAACTGCCGAAGGCTGTGATCTTTTGATCTGCTTTGGCTTTGGCTTTGGCTTTGGCTTTGGCTTTGGCTCTTGATGTGGCTTTTGATCTTCAGCCCCTTCGGCAGGCCGAGCGTAGGTGTCCATCCGGGGGATAGGCGCGCAGCGCCATGCGGCGAAGCCGCATACATCGAGAGGAGGTGCAGCGAAGCAAACCGGAGGCGATGCCCCCGGATGGACACCGTAGCGAGGGAACACTGAGCCTAAGCGAAGTGCCGTACGCCGGGGCAAAGCCTTTTGGGTTACTTTTTCGGCGTTTGGAAAAAGTGACCCGCCGTAAGGGCGGAACCATAGGAGGCCGTTACCGAAGCAACGGATATTCACCCAAATCCCCAAGAGCCTGGTCGGCCCAAAGGCCGCCAAGCCCCAATCAGCCTCCAAAAAAAACGCCAGCAAATGCCGGCGTTTCAGTGAGCGCTAAACGTATTACCAGTTATAGGTCACGTCAGCAGTCATGGTCCGACCTTCGCCGTAGTAGCAATCGAGGGTACCGTTGCACGCGGCCACATATTTCTCGTCGGTGAGGTTTTGCAGGTTGGCTTGCAGCTTCACGCCTTTGACATGCAGCGGCGATTTCTCCAGGTCGTAAGAGACCATGGCGTCATACACGGTGTAGGACGGAATCTGGAAAGAGTCCGACTCGTAATCCGAACCGTAGCTGCTGCGCACGTAACGGGCGCCCAGGCCCATGCCGAAACCGGCGAGGGCGGTGGAGATGTCGAAGTCGTAGTTGACCCACGCGGAGGCGGTCAGCGGTGGACGCATGGCCAGAGTGCGACCTTCGCGACCGTCGTTGTCCTTCTCCCACTTGGTCTGGTTACGCGACACCGCCGCCAGCACGCGCAGGTTGCGGGTGACGTTGACCTTGCCTTCCAGCTCGATACCCCGCGAACGCACGGAGCCGCTCTGGGTGCTGAAGCCCGGGTTGTTGAGGTCGGTGGTGAGCATATTGTCCTGGTCGATCTGGTACGCCGACAGCTGAATGAAGCCGTCGATGGCCTTCGGCTCGTACTTGACGCCGACTTCGTACTGCTTGCCGGTGGTCGGTTCGAAGGCGCTGCCGCTCATGTCGGTACCGGTTTGCGGCAGGAACGATTCGGCGTAGCTGACGTACGGCGTGATGCCGTTGTCGAACTCGTAGCCCAGGCCGGCACGACCGGTGAACTTCTCGTCTTTCTGGTTGCTGTGGCCGCCGCTCAGCGGTTGCTTGTTGTCGGTTTCGGCGAAGTCATACCGACCGCCGAGGGTCAGGAACCACTGGTTCCAGCGCAGTTGATCCTGAGCGTACAGGCCGGTCTGGGTGATGGTATTGTCCCATTTGTACGGCTGACGGAAATTGATCTGGCTGCCATACACCGGGTTGTACAGGTCCAGACCTGGAGCGGTGCGGTCGTACAGGCCGAGGAATTTCGAATTGTAGTGGTAGTAGTCCACACCCAGCAGCACGGTGTGCTCGACGTCGGCGGTGTGGAACTTGGCCTGGGCGATGTTATCGATGCCGTAGACCTTGTTGTGCTGCGACCAGTCCACCGCATAACGGCTCTGGTAGCTGCCGTCGTTGAGGCCGGTGACCGGGTTGGTCGGGAACGCATAACCGTGCAGCGGCGCCACGTACTGGTCGTTGATGTCGGCGTAACGCGCGTTCTGCTTCAGGGTCCAGACGTCGTTGAGCTCGTGAGCGATCTCGTAACCGACCACGAACTGCTCGCGGTGGTACTTGTTCACGTCCGGCTCGCCGAGGAACAGGCTGCGGCTGATGCGCCCGGCCTGGCTGCGATGCACTGTGCCGTTGGCCGGCAGGCCCTGGGCTTCCGGTACATCGTGGTCTTTCTGGTACTGACCGAACACGGTGATGGTGGTCTGATCGTTGGGCAGCCAGGTCAGGCTTGGCGCCAGCAGCATGCGGTTCTGGCTGGCGTAGTCGATGGCCGAGCCGCTGTCGTTGACCACACCGGTCAGGCGATAGAGGAATTCGCCCTGATCGTCGATCGGGCCGCCGAGGTCGAAGGCACCGTACTTGCGGTCATAGCTGCCGCCACCGAGCTTCACTTCGTGCAGCGGGGTCGCGGTCGGACGCTTGCTGACCATGTTGACGATACCGCCCGGCTGGTTCTGGCCGTACAGCACCGAGGCCGGACCCTTGAGCACTTCGACGCGCTCCAGGGTGTACGGGTCGATCTGCAGCGAACCACCGGTGCTGCCGCCGCCGTAAGGCATGTGCAGGCCGTCGAGGTACAGCGGAGTAGGGGAGAAGCCACGGGAGGTCGGTTCGTCGAAGATCTTCACCCGGTCCGAGAAACCGCCGCCGGTCATGCCCGGCGTGTACTGCAGGGCTTCGGTGACGGTCTTCGAGCCGCGCATCTTGATTTCGTCTTGAGTGACGACGTTGATGGTCTGCGGGATTTCCTTGAGCGACGAATCGGTCTTCGAACCGGTGGCGCTGCGCTTGGCGACGATCCCGTCTACCGGGCCCCAGGCCGATTCGGCGGTGGCGGAAATGCTGGTCGGGGCCAGATCGAGGCTGGCGCCGCCGGTGCTGCGTGAACGCAAGGCGACGTTGTTGCCCTCGACGCTGTAGGCGATGTTGGTGCCTTGCAGCAGTTGCGCGATGGCGGCGGTCGGTTCCAGGTTGCCACTGACCGCGCTGCTGCGCAGGCCGCTGACTTCATCCGGGCTGTAAAGCACTTGGAGGTTGGTCTGGCGACCGAATTCCTGCAACGCGCTCCCCAGCGACTGTGCAGGAATATTGATCGCCACGGCGGCGGCCTGGGCCTGGCCGATCATCGGCACAGTCAGGGCCATGGCGCAGAACGCGGGCAAGGTGCAACGGAAGGAGCGGCGGATCAGCAGAGCCTTGGCGAGCGGGTGGAGTCCGTGCGGTGCGGGCATTGTTCTTCTACTCTTCAAAGTGTTGACTGAGAACTATTTCTATTAACTGTTAGTAAGACGTTGAGCCCTCCGAAAACCGGAAAGCTCAACGCATTTTTTTTACAAATTTTTCACAGTCAGGCGGGTTGCAGCTCAGTGACCACTTTGCCGGCGCTCATGCGCACCAGTTGGTCGGCGACATCGAAGTAACGATCGTCGTGGGAAATGACGATGATGGTCTTGCCCAGACGCTTCAGATCCGGCAGCAGCTCGGTATAGAAAATCCGCCGGAAGGTCGGGTCCTGATCGGCGGCCCACTCATCGAACACCAGCACCGGACGCTCTTCCAGCCAGGCGTTGATCAGGGCCAGACGCTTGCGCTGGCCGGTGGACAGGTCGGTGGTGGTGAATGAGCCGTCACGCACGCTGACCTTGTGCGCAATTTCCAGGCGCTCCAGGTATTGGTTGGCGTCTTCCGGGATATGCGTGTCGCCCTGAACCACGTCGTCGAACAGGTAATAGTCGGCGAAGATCGTGGTGAACAACTGGCGGTAATCGTCGCGGTTGGCGGCATCGACGAGCTGCTGGTTGAGGCGGATTTCGCCTTGCTGCGGCGCGTACAGGCCCAGCAGCAACTTGATTAGCGTGGTCTTGCCGCAGCCGTTTTCGCCGACGATGAAAATGATATCGCCTTGTTCGATTTTCAGGTTCACCGGCCCCAACCGGAACGGCTTGGCGCCTTCTACCGTCGGGAAGCTGTACGAGACATCGGTCAGCTCCAGGCTGTGCACCGGGGTCTTTTGATGGCCCTGATCACTGAGCAGCAGGTGCGGCTCGGGCGAGGAGAATTGCTCGGACAGGTCGGCGATCCGGCGGAACGCGATTTGCGCACGACTGACGATCGGCAGGGTGCCGATGATGTGTTCCAGCGGCCCTTTCATGTACAGCAGCACCAGTACGAAGCCGCTCATCACCGCTTTGTCGGCGCTCGGCCACAGCGATTGCAGGCCCAGCGCCAGGCCGATCACCACGAAGAACAGCATCGACCCCAAAGTCTTGGCGACCACGAAAATGTTCACCGAACGCACCTGCGTGTCGCAGATCTTGTCGGCCGTGCCTTCGATGCCCGAGACGAACATGCGATGCCGGCGCGGGCGGTGGATGCGCAGTTCCTTGGCGCCCTCGGCGACAGCGTGGTAGTGCTTCTGCAACTCGTCTTCGTAGTCGCGGGCCTTGAGGAAACCCTGCATGCCACGCCCGCGCGCAATGTACTGAATGACCGTGCCGATCAGGATCGCCACGGCCATCATCAGGAACATCGGCCACGACAACATCGCCAGGTAGCCCATGCAACCGAGGGTCACAGTCAGGGAAATCGCCAGCGGCGCAAAGGCGAAAGCGAAGTCGCTGATGGTGTCGACGTCGTGGGTCAGCACCGGAATCAGCCGATGGCTGCGATAGCGCTCGATCTGCTCGATCGGCGCCGAAAGGACTTTCTCGCCCAGCTCTTTGCGCAATTTGGCGATGATGTGCTGGCCGACGAAATTGGTGCCGATGTCGGAAAAGATCGAGCTGGTCAGCGCCAGCAGGCACAGGCCGGCAAACACCGCGACCATCGTGCTGGTCAGTGCGCCCTCGGCGTGCAGCACGTTGTTGATGGTCGCCAGCAGTGCGGTGACGCTCAGACCGCCGACCATGCCGAGCAGGATCGACACGCTGACGATCAGTCGAAAGGGTTTGAGCAGGGCGAACAATTCATTGATCACCCCGCGTGTTGGTTTGCTCATGGAGGTTCCCTGCTTGAAGGAGCGGCGAACACCGGCACTGCGCGTGGGTTCGCCTGGATGACGTAGAGGGCGGTGGGCGCGCCATGGAGAATCGCGCCCACTTTTAGAACGACTGGCAGGACGGCTAATTTAGCCGGGCTATGGCGTTACAGATCACGGGCGACCCGGAAGCCGATCCAGTCGCCACGGGTGTCGGTGTAGGTGGCGTTGCGGTTGCCCGAACGCGAGAACACCGGTGCCTCGCCCCAGTCGTTGCCACGGATGCGCCGCACTTCGCACTTGCCGCTCAGCCAGGCACTGCCATCGCCTGGCGCGCCGACGTAGTTCTCGTTGTAGCAATCGGCGGTCCACTCATAAATATTGCCGTGCATGTCGTAGACGCCGAACGCGTTGGCCGGGAAGCTGCCGGCCGGCGCGGTGAAGTTGTAGCCATCGGCGGCGCCATAGGTGTTGGCGTGTTTGGCGATGCTGTATTCCTTGCCCTCGTCGAACGGGAAGGGGAACGGCCCGGTGCTGCCGGCGCGGGCGGCGTATTCACGCAGCGACTCGCTGACCAGCCGGTATTGCTGGCCGGTCTTCTTCGACAGCCAGGCCACGTAAGCCTCGACCTCCGGGAAATCCATGCACACCGCCGGGTGCTTGTCGGTGTACTGCTTGCGCGGGTCGCTGCCCTGATAATCCGGGATCCCGGCCTTGCAGGCGCGACCGGGACGCGTGTCGCCGTCGGGCATTTTGTAGCCGCTGTCCTTGAGGTAGGCGTCCCACTCGCCGCGCAGAATCTGGAAACGGCTGATCGCCAGCGGTTTGGCAAACGTCACCGGGTGCATCGGCCCTTCATCCGGCTCGCGGCCGACCTCATCCTCCGGGGTGCCCATGGTGAACGTGCCGGTGGGCAGCACGACCATTTCCGGGCAGTCCTTGCAGTCCTTGAACACCTTGCCCGGCGCAGGCGGGGTGGCGGCCTGCGCGGCGCCCGGCAGCAGGCCGGCGGCGAGGGCGGTGAGCATCAGCGCCGGCAGCGCCTTCAAGGAAAATCGACGCAGTTCACTGTTCATTGCGAGTCTCGCTAAAAGGAAAAAGGGATCGCCCGGATTCACAGGGCCTGGTCGAGCACGGCCAGCAAGCGGTCGATTTGCTCTTCGTCGTTGAGCAGCCCCGGTGCGGTGCGGATCACCGGGCCGACGTCACGGTGCACGGCATCGGCCACCACGCGGTTGGCCATCAGGTGCGCGGCGATCTTGTCGCTGTCCTTGCCCTTGACCCGGAAGAAGGTGAAACCGGCGGACAGCTCAGGGCTCAGTGGCGTCACCAGTTCGATCTGCGGCCGTTGCTGCAGGCGTTGTTTCAGATAGCTGTTGAGCGCGTGAATGCGCGCTTCGACCTCGGCCTTGCCCAGCTCAAGATGCAATTTGAACGCTTCGTCCAGCGCCCAGCGGTGCTCGAACGAGTGGTAGCCACCGGGCGTCATGGTGGTGGAAAACGCCGTGGCTTCGGAGAACGTCGGAATGATCGGGGTGACGTATCTGACTTCGGCGAAGCGGCTGCAGACGATGCCGGTGCCACGTGGGCCGAACATCCACTTGTGGGTGCCGGCGATGAAGAAGTCGCAGTTCATTTGCGCGAAGTTCAGGTTGTCCACGCCGAAGCCATGCACCCCGTCGACCACGTAAACGATGCGGTCAGCGTCGCTGCGACCGCGGTTGTGCTGGTCGACGATGGCGCCGATCTCACCGATGGGCAGTTTCATGCCGCTGCCCGAATGCACCCAGCACATGCCCAGCACCCGGGTTTCGGGGCGGATGGCGCCGTCGATGGCAGCAAGGATTTCGGCTTTGGTCGCGCTGTACGAATCCTTGAACAGACGAATCTTGCGCACCCGGGTTTTGTCGCGTTCGCTACGCAGGGCGAGGATGGTGTGGGTCGCGTAGTGCTCGTGTTCAGTGGTGAGGATTTCCTGATCGGGGCGCACGTGCACGCCGCCGTAAATCATCGCCAGACCTTCGGTGGTGCTGCCGGTCAGAGCGATCTGTTTGGCGTCGGCTTGCAGGTAGCGTCCGGCCCAGACCCGCACGTTCTCCTCGCGCTGTTCGATCACGCCGAGGTCCCAATCCATGGCCAGGCCGGGATTTTTGTCGAGGGCAGCGCGGTGCCGCTCAATCGCCTCGCGCACCGGTTTCGGGTGCGAGGTAATCAGGAAATTGGAGAAGTGCAGATACGCCGGATCCTGATCGAACAGCTGCTGCAACCGCGCCCACTTGTTGCCGGTCGCGGGCGCGGCGTTCGCGGCACCGGCGACATTCGGCAGGCTCGCGCCCAGTGGCAGGGCCGCGGCGAGAATCCCCGCTTGCTTCAAGAACTCACGACGATTGCTCATGGCTTGGCAGTTCCCGGCGCAGCGGCCAGGGCCGGTTTCGCGGCTTTCTCGACCTGATCCCAGACCCGCAGGAAGTTGCCGCCCCAGAGCTTGGCGATGTCCGCTTCGGAATAACCGCGCGAGATCAGCTCGGCGGTGACGTTACGGATTTCGCCGACGTTCTCGAAACCTTTGACGCCGCCACCTTCGTTGAAGTCGGAGCTGATGCCGACATGGTCGATGCCGATCTTGCGCACCGCGTAATCGATGGCATCGCCCAGATCCTTGAGGCTGGCTTTCGGCTCTTCTTCGAGGATGCCGTACAGGCGGCTGGCGTACTGGCCAAACTTCTGCTCGGACCACGCCGCAATGATCGGGTCGCCCGGCATCAACGCCATCGCCAGGTTCGGCAGCGGCGGCAGGTCGAAGTCCTTGCGCATCTCGTTGAGCTTGTCCTGGGTGTGCTGGGTGAGCGGACGCAGGTACTGCGAGAACGCGACGATCTGCACCACGCCGCCGCTGTTTTTGATCAGCTGCATTTCCTTGTCGCTGAGGTTGCGCGGGATATCGACCATCGCACGCGGCGCCGAATGCGAGGCCACCAACGGTGTGCGGCTCAGTTGCGCGACTTGCTCGAGGGCCTTGGTCGACATCTGCGAGACGTCGATGATCACGCCCAGATCGTTGAGGCGCTTGACCGCTTGTTTGCCCAGATCCGAGAGACCGTCGAGGGCGTCCGGCGAATCATTGAGGAATGGCAGCGGCCGCGACGAATCCGCCCAGTCGTTGTTGCCGATGTAGCTGAAACCGAACATGCGCATGCCGCGCGCGGTCCACAGGTCCAGCAGGTTGAGGTCGTGGCCCAGCGGGTAGGCGTTGAGCATGCTGATGAAAATCGCGAATTTGCCTTCGCCGTGCAGGCGCCGGAAGTCGTCGGGGGTGTAGGCGATGGCCACCTGATTGGGGTAGTCGCGAACCATCCCGGAGATGATCTTGAAGCGGATTTCCTGCTGGTTGCGCGCCTCGTCGACGAAGCCGGGTGTTGGCTTGTGCGGGGCGTTCGGGCCGTTCCACATTTCCGGCCAGCCGAAGATGGTCAGGGCCGCGCCGGACAGGCGCCCACGGTTGGCCTTGGCGAGGTCGAACTGGCCGTCGCCGTCCTTGTCGGCTTCGTGGCCGTCAGTGCCGAAATTTTGCGTCAGGCTGACATGGCTGTCGAAAGACAGCATGCGTTCGTGCAGCTCATCGGCCTGCTTCATGACTTTGGCCGGGTAGCCGAGGTCGTCCTTGAACCAGTGATGCCACACGGCAAAGCCTGCGCCGGCGCTGATCGCCAGGGCCAACGGCAGGCCGATGAATAGAGCCTTTTTCGAACGTGGTTTTGTCATTGCCATCTCAGTCAGGTTCGCCATCGAGGTGCAGGCGCGGGGGCCTTCGCTATCTGGGAAGAACGAGTGGTTGGTCGTGGAATTTAGCTCGTCTGCTTAAAAGATCGCAGCCTGCGGCAGCTCCTACATTGGAACGCGATCACTGTAGGAGCTGCCGCAGGCTGCGATCTTTTCAGGTACCCCCATAAATTTGTGCATGGAGCAAACGTTCTAGCTTGGATGAAGCCTGCTTCATGGCTGACACAGGTAGGGCAATGAAGATTTCTCGACGATGGTTCATGGCGGGTCTGGCGCTGACCGGCGCTGCCGTGCCTGCGGCGTATTTCGGGCATCGTGAATGGACGAAGCCGGACCCGACGATCACCCCGGGCGAAGCGTCTTTCGATGTCGCGGACATGGCCGGGCAGCGCCTGGCGAATGCGTTGCGCGGGGTGTGGGATATCCGTTTCGAAGGTGCCGATGCCGGCCTCGAGGGCTTGCCGCTCAAGGGCCTGCAAGTGTTTCTCGACATCGGCCAGAAGGGCCGTGGCGTGTGCGGTTTTCTCGACACGCCCGAGCGCCTGCGCTCCGCTGAAACCCCGCGTTATCGAATTCTGGGCGACCTCGCGAAAGCCGATGCGGCGAAACTGAGCTGGCGCCTGATCGGCGCCGAGGGCCAGATCAGCTATGAGCTGGAGATGATCCTCGATGAGGTCTGGGCCGACTTCGGCAATGCTGGCAGTGCCACCCTCAGCGGCAAGGCCTTGCGCCTGGATCGATCGCTGGCTTTGCCGGCGCAGGACAACCGCTTTGTCGCCGTCAAGCGGCTGTTTCCCGAAGCGCGCGAGCGCACGCCGCTCAACCCGACGTTGCTGGCGTGGTTGATCTCTCCCGAGCACCGCCTGTTTCACCAGTTGTGGCATGCGACCCGGGACAAGTGGCACAAACTGCCCGAGGACAAACGCGAAGCCTTGCGCGGCATTGGCTGGCAGCCCGGCCCGCGCGACAAGGAGCGCGATGCCCGTGGCCCGCGCAAGGATCGCAATGGCTCGGGCGTGGACTTTTTCTTCATGCACCGGCACATGCTCGGGACGGCGCGTTCGATGCAGGATCTGCCATCCTGGGCGTTTTTCCCGCTGCCGCAGCCGGAGCTGATCCGCGACCGCGTAGGTTTCGCCCGCTATTTCGACAACCACGACGGCACGGCCTTGCCGCCGACCTGGACGGCTGCGGGTGATGACGAATTCAGTCAGTGGGTCAGCGACATCAAGACTGCCGAGACTTACGAAAGCAACTTTCAGGTCTGGGAGTCGCAGTATCGCGATCCGGCGTATCTGGCCCGGCTCACCCTCGGCCAGTTCGGCTCCGAAGTCGAGTTGGGCCTGCATGACTGGCTGCACATGCGCTGGGCCTCCGTGCCACGCGATCCGTCCAACGGTCAGCCGGTGCCATTCGCCCGCGATCCGGCGGACTTCGCGGCCCGCTGGTACAACGCCGAAAACGATTTCCTCGGCGATCCGTTTTCTTCCCACGTCAACCCGACGTTCTGGCATTTCCATGGCTGGATCGACGATCGCATCGAGGACTGGTTCCGCGCCCACGAGCGGTTCCATCCGGGCGAAGTCACGCGGCTGCAGGTCAATGGCGTGCCATGGTTTGCCCCGGGGCGTTGGGTGGAAGTCGACGACCCGTGGCTCGGGCCGATCACCCATGGCTGCAGCACCACGCCGGGATTGCAGGTGGGCAAGTCGGTGGAGATGGATCCGGAAACCATGAAGCTGGCGCTGCGCATCACCTTCATCACCGACGAGGAAAAACTCGCCGGCCTGTTCCGCCGCGTGCCGCAACGGCCATGGTATGCGCGCAATCTGAAGCCTAAAACCAGCCCGACTTGAGGGCTGCGTCATCGATCATTCGCGAGCAGGCTCGCTCCCACAGGTTCAGGTGTCAGCCCGAGATAGCGGCAACATCGTCAATCAATGTGGGAGCTGGCTTGCCAGCGATAGCATTGGGTCAGGCAACGTTGATGTCGGGAGTGCTGGCCTCATCGCTGGCAAGCCAGCTCCCACAGGCTTGTTGTGTTGATTCGATTACAGCGTCTGCCACCCGCCGCCAAGTGCCTTGTACAACGCAATGCTCGCCTGCACTCGTGACAGCCGTAGTTGTGCATGCTGATCCTGGGCCGCGTACAGCGTGCGCTGGGTTTCCAGCACGGTCAGCAAGTCTTCGGCGCCGGCCTGGTAACGGCTCTGGGCGATGTCGAACGCGGTCTGCGCCTGATTCAGTTCTTCGTTCTGCCACAACCGCTGCTCATCCAGGCGACGAATGCTATTGAGCGCTTTTTCCACATCGGCGAAACCGTTGATGATTGCGCCACGGTAAGTTTCCAGCAGCTCTTGCTGGCGCGCCGAGGCCTTGTCGCGTTCAGCGCCGAGGCGACCGTTATTGAAAATCGGTGCGACCAGTCCGGCGGTCAGGTTGTAGAAAGGGCTGCGAATCAAATCGTCGAACTGATTGGCGCCCGAGCCGAGTTGGGCGGTCAGGGTCAGTGCCGGCAACATGGCCGCGCGAGCGACTTTGACGTCAGCTTCAGCGGCGGCCAGTTGGGCTTCGGCGCGTGCGATGTCCGGACGTTGCGTGAGCAACTCGCTGGGCACGCCGGCGGCGATGTCTGGCCATTGCAGGTGATCGAAGGACTCTGTCGCCGACAGTTGCTGCACCGGTCGGCCGAGCAGGGCGGCGAGACTGATCAGCGCGTCCTGGGCTTGCTGTTGCACGCGCGGCAGTTGCCATTGCTGGGCCGCGACCAGGCTCTTCTGTTGCGCCAGTTCCAGCGCGGTGGCTGAGCCTGAATCAAACCGCGTCTGCACCAGTTTCAGCACGCTTTGCGCGTTGGCCAGATTGAGTTTGGCGATACGGCTCTGCTCGCGTAGCGACAAGGTCTGCGCATACGTGCTGGCAACGCCGCTGAGCAATGTCAGCTCGACTGTCGCCCGGTCGAATTCGCTGGCCTGCAGGGCGAACCGGGCACTGTCGCGCGACGCGCGCTTGCCGCCCCAGAAATCGATTTCGTAAGTGGCGCTCAGGTTGGTATCGAAATAGTCCACCGCCTTGTTGCTGCTGTTGGCATCGAGTTGGCTGTAGCCATTGCCGCGCAGCAGTTTCTGCCGATTGGCATTCAGACCGGCCTTGACCTCCGGCAACTGTGAGCCGCCAGCGATGACGGTGCCTGCCTGCGCTTGACGCACTCGAGCGACGGCGGCCGCGAGGTCGAAACTGCCGACGCGAGCCTGTTCGATCAGACGATCCAGTTCCGGGCTGCCAAATTGCGTCCACCACTGCGGGCTATTGCGGGCAACGCTGGCGCCATGGGTCGACTGCCAGGCAGCAGGCGCCTGCACACCGCTGTCCGGGCGTTGAACGGGACTGCCGCAGGCACTGAGGATTAGGCACACGGTCAACAGGCTGAGGCGCGGTTTCATAAATCGATCATTCACTGGTAAGGGCTGTGACCGGGTCGAGCCGGGCAGCTTTGCGGGCAGGCATGAAGCCGAAGACAACACCGGTGACCAGGGCGCAGCCGAAGGCGCCGAGTACCGCCATCAAGGAAAAAGCCACGGCCACTTCGCTGAGGATCAGCACGCCACCGACGATCAGCGCCAGGGCGATCCCGGCAATGCCGCCGACCACCGAGAGCATCACCGCTTCGGTGAGGAACTGCCGGAGGATGTCGCGCTGGCGGGCGCCGGTGGCCATGCGAATGCCAATCTCGCGAGTCCGCTCGCGCACGGTCATGAGCATGATGTTCATCACGCCGATACCGCCAACCAGCAGCGAGATCGCGGCGATCGAGCCGAGCATCAGCGACAGGGTGTTCTGAGTGCGGGCCTCGGCCTGGATCATCGCGGCGTTGTTGGTCAGTTCGAAATCCTTCTTGCCGTTGTGCAGGCGCAGCATCAGTTGCTCGATGGCCTGCTCGGTGTCCTTGACCTTGCGCGCGTCGGCGGCGGCGATGGCGACGTATTCCGGGTTGCGTGTACCGAACAGCCGGACGCCGGCCGCCGAATAAGGGATGGCGATGCGATTGTCGCTGTCGGAGTCGCCGGAGCTGGCGCCCTTTTCGGCGAGCACGCCGACCACCTGGAACGGCACATTCTCGATCAGGATGAATTGGCCGATCGGGTTCGGCACATCCTTGAGCAGTTTGCTGCGGACTTTGTGGCCGATCACCGCGACGGCTGCAGCATTCTGCTCATCGGCCTCGGTGAAGTAACTGCCTTGCACCACCGGCCAGTTGAAGATCGCCGGGAAGTTGGTGTCGTTGCCGCCGACGTAACTCAGGTGGTCGGCATTGCCGTAACGTACACCGGCCTCGGCGCCGTTGACCGGCATGATCCGCTGCACTTGCGGCAGGCTGGCCAGCGCGTGCACATCGTCGAGGGTGATGATCCCCGGCGGCGTGCGCGGGTTGGGCGCCGAGCCGCTGAGGTAAATAATGTTTGAACCGAAGGCGCCCATCTGCGCCATCACCTGGCGTTTGCTGCCTTCACCGACCGCCAGCATCACCACCACCGACGCCACGCCGATGATGATCCCGAGCAGGGTCAGTGCGGTGCGAAAGCGGTTGATCCACATCACTCGCCATGCGGCGTGCAGGGCATCGACCAGTTCGCCTTTCCAGGCGCCGGTGGCTTCGGCGCCGTCGGCCAGACGCTGGCGCAGATCCACCGCTTGCAGGGCGCCGGGGTTGGCCCTGGTCTGGGCTTCTGGGTTGTCGCGGGCGCTGTCGCTGATGATCAGGCCGTCGCGTATTTCGATGATGCGTTTGGCCCGGGCCGCAACTTCGCGGTCGTGGGTGATGAGGATCACCACGTGGCCCTGGCTCGCCAGTTCGTCGAGCAGCGTCATCACCTCTTTGCCGCTGTGGCTGTCGAGGGCGCCGGTGGGTTCGTCGGCGAGGATGATATGCCCGCCGTTCATCAGCGCCCGGGCAATTGACACCCGTTGCTGCTGACCGCCGGACAATTGATGCGGGCGATTGCCGGTGCGCGAGGCCAGACCGAGGCGGTCGAGCAGGGCGGCGGCGCGGGCGTGACGCTCGGCGGCCGGGGTACCGGCATAGATCGCCGGCATCTCGACGTTTTCCTGGGCCGAGCCGGACGGAATCAGGTGATAGCCCTGGAACACAAATCCAAAGGCTTCGCGGCGCAGCCAGGCCAGCTCGTCGCTGTCGAGGCCGGCGACGTTTTCCCCGGCAAAGCGGTACTCGCCGGAGGTCGGCCGGTCGAGGCAACCAAGGATATTCATCAGGGTCGATTTGCCGGAGCCGGAAGCGCCGACAATCGCGACGAATTCACCGGCGTGAATCGACAGGTCGATGCCGCGCAGCACGTGAACTTCAGGAGCGTCACCGCCGCCGTAGGATTTGCGAATGTCCTGCAGATCGATCAGAGGCGTTTGCATTCAGCCTCCGCTGCCGTCGACCGGGCCGATCAGCAGATGATCGCCTTCGTTGAGGCCGTCGACAATCTGCACCTTGAGCCGGTCGCTGATGCCGGTGCGTACCTCGCGCTGCTGAATCTCGCCGTTGGCCGCGACCACCTGAGCGGTTTGCAGGTTGGCCGTGGTGCTGCCCTGCAACGCGGCGACCGGCGCGGTGAGCACGCCTCTGGCCTGATTGGCGACGAAAAACACCTGGGTGGTCATCTCGGCCATCAAGGCGTTGTCGGCGTTATCGACGTCGAGCAAAACCGTGTACAGCACAACGCGGGCGCTGCCGCTTTTACTGCTGCTGGCCGGGCTGCCGCCGCCCTGGCTGGTCTGATCCAGAGGCTTGGGCGGCACCGGCAGGATCTGCCGCACGGTGCTGCTCCAGCGCCGCTGACCGCCGCTGAGGGTGGTGAAGTAGGCGGTCATGCCCGGTTTGACGTGGCCGATGTCGGCCTCGGAAACCTCGGCCCACACGGTCATCGGTGACAGCTTGGCGATGCGCAGGATCAGCGGCGTCTGCTGTTGCGCGTTGAGGGTCTGGCCTTCGCGGGCGTCGAGGGCAACCACGGTGCCGGCCATCGGCGCGTAGATCCGCGTGTAGCCGAGTTCAGCCTGATCGCTGCGCAGGCTCGCTTCAGCCTGGCGGATCTGTGCCTGGAACATGTCGACGCGGGCCTGAGTGGCTTTCAGTTCGGCGCGGGCGGTCTGCACGTCTTCTTCACGGGTGGCGCCGCCGGCCACGAGATGCTGCTGGCGCTGATACTTCTGCCGCGCCAGTTCATGCTGGGCGCGTTGCTCCTGCAATTGCGCCTTAAGGTTTTCGATGGAGAAGCGTCCGGCGTCGAGTTTGGCCTTCTGCGTGGACGGATCGATTTCCACCAGCAGTTGACCTTCCTTGACCACGTCACCGACTTCGACGTGGATTTTCTGGATCTGCCCGGAGGCCTGCGCACCGACATCGACATATCGGCGCGGTTGCAGGGTGCCCAGTGCGGTGACGCTGCTTTCGATGTCGCCACGACTGACTTGCACGGTGGCAAAACGGTCGCGTCCCGGAGGCATGATTTGCCATGCGGCGTAGGCAACAACGGGAATCAGACAAAGGACTGCGAGCAGGGCGCGTCGAGCGGGGCGGGGACGTTTCATGCAGGGTTCCGGCCAGTGGTATTCGGCCCGTCGTCCGGCTGCACGCCACAGCGCGCAGCCGCTGAACGCTGTCGCGGGGCGCGACAGACACGGGGAGCTGTCCTGTAAACGATGAATGCGCAGGGGAATTTAAGCGAAGACACAGGATGTTACAGGTATGGAACGGCACTATTTAGCGGGCAACGACAAACGCCACTTTAAATCTATATGAGAATTACTATAAATTACGCACCTCAAGTTGCCACTATCTTGCTACCCGTGTTTGCGGGGCCTTCGATCAGTGTGCTCAAGGATCGAATCCGCATCGAAGCGGCCGGGAGTCATGTTGGAAAACTACTATCGCGAGCTGGTGTGTTTCCTGAACGCCAAGCTCGGCAACCGTCAGGTCGCCGAAGATGTGGTGCATGACGCTTATGTGCGGGTTCTGGAGCGTTCCAGCGACACGCCCATCGAGCAGCCGCGGGCCTTTCTCTATCGCACCGCGTTGAATCTGGTGATCGATGATCATCGGCGCAACGCCTTGCGCCAGGTCGAGCCACTGGAAGTGCTCGACAGCGAAGAGCGCTATTTCACCCCGTCGCCCCACGGCACCCTCGATCACGGCCAGCGTCTGGAGATGCTCCAGCGCGCCCTGGCGGAATTGTCGCCGCTGTGCCGCGACAGTTTTCTGCTGCGCAAGATCGAAGGCCTGTCGCACCCGCAGATCGCCGAACAGCTGGGGATTTCCAAGGCGCTGGTGGAAAAACACATCGTCAATGCGATGAAGCATTGCCGCCTGCGCATCAAGCAATGGGATGCCCATTGAGCCGCCATCGCTAAATTTTATTTCACTGTCCTCGTTCCTACTCAACAGACGACCTGCTGTCCTGCTCAAGGCCAGTCGGGTCACTTAGGCTCTCCTTTCCCCTTGTTGAGGGGTTCATCCAGAGGACACTGGAAATGACTCAGGCAATTGCATCGCCCATCGTTCACGACCTGATCGGCGTCGGTTTCGGCCCTTCGAACCTGGCGCTGGCCATCGCTCTGCAAGAGCGCGGCCCGACCCACGGCGAGCTGGATGTGCTGTTCCTCGACAAGCAGGCCAACTACAGCTGGCACGGCAACACCCTGTCGACCCAAAGCGAATTGCAGATTTCCTTCCTCAAGGATCTGGTGACCCTGCGCAACCCGACCAGCCCGTACTCGTTCGTCAATTACCTGAAGGCCCACGGCCGTCTGGTCGACTTCATCAACCTTGGCACCTTCTACCCGTGCCGCATGGAGTACAACGACTACCTGCGCTGGGTTGCCGGGCAGTTCACCGAGCAGAGTCGCTACGGCGAAGAAGTGCTGACCATCGAACCGGTGCTGCACAACCATCAGGTTGAGGCGCTGCGCGTGATCTCCCGCGACAGCGAAGGCCAGCAGTTGGTGCGCACTGCGCGTTCGGTGGTGGTCAGCGCCGGCGGCACACCGCGTATTCCGGAGGCGTTCAAGGCGCTGAAGGGCGACAGCCGCGTGTTCCACCACTCGCAGTATCTGTCGCAGATGGCCAAACAGCCGTGTGTGAACAACCAACCGATGAGCATCGCGATCATCGGCGGCGGGCAGAGCGCGGCGGAAGCCTTCATCGATCTGAACGATTCGTTCCCGTCGGTGCAGGTCGACATGATCCTGCGCGGCTCGGCGCTCAAGCCTGCGGACGACAGCCCGTTCGTCAACGAAGTGTTCTCGCCGGAGTTCACCGATCTGGTGTTCCAGCAAAACAGCGCCGAGCGTGAGCGGCTGGTCAACGAGTACCACAACACCAACTACTCGGTGGTCGACATTGATCTGATCGAACGCATCTACGGCATCTTCTATCGCCAGAAAGTCTCGGGCATCGCCCGTCATGCGTTCCGTACCCTGACCACCGTCGAGAGCGCCACCGCCACCGAGCGTGGCATCGAACTGGCGGTGCGCAACAACGCCACCGGCGAAGTCACCGTGCGTATCTATGACGCCGTGGTCCTGGCCACCGGTTACGAGCGGCAGATGCACCGCAAATTGCTGGCACCGCTGGAAGAATACCTCGGTGATTTCGAGGTCGATCGCAACTACAAACTGATCACCGACGAGCGCTGCAAGGCCGGCCTGTACATGCAGGGCTTCTGCCAGGCCAGCCATGGCCTGAGTGATACGTTGCTGTCGGTGTTGCCGGTGCGTGCCGACGAGATTGCCGGGTCCTTGTATGAGCATGGCAAGAACCGTGGGCACAACCGTTCGATGGCGGATCTGCTGTTGGCGACTGCCAGCTGAATCTGCTTTGCCTGATCCACCGTAATTGCTGGCAAGCCAGCTCCCACAGGATCTGTGTCGGATGCAAAACCTGTATTCACTGGAGATTCTTGTGGGAGCGGGCTTGCCCGCGATAGGGCCCTAGAGGCCAGCGAAAACTCTGAATCCTGAACTCTTCCTGAACACCCGCCACATTCCCCGACACACCTCCTTCCACGGGTTTACTCTCAAATCATCGAGGCGTAAGCTTCGCGCGTTTTCATCAATAGCGGAGACCCACAGTGGGTACTTGTTCGAGTGACAGTTGTCGGCCGGTCTCGGTAACCGGCAGATTTTCGGCAAGATAACGCGCAGCCTTTCTCTGCCGTTGTCTCGCCGTAAAGCGAGCAGCGGCATCCCGATCATGGTCAGTTGAGACCATGTCCCGACGTCCTTCTCATCGACACTGAAAGTGTGTGATTTCGACCGTGTGGTCGTGATCGCAAACCTATCGACACGCCTGTCCTTTGTGACTGGCGCGCCAAGCCTTGCCGTGCCGGATTTTCCGGCGCACGAGGCATGGTCGTACCTGCTCGACGGTTTCCCGGCTGACCATAGGGGCAACAGCCATGAAACTTACGCTCAAGGAATTTTTCGCAGGCTTCCTGCGCACACGCCACATCGCCCGGCACTTCCGCCGTCTGGCGTTGCTGGAATCGATCAACGACACCACGGTCAGCCGTGAAGTGCCGCCCACCCTGGCCAACACCCTGGTCGATGCGGCCCATCGCGACAGCAGCGAACTGCTGTCTTCGCTGGGCACCCACACCGACGGTTTGACCGATTTTGAAGTCGACGCCCTGCGTGCGCAGTACGGCCTCAACGAAGTCGAGCACGAGCAGCCGCTGCCATGGTGGACCCACCTGTGGCACTGCTACAAAAACCCGTTCAACCTGCTGCTGACTCTGTTGGCGGTGATCTCGTGGCTGACCGAAGACCTGAAAGCCGCCACGGTGATTTTCTCCATGGTGGTGCTGTCGACGCTGCTGCGCTTCTGGCAGGAAAGCAAATCCAACCGGGCCGCCGATGCGCTCAAGGCGATGGTCAGCAACACCGCTACGGTGATGCGCCGGGATGAGCCGCGCATCGAACTGCCGATCAAGCAACTGGTGCCGGGCGACCTGATCGTGCTGTCCGCCGGCGACATGATTCCCGCCGACTGCCGGGTGCTCAGCGCCAAGGATCTGTTCGTCAGCCAGGCGGCGATGACCGGTGAATCGATGCCGGTGGAGAAATTCGCCCGTCAGGCCGACCGCGACACGCGTAATCCGCTGGAGCTGGAGAACATTCTGTTCATGGGCACCAACGTGGTGTCCGGTACGGCGGTGGCGGTGATTCTCACCACGGGCAACAGCACCTATTTCGGCGCGCTGGCGCAGCGGGTCGGCGCGACTGACCGCGCGGTGACCTCGTTCCAGCTGGGCGTGAACAAAGTCAGCTGGCTGCTGATCCGCTTCATGTTCGTCATGGCGCCGCTGGTGCTGTTCATCAACGGTTTCACCAAGGGCGACTGGACCGAAGCGCTGCTGTTCGCGCTGTCGATTGCCGTGGGCCTGACCCCGGAAATGCTGCCGATGATCGTCACCTCGACCCTGGCCAAAGGTGCGGTGTTCCTGTCGCGCAAGAAGGTCATCGTCAAGCGACTCGACGCGATCCAGAACTTCGGTGCCATGGACGTGCTGTGCACCGACAAGACCGGCACCCTGACCCAGGACAAGATCTTCCTCGCGCGTAATGTCGACGTCTGGGGTGAAGACTCGGATGACGTGCTGGAAATGGCCTACCTGAACAGCTACTACCAGACCGGGCTGAAAAACCTGCTCGATGTAGCGGTGCTGGAGCACGTGGAAATCAACCGTGAGCTGAAGGTCGGCACGGCGTTTCGCAAGGTCGATGAGATCCCGTTCGACTTCAATCGCCGGCGCATGTCGGTGGTGGTCGAGGGGCGTGGCGAGCCGCATTTGCTGATCTGCAAAGGCGCGGTGGAAGAAGTGCTGGCGGTGTGCACCCGCGTGCAGCACGGTGAAGTCGAAGAAGCCTTGAGCGATGAATTGCTGACCCGGATTCGTCAGGTCACCGCAGCATTCAACGCTGAAGGCTTGCGCGTGGTGGCGGTGGCTGCCCGCTCGATGCCGGAAGGTCGCGACACTTACAGCCTGGCGGATGAGCAGGAACTGACGCTGATCGGTTACGTGGCATTCCTCGATCCACCGAAGGAAAGCACCGCGCCGGCGCTCAAGGCTTTGGCCGAGCACGGTGTGGCGGTCAAAGTGCTGACCGGTGACAACGAACTGGTGACCGCGAAGATTTGCCGCGAAGTCGGTCTGGCCCAACAGGGCTTGCTGATGGGTAACGATGTCGAGCGCATGAGCGACGCCGAGCTGGCCGTGGCGGTAGAAAAAACCAACGTGTTCGCCAAGCTGACGCCGTCGCACAAGGAGCGCATCGTGCGCATCCTCAAGGGCAACGGGCATGTGGTCGGCTTCATGGGCGACGGCATCAACGACGCCCCGGCGCTGCGCACCGCCGACATCGGAATCTCGGTGGACAGCGCGGTGGACATCGCCAAGGAAGCCGCTGACATCATCCTCTTGGAAAAGAGCCTGATGGTGCTGGAGGAGGGCGTGCTCGAAGGGCGCCGCACCTTCGCCAACATGCTCAAGTACATCAAGATGACCGCCAGCTCGAACTTCGGCAACGTGTTCTCGGTGCTGGTCGCCAGTGCGTTCATTCCGTTCCTGCCGATGCTGCCGATGCACCTGCTGGTACAGAACCTGCTCTACGACATTTCGCAGATCGCGATTCCGTTCGACAACGTCGATGACGAGATGCTGAAAAAGCCGCAACGCTGGCAGCCGGCGGATGTCGGGCGCTTCATGCTGTTCTTCGGGCCGATCAGTTCGATCTTTGACATCACCACGTTCGCCTTGATGTGGTACGTGTTCGATGCCAACACCCCGGATCACCAGACGCTGTTCCAGTCCGGCTGGTTCGTAGTGGGGCTGCTGACCCAGACGCTGATCGTGCACATGATCCGCACGCCGAAGATTCCGTTCCTGCAAAGCCGTGCAGCCATGCCGCTGCTGGTGATGACCGGGATCATCATGGCGGTCGGGATCTTCCTGCCGATGGGGCCGCTGGCCAACTACTTCAAACTGCAGGCGCTGCCGTCGCTGTATTTCGTGTTCCTGCCGATGATCCTGCTGGCGTACATGGCGCTGACCCAGGCGGTGAAAGGCTTCTACATCCGCCGGTTCGGCTGGCAATAACAGCAGGCTGCAACCTTCACCTGCAACGCTGTAGGAGCTGCCGCAGGCTGCGATCTGTTGATCTTGCTTTCAAAGATCAACAGATCGCAGCCTGCGGCAGCTCCTACAGGGATTGGGTGTTTCAGGTGAATTGGCAGCAAGCCCCGACAAAGGGACTGTGTTTTTTCAAGGAGCTTCATCATGCAAGCCATAAACAATCTCAACCTCAACTCACTGCTCGACACCCTGGTCAGCCTCAGCGCAGCGTTCATCCTCGGTGGCCTGATCGGGTTCGAGCGCCAGTACCGGCAACGCACCGCCGGCCTGCGCACCAACGTGCTGGTGGCGGTCGGTGCGGCGATTTTCGTCGACATGGCCAACCGTCTCGGCGGTGCTGAAGGCGCGGTGCGGGTGGTCGCCTACGTGGTTTCCGGCATCGGCTTTCTCGGCGCCGGGGTGATCATGCGCGAAGAAGGCAACGTGCGCGGCCTCAACACCGCCGCGACCTTGTGGACGTCAGCCGCCGTTGGCGCCTGCGCCGGTGCCGACCTGCTGGCCGAAGCGGTGCTCGGCACGCTGTTCATTCTGGCCGCCAACACCTTGCTGCGGCCGATCGTCAACAACATCAACCGCCAGCCACTGGACGTGGTCTCGGCCGAAGTCACCAACATTGTCTATGTCATCGCCCGGCGCTCACAGCAGAAAGCCGTGTTCGCCCTGCTCGAAGCCGAGTTGGAACGCAGCAACTACCCGGCCAGCGACGTCGATGTACACGCCTTCGGTGCCGACGAAATCGAGATCGAAGCGACGCTGGCGACGACTTCGGTCGACGGCGATGAACTCGATGCGCTGGTAGCGCGGATTTCGACTTCAGCGCTGGTGGTGCAGGCGTTCTGGAGTCCGAGTACGACGGAATAACGCAACCACATCGGGCAGCCATTCGACATGGCTCAAGGGGGCGGATGAATGACCGGTTTTTTAGGAAAAGTCCTACAGAACTGCTCCTGAGGCTTGCGTAGTCTTGGCGCACCCGTCCACCTCTACGAGATCGAGCATGATCAATAAAACCCTGCGCATCCTGATTGCCGATCCGCAGCATTTTCACCGGATGAAAATCGAGCGCCTGTTCAATGGCCTTGAATACTTCCGCATCGCTCCGGTACAGAGTCTGCTTGAGCTGCTGACCCTGGTGGAATACGGCTGTGAACCCTTCGACGCCGTGGTCATCAACGCCGAACTGGCGGCCGGATCGCTGGACTTGTCGGGGTTTTTCCTCAACAACCCGCAGGTGCGCCACGTTCTGATCTATAACGAACCCACGGCACCGGCGCTGACACCCGCCGGTTTCGCTCAGGAAAACCTGCAGATCAGCCATGTCGCCTTGCCCAATGCGGCCGCGATCGAACACCTGATGGCGCGGGTCGACGTTGCCCCGTTGGGCGCAGTAAATGCCTGGAACCCGGCGCCAGCCGCGCAACGCCGGGCCTGAGCACGGATTATCCTTTCGCGCAACTGTCAGATCTGACAGGTAGATACGCTTTGCTTCCCGTGTAACAGTCTTCGCGCAGCCAACCCGGTGAGTAACAGCTGATGCCGGTGGCGCCATCGTCCTGTTTTTGCACTGGGAGCGGTCATGAAGTCAGCGCTGATCGTCGACGATCATCCGGTGGTAAGGGCTGCCGTGAAACTCGTACTCGAAGCCGAAAGATTCAAGGCGATTCACGAAGCATCCAGCGCCAGCGAAGCCATGGCTCTGAGCCGTGAGCACAAGCCGAAACTCGTGGTACTTGATCTCAAGTTGCCGGGAGTCGGCGGGCTGGAGGTGCTGGAGCGGCTCAAGGCCACCGACCCTGACTGCAGGGTGCTGATCTTTACTTCTCAGGATCCGCTGCACTATCAGGATCGCTGTCTGCGTAGCGGCGCCATGGGTTACGTGGCCAAAACCAACCAGTTGTTGCAATTGCACAAGGCTGTCCAGGCGCTGATGTCGGGCTACTCCTATTTTGCTGCACTGCCTGATAACGGCCTTGCGTCGACCCCGTCGCACCGCAGCGAAAAACAGCTGATCGACGAGCTCTCCAACCGAGAACTGAACATTCTCGTGCAGTTGGCTCTGGGCAAGCCCAACAAGAAAATCGCCGCTGAAATGTTCCTCAGCCACAAGACCGTCAGCACCTACAAAACCCGCTTGATAAAAAAGCTGGGTCTGCACTCAAAGTCAGCGGTGTACTTGCGCGAATTCGCCAAGCGCAACGATTTGATCTGAGTAGAAAATTGAATCTGCGACGCTGGTGGTGCGGGCTGTGGTTGAGCATCACGGCCAGCTGCTGGGCCAGTGAACTGCCGCAGCCACTGGAGTTGTTGAGCCAGGCAGCACTGGAAAATATCCGGGTTCCGCTCGACGAGCAGGATCGCCAATGGCTGCACCAGCACCCACGGTTGCGCATGGGCATTTCCGGCGCCGATTACCCACCGTTTGAAATCACCCGCAATCGGCTGGAGCTGGAAGGTCTCACCGCCGATTACGCGGAGCTGCTGGCGCAACTGCTCGGTGTGCGGATCGAGGTGCAACGCTTTACCAATCGCGACGCGGTGATGAGTGCGCTCAAGCGCGGCGAACTCGATCTGCTGGGCACCTCGAACAATTTCGAGCTGGCCGATCCGGATTTCATCTTGTCGCGACCCTACGCCGAAGATCAGCCAATGCTGGTGACCCGGCTCGACGAAACGTTACCCGCGGATCTGGCAGGCAAACGCATCGCCATGGTCGAGGACTATCTGCCGCTGACCAGCGTGCAGGCGTTCTACCCCGAGGCGAAGGTGCAGCGTTACTCCTCGGCAATGGATGCGCTGGGTGCGGTAGCGTTTGGTGTCGATGACGGCTATCTCGGCGATCTGATCAGTGCCAATTACCTGATCAACACCAATTACCGCAATGACCTGCAGTTGGCCGGGCCGTCCGGACTGGATGCCAACCCCTTTGGGTTTGCCCTGCAACGCAGTGACGTGCGCCTCAAGCGCATTATCGACAAGGCGCTGGCGGCGATTCCCATGGAGCGTCGTCAACTGATCGAGCAGCGCTGGAGCGCAGGGCGCGCGCAAATGGCCGCGCAGTCGCAGGTGCGCCTCAGTGCCAGCGAGCAGCAGTGGCTGGAGCAACATCCGCGGGTGCGGGTCGGCGTGATCGAAGACTTCGCACCGCTGACGTTTTTTGACGCCGATGGGCGATTCAACGGGTTGGCGGCGCAGTTGCTCAACCTGATCAGTCAGCGTACCGGGCTGCAATTCGAGTTGGTTCGGGGGCGTTCGCTGGATCGTCAGATTGAGCAGCTCAAGGCCGGTGAGCTCGACGTGTTGCCGGTGGTGACCCCGAGCAGCGAACGGGAAACCGAGCTGCAATTTACCCGTGCCTACCTGAACAATCCGTTTGTGCTGGTCAGCGCGACGACGGCCGGCAGCCCACGTAGCCTCGCCGATCTGCCGGGCAAGCGGCTGGCGATTTATCGCGGTCATCCATTGCACGACTTTATTCTGCAGCAGGTGCCCGGGATTCGCCTGGTGGAGGTGCGCAGCCCGGCCGAGGGCATGGAGCAGATCGCCAAAGGCCAGGCCGACGTGACGGTCAGCTCACTGCTGGTGGCGCGGTTTCTGATTGCCCGTCATTACCGCGAGCGCCTGCGCATCACCAACACGATCGGCGATCAGCCGGCACGCATTGCCCTGGCGACCGCAGCGCAGGATACGGCGCTGCACACGATTCTGAACAAGGCGCTGCTGAGCATCGCGCCGCAGCAGATGGACGAACTGGTCGAGCGCTGGAGCCATGACGTGGTCGTGGAAGAGAGCTATTGGCAGCGTCATCGCCGCGAAATCCTGCTGGCGTTTGTTGGTGCGGCAGGCCTGCTGTTGCTGGCCTTGGCCTGGATCGGTTTTCAGCGTTGGCAGTTGCGCCAGCGTCAGCAGTGGCTGCAGCAGTTGCAGCAGGCCAAGGATGCCGCCGACGACGCCAATCGGGCCAAGACCACGTTTCTGGCAACCATGAGCCACGAAATCCGCACGCCGATGAACGCCCTGATCGGCATGCTCGAACTGGCCCTGAAGCGTGCCGAGGAGGGCGTCACCGACAAGCTGGCGATCGAGGTCGCGTCCGGTGCCGGCCAGCAATTACTGGGGTTGATCGGCGATATTCTCGACATTGCGCGTATCGAGTCCGGGCACTTGTCCCTCGCGCCGCAACGGGTCAACCTGCGTGAACTGGTGATCTCGGTGTGTCGGGTATTCGAGGGGCTGGCGCGGCACAAGCGCTTGCTGTGGTGTGTTGAACTGGATGCACAGAGTGACGTCGAGGTGATGCTCGACCCGACACGCTTCAAGCAAGTGCTGTCGAACCTGTTGAGCAACGCGATCAAGTTCACCGAGCACGGTCAGGTCAGTCTGCAACTGGCGGTGACCAGGACAGCGCTCGGCCAGTTGGCGGTGAGGGTGGTGATTGAAGACAGCGGCATCGGCATCAGTGAGGATGACCGCAAACGTCTGTTCAGCCCGTTTGTTCAAGCCGGCAATCATGGCCAGTCAGCGCGTAGCGGCTCGGGGCTGGGGCTGGTGATCAGCCGCAGCCTCAGCGAAATGATGGGCGGAACGCTGCGCCTTGACAGTGAGCCGGGACATGGCACGCGGGTCGAGATCAATCTGCAATTGCAGCCGTTGGCCGCGCTCGCCCCCGAGGCGGCAAGCCACGCCGTGGCGGACACGCCGGCGCGCTCATTGAGCGTGCTGGTGGTGGACGATCATCCGGTCAACCGCTTGCTGTTGTGCTGGCAACTGAGTGAACTCGGCCACCGCACGGTCGACATCGAAGATGGTGAACAGGGGTTGCAGCGCTGGCGGGCCCAGGCCTTCGATGTGCTGATCACAGATTGCAACATGCCGCGGCGCAACGGTTACGAACTCGCCCGGACGATCCGTGACGAAGAGGCGGCGAGCGGCCGGGCGCGTTGCCTGATCCTCGGGTTTACCGCCAACGCACAAGTCGAAGAACGGGCTCGTTGCCTGGAGGCCGGCATGGACGATTGCCTGTTCAAGCCGATTCGCTTGCACGATCTGCAACAGGCATTGAAGGCGGCCAGTCGCGGTGACAGTGACCAGCTGTCGGACCCGGCACCGCCGTTGCCCGAGATCGACCTGAGCGCGCTTGAACAGATGGCCGGGGACAATCCTGCAGTGATGCAGCGCCTGCGCGAACAAGTGTTGCGCAGTCTGCACGACGATCTGCAACGGCTGGACGCTGCGCGCCAGCCACAGGATCTGAGCGAATTAAGCACCCTGGCGCATCACATCAAGGGCGGTGCGCAAATGGTCGGTGCCGCGCGAGTGGCGGCGGCGTGCAGCGATCTCGAACAGGCGTGCCGCGACGCCGAAACGCTGTCTGTCCACCGCTCGGTGGATGCGCTGCGCACGGCCATGCTTGGCCTTGCGCAGCGGCTTCAGAACTGAGCGGTCAATCCCACTGCGGGGCGATGCCTTTCGGGCTGGTCAGACGATGGCCGCGCTCCAGACCGGCGATCAGCGCCATGTCGGATTCGCTCAGGGTCAGCGCGGTGGCGCCGAGGTTGCTTTGCAGGTTGGCACGTTTGGTCGACGATGGAATCACCGCGTAACCCGACTGCATAGCCCAGGCCAGAGTGACCTGCGCCGGGGTCGCTTGCAGACGTTCAGCGATCTGCTGAATCACCGGATCCTTCAGCACTTCGCCATAGGCGAGGGTCATGTAGGAGGTGATCTGGATGCCCTGGCTGCGGGCAAACTCGACCACTTTGCGGTTTTGCAGGTACGGGTGCAGTTCGATCTGGTTGGTGGCGATGTTTTCCGCGCCAACCGCGGCGATGGCCTGTTGCATCAGCTCGATGGTGAAGTTGGACACCCCGATTTGCCGGGTCAGGCCCAGACGCCTGGCTTCGAGCAGCGCGCCCATGAATTCGGCGACCGGCACCTGATCTTCCGGCGACGGCCAGTGGATCAGCGTCAGGTCGAGGTAGTCGGTCTGCAATTTCTGCAGGCTTTCCTTGAGGCTCTCGATCAGACGATCCTTGCCGAAGTTGGCGATCCAGATCTTGCTGGTGATGAACAGCTCTTCACGAGCAATGCCGCTGGCGGCGATGGCCTGGCCGACCTCGGCTTCGTTCTCGTAGATCTGCGCGGTGTCGATGGCGCGGTAACCGAGTTCAAGGCCGGTGCGCACCGAATCGATGACCACCTGACCTTGCAGGCGAAACGTACCCAGACCAAAAGCGGGAACAGACATTGATGACTCCAGGGTTGCAGTGGGAATGGGCAGGAGTATCCGCGTCTGTGTCCTTGAGAAAAACCGCTGGTGGGGCAAAGCACTGTTGAGCAGAAGTCATGAATCTTTCCCGATAGTTGTGTTGTCCGGACTGGCACCTTCGCGAGCAAGCCCGCTCCCGCAAGGATCGAGATTCAACGGTGGGACTGTTCTATAAATGGAACACTAAAGCCGGTTTTTGCCGTCTAGTCCTCAAAACGCTATGGATTTAAGCTTAATCCATTGCGTCACCCACCTTTTCTGGAGGCAACCATGAAAAACATCATCGGTATCTACACCAGCCCTCGCGGCCATTGGGTCGGCGATGGTTTCCCGGTGCGCACCCTGTTTTCCTACGACAACCTGGGCAAACACATCAGCCCGTTCCTGCTGCTCGATCACGCAGGCCCGGCCGAATTCACCCCGACCACCGAGCGCCGTGGCGTCGGCCAGCACCCGCACCGTGGTTTTGAAACGGTGACCATCGTCTACGACGGCGAAGTGCAGCACCGCGACTCCACCGGCAGCGGCGGCACCATCGGCCCCGGCGATGTGCAGTGGATGACCGCCGCGTCCGGGATCCTCCACGAGGAGTTCCACTCGGATGATTTCGCCAGAACCGGCGGCAAGCTGGAAATGGTGCAGCTGTGGGTCAACCTGCCGGCCAAGGACAAAATGGCTGCGCCCGGCTACCAGAACATTCTCGACGGCGATATTCCCAATATCGCGCTGAAGGACGATGCCGGCCGGCTGCGGCTGATCGCTGGTGAGTTCGATGGGCATAAAGGCCCGTCGCGCACTTTCACGCCGATCGACGTCTGGGACCTGCGGTTGAACGCCGGCAAATTGCTGACGCTCGATCTGCACGAAGGGCGCAACACCGCGCTGGTGCTGTTGAAAGGTTCGGTGCAGATCAACGGTGCGCAAACGGCGGGTGTCGGGCAGTTGGTGCTGTTCGAGCGCGACGGTCGTCAGTTGACCCTTGAGGCCAGTGAAGACGCAGTGGTGCTGCTGCTCAGCGGCGAGCCGATCGACGAACCGATTGTCGGCCATGGCCCGTTCGTGATGAACACCGAGCAGGAAATTCATCAGGCATTCGCCGACTTCCAGTCGGGACGTTTTGGCCGGATGCACGGGTAAATTTCACCCCTGTGGGAGCGGGCTTGCTCGCGAAAGCGCAGTGCCAGTCAATGCATGTCTGACTGATCCACCGCCTTCGCGAGCAGGCTCGCTCCCACAGGGGTTTTCCGGTGTTTTTGCGCTGGTGTTCTGCCTCTGAAATCAATTACTCCTACACTTGCCCAATCTGTGCGATCTTCTCGCGATTGGGCCCTGTCGGAGTGCTTTGATGTTGTCTTTTTTGACCGAACATCCGTTGTTTTGCGCGTTGATCCTGATCCTCCTCGATCTGGGCCTGTGGCGCCTGATCAGTTCCCGAGGCAGCGAGTGGAAGCTGCTGGTGCGGGTGCTGATTTTCAGCCTGTTCAGCGTGCTGTTGTTCAACGAAGGCCTCAACCCGATGGAGCCGGCGCCATGGGCCGACAACGTGCCGCTGCACCTGGCGGCGACCGGGTTGCAGATCGGCTGGTGGCTGTTCGGCGCGCGCACTCTGACCGTGCTGATCGGCGCAGTGATGATGCAGCGGGTCGGGCACACCGGGCGGCTGTTGCAGGATCTGCTCGGTGCGGTGATTTTCCTGATCGCCATTATCGCGGCGCTGGCCTATGTGCTGGATCTGCCGGTCAAAGGTGTGCTGGCGACGTCCGGGGCCTTGGCGATCATCGTCGGTCTGGCGTTGCAGAGCACCCTCAGCGACGTGTTCTCCGGGATCGTGCTCAACACCACCAAGCCCTATCAGATCGATGACTGGATCTCGATCGACGGCACCGAAGGCCGGGTCGTCGATATCGACTGGCGCGCCACGCGTCTGCAGACCAGCCAGGGCAGCATGGCGGTGATTCCCAACTCGCTGGCGGCCAAGGCCAAGATCATCAACTTCAGTCGACCGAGCAACATGTTCGGAGTCGCCGTCAGTGTCCAGGTCAGCCCGCATGCCCGGCCCAATACGGTGATCGATGCGCTGGAGCGGGCGATGCAGGGCTGCCGTCCGCTGCTGGACAATCCCTCGCCAAGCGTCGCGCTGAAAAGCTCCAGCAGTGCCGGCGCGGAATATGAAATCAGCGGTTTTGTCTCGTCGATGGATCAGAAGCGCTCGGTGCGCAATCAGCTGTTCGATCTGGCTTACCGGCATCTGCAGGCGTCCGGGGTCAATCTGTTGTCGAGTGTCGAACCGATCGTCGCCGGCAACCTCTCGCGGCCACGGGCGCTGCTCGACAGTTCGCCGATTTTCTCCACGCTGCGCCAGGAAGAGAAAGACACCTTCAGCCAGAACATGACCCTGCAAACCTTCCGTGCCGGCGAGACGATCCTCGACGCCGGGGAGGTCAGCGATCATTTGTTCATCATCGAATCGGGCGTGGTCAGCGTGACCTTGACTCGCCATGGCAGCCCGTTCGAATCCGGGCGCATGGGGCCGGGGGAGGTGATCGGCGAGGCCGGCATCCTCTCCGATTCGTCTGTGCCGGCGACCTTTGCGGCGAAAACCTTCTGTGCGTTGTATCGCATCGAGAAGACCTACCTGAAGCCGTGTCTGGATGCCCGCCACGACATCAACGAGGCGATGAAAGCCTTGCTCGACTATCGCCTGCACAAGGCCCAGACCCTGACCCAGGACGTGCCGACCGTGGTGGCGAAAACCGGGTTCCTGCACTGGTTGCGCAATCGCGTGTGACAGGGTGGTCTACTCGTCTTCCGGGAGATTGGCTATTTGTTCGGGGCAAGTGCGGGACTACCTTAGTCACACATTCACTGGCCCCGGAAACTCAATCATGAAAGCTCGTACCGATTTCTACACCGCTTCTCCAGACGCCCTGAAAGCGATGATCGCCCTGGAAACTGCGGTCTCGAAACTGCCGCTGGAAAAGACCCTGATCGAACTGGTCAAGCTGCGCGCTTCGCAGATCAACGGCTGTGCGTTCTGCATCGACATGCACACCGCTGACGCGATCAAGGGCGGCGAAACCCCGCGTCGACTGTTCGCCGTCACCGCGTGGCGTGAAGCGCCATTCTTCACCGAGCGCGAACGTGCTGCGCTGCTGTGGACCGAATCGCTGACCCAACTGAGCCTGACCCACGCCCCGGACGAAGACTACGACATCGTCGCGGCGCAATTCACGCCCAAGGAAATGGTCGATCTGAGCGTGGCGATCAGCACCATCAACAGCTGGAACCGTCTGGCGGTGGGCTTCCGCAAAACTCCACAGCTCTAAGCCGCAACCCCTAATCCCTAACCCCTGTAGGAGCTGCCGCAGGCTGCGATCTTTTGATCTTTTTTTTAAAAATCAAAGTCAAAAGATCGCAGCCTGCGGCAGCTCCTACAGGGGGAGGGGCGTTTCGGAAACCGTGATCAATGCGCATCCGCACTCGGCGCGGCCGGTGGTTGTACCTTGCGCATCAAGGGCACCATCGCCGTGGCGATGATGAAGCACAGCATGATCATCAAAAAGGTATCGCCGTAGGTCTGGGTCTGCGCCTCGCGGTAGGTCAGCAGCCACAGCTGATGCAGACCGGCGGTGACGCCGACGTCACCACTCTGACCCAGTGTCGCCAGATTGCCACCGACCTGCGCCAGCCACTGATTCATCGCCTCGTTGCTGCTGTTCAAATGCTCGGCCAGGCGAGTGAAGTGCAGGTTGGTGCGGTCATTGAGAATGGTCGCGCACGCGGCAATCCCGATCGCCCCACCCAGATTGCGCATCAGGTTGAACAGCCCCGAAGCGTGCTTCAAGCGTGCCGGTGCCAAGCCGCCCAAGGTCAGCGTCACCGCCGGCGGCACCGCCAGTTGCTGGGCGATCCCGCGCAGCGCTTGCGGTAGCATCAACTGGCCGGAACCCCAGTCGTGGGTGATCGGACTGAATTCCCACATCGACACCGCAAACAAGCCCAGGCCGATCATCATGATCCAGCGCAAATCCATGCGATTGGCGAGAAAGGCATACAGCGGAATCGCCATGATCTGGAACACCCCGGTGGAAAAAACCGCCAGACCAATGTCCAGCGCGCTGTATCCACGCACCCGGCCGAGAAACAGCGGCGTCAGGTAAATCGTCGCGAACAGACCAATTCCGGTGACGAAGGAAAAGAAGCAGCCCAGGGCGAAATTGCGATCCTTGAGTGCGCGCAGATCGACGATCGGATTGGCCACGTGCAAGGTGCGCCCGATGAAGGCCAGACCTGCCAGACCGCTGATCCATGCCGTGATCAGAATCGTTTGATCGCTGAACCAGTTCCAGCGCGGGCCTTCTTCGAGGGTGTATTCCAGGCAGCCGAGAAACAGCGCGAGAAACACCATGCTCAGGTAGTCCGCGCCCTTGAGCAGCGCCAGTTCCGGCTGGTCAATTTTCACCAGCATCGGCACGGCCACCGCGACAAAAATCCCCGGCACCAGGTTGATGTAGAACAGCCAGTGCCATGAGGAAATGTCGGTGATCCAGCCGCCGATCACCGGCCCCAACGTCGGCGCCAGAGACGCCACCGCACCGATGGTTGCGGCGGCAATCACCCGTTGTTTGCCGCTGAAGAAAAAGAACGCGGTGGTGAACACCAGCGGAATCATCGAGCCGCCGAGAAAGCCTTGCAGTGCACGAAAGGCGATCATGCTCTGGATGTTCCAGGCCACGCCGCAAAGCAGACTGGCCAGGGTGAAGCCGACCGCCGAGGCGCAGAACAGCCAGCGTGTGGAGAACACCCGCGACAGCCAGCCCGACAGCGGGATCACAATGATTTCGGCGATCAGGTAACTGGTCTGCACCCACGCGGTTTCATCGGTGCCGGCCGAGAGCCCACCGCCGATGTCGCGCAGCGAGGCTGAGACGATCTGGATGTCCAGCAGCGCGATGAACATGCCGATGCACATCGTGGCGAAGGCGAACACTTTGGTCGCGGTGGCCATGTCGGCGGCGTTGAACGGTTGCGCCGGGGCGGTGAGGGCGGTGCTCATGGCGCGACGGCCACGGCGCTGGTTTCGGCTTGTGCGCGGGTGTCGACTTCAGCGGTCACCGACAGTCCCGGCCGCAGGTGACCGAGTACGCCGTCAGCCGGATCGAGGAGGATTCGCACCGGCACCCGCTGGACGATTTTGGTGAAGTTACCGGTGGCGTTCTCCGGCGGAAGCACGCTGAATTGCGAGCCGGTAGCCGGGGCGAGGCTGTCGAGGCGGCCATGGAATTCCTGGCCGGAGAGCACGTCGGCGCGGATGCTCACCCGTTGTCCGGGTTGCATCCGCGCCAGTTGGTCTTCCTTGAAATTGGCATCCACCCACAGACCGCTGGCCGGCACCACCGACAACTGTTGCGAACCGGCCTGGGCATAGGCGCCGACCCGTGCGCGGCGGTTGCCGATCACGCCATCGACCGGCGCGCGCAGTTCGGTGTAGCCGAGATTCAGTTGCGCCAGATCACGCTCGGCGCGGGCTTGTTGCAGGGCGGCGCGGGCCTGTTGTTTCTGGGTGTCGATCACCGCCAGTTGGCGCTGGGCGGCGAGCAATTCAGCCTGGGCGCGAGCGCTCAGGGCTTGCGCGGTCTTGAAAGTCGCGTCGGCACGCTGGGCACTTTCCACCGACACGGCATTGGTGCTCACCAGACGTTTGTAGCGCGTATTGTCATCCCGCGAGCGGGCGGTTTCGGCACCGGCGGCATCGATGCCGGCACGGGCCTGGCCGATCACCGCTTGCTGCAGTTGCTCAGTAGCGTCGAGGTTGGCCAACAGCGCTTCTTCGGCGGCGACTGCGCCTTCGGCTTTGGCGAGGTTGGCACGATAGTCGCGCGCGTCGAGGCGAATCAGCACCTCACCGGCCCTGACCGATTGGTTGTCGCTGACCAGCACTTCTTCGATGTACCCGGCGACCTTCGGCCCGATCACCGTGACGTCGCCACCGATGTAGGCATCGTCGGTCTCTTCGAGAAAACGCCCGGTGCCCCACCAGTGCGCGGCATACATGCCGACCGCGACCAGCGCGATCAGGCCGGCGCCGGTCAGCAGCAGGCGTTTGCGCAATGGCGGCTTGGCGGGGGTGACCGGGGCAGACAGGTCTGGCTCAAGGGTGGACATGCTGGTCATGGCGTAATACCTGCGAAAACGGGCTGTTATTACGTCTGTAATATGACGCAAGTAATATTTTGTGGCAATTATGTTTTTGTGCCGATTGTCAGTTGCTTACCCGGCCTCGGGGTTTGGAGCGGTTTCGACAAACGACAGCGCCAGTAATACGGGGGCAAATCTTTGAGAACTCGATGAAAGCCCTCGGGGAACCCCAGAGGCGGTGATGTTGAACGCAGTAAAATCAAATGTTTAAGAAATGTAAGCGTTGTAGGAAGCGTCTTGCATTTGCGTAGGAAGGCTCTGACTATCACTCGCATTGATGAAGTGGCATTACGCCATTTTATGATTGCAAGGATGTTGCGTGCCGTATTCGCTTTGCGTTGTTTTCCGTCGTCGTTCCACGCTTTGCCCGCTGTTGTCGGCCTTTGTGTTGAGTGTGTGTGCCTCCTCGATTCAAGCGGCTGACCCTGTTGCGCCGGGCCAGGAAGTGCTGCGCCAGCAGCAACAGCAACAACGCGATCTGCAACAACTGCAGATGGAACAACGCAAGCGCCAACTGGAGCGCGGTGCGTTCGGTCCGACGCCGGCCACACCAGCGCTCCCGCAGACAGTCGCCCCCGATGAACGTTGCTGGCCGCTAAGTGGCACGCGCATCGGCGGTGTCACGCTGATCGACAGCGACAAGCTCAACGCCCGGATCAAACCGCTGCTGGCGCCGTGCATGGGCGTCGGCCAGATCAACCATTTGCTGGCGACCATCACTGCGGTCTACGTCGAGCAGGGCTACATCGCCAGCCGCCCGTACCTGTTGAGCGCGCCGGCGGCGGGGCAGTCGCTGGACATCATGATCGACGAGGGCTACATCGAGTCCATCGAACTGGCCGATCAGAGCCTGCCCGTTTCGTTGGGCGGCGCGTTCCCGCATATGCTCGGCCAGCCGCTGAACCTGCGTGATCTGGAGCAAGGCCTGGATCAACTGAACCGCTTGCGTTCGATCGACCTGACCGCCGACATCGCCCCCGGTAGCCAGCCCGGTGCCTCGCGCATCATCCTGCGTTCGCGCACGGCCGGGCAGTCGCGCTGGGCATTGGGCCTGGGCATGGACAACCTCGGCAGCGCCAGCACCGGGCGGGATCGCAATACCGTCAGCCTGAGCTTCGACAGCCCGCTGCAACTCAACGATCTGTTGAGCCTCAGCGCCAGCGACACGTTGAATCAGGGCGATCGCTACAGTCGCAACGCCAGCCTGTATTACGCGATTCCCTACGGCTATTGGACCTACAGCGCGTTCGCCAGCCATGCGGAATATCGCGCGCCGTTCAAGCTGCCCAGCGCGACCTTGTACAGCACCGGCATCACCGATCAACTGAGTCTGCGCGCCGACCGCGTTTTGTGGCGCGACCAGAGCCGTCAGCTCAGCGCCAACCTGCAACTGGCACACAAGGACGTCGACAGCTATCTGGAAAATGTCCGTCTGGGCATTCAAAGCCCGACCCTGACCGTGGCCGAAGCCGGACTCAATCTGTTCTGGCTCGACCGTGCGGTGTGGAACCTCGACTTCACCTATTCGCAAGGCCTGCGCTGGCTGGGCGCTGATGACGACGCCAATCATGCAGTCAACAATTTGCCCAAAGCGCAGTTTCGCAAGTACCGCGCCGGCCTCAGCCAATGGCGCAACGGCCAGTTCGGCGCGCAAGCGTGGCAGTGGCAGAGCCAGCTCAATCTGCAATACAGCCCCGACCCGTTACCGGCCATCGAACAGTTGCTCGGCACCGATGATTCGGCGGTGCGCGGCTATCGGGTCAGCAGCGTATCCGGCGCCAGCGGCGCGATCTGGCGCAACACCTTGCGTCTGCCGCTGCGTAGCGATTGGCCGGTGCAGATCACCCCGCGCGTGGGCCTGGACAACGGCTGGCTCAAGGCCGACCACGGCGCCCAGGGCCAGCGCCTGAGCGGCGCCAGCGTCGGGCTGAATCTGGGCTGGAAGAATCTGCAAGTGGACGTCGATTACCAACGCGCCCTCAACACCCCCAGCGGTTTGCAGCACGAGCCGGAGACCTGGCTGATGCGCGTGGGGTTGCAGATATGAGCACCAGCGAGACTCATCAAGCAGTGAACAAACAGCCGTCGGATCTGAGCGCGACAGCCACGGCCAAGACTAAATCGCGCGCCGTGATGCCGTACTTACATGGAGACGTTTTTATGCCAGCACACACCTTTGCATTCCATCTTTCTCCTCGGGGCAAATTGCGCTGGGCGATCGCCAGCCTGTTCTTCGCCGTGCACCTGCCCAGCGCCATCGCCGGCGGTGTGGTGGTCGCTCCCGGCCCCGGCGGCACCGCGCAATTGCAGACCCAGGGCGGCGTGCCCATCGTCAACATCGTCGCGCCCAACGGTGCGGGCCTGTCGCACAACCAGTTCCTCGACTACAACGTCGACCGTCAGGGTCTGGTGCTGAACAACGCCTTGCAGGCCGGGCAATCGCAGCTCGCCGGGCAACTGGCAGCCAACCCGCAACTGCAGGGCCAGGCGGCGAGCGTGATCCTCAACGAGGTGATCAGCCGCAACCCTTCGGCCATCAACGGCGCCCAGGAAATCTTCGGCCGCGCGGCCGATTATGTGCTGGCCAACCCCAACGGCATCTCGGTGAACGGCGGCAGCTTCATCAACACGCCGAACGCCAGTCTGCTGGTCGGTCGTCCGGAGTTGAACGACGGCAAACTGCAAGCCTTGAACACCCGCGACGCCAGCGGTCAGTTGCAGATCCAGAGTGGCGGCCTGCGTAACGCCGAGGGTTCGGTCAATCTGATCGCCCCGCGTATCGACAGCCAGGGCCGCATCGATGCCCGCGATCAACTGAACCTCACGGTCGGACGCAATCAGATCGATTACGCCAGCGGTCAGGTCAAAGCCGTGGATCCGGCGGGCAACACCCAGGATCAACGCATCGACGCCAGCCTGTTCGGCGCGATGCAGGCCGGGCGCATCAACATCGTCAGCACCGCCGAAGGCGCGGGCGTGCGTGTGGGGGCGGTGCAAGTGGCCGGGCGTGACGGCGTGCAGATTCGTTCGGCTGGCGACCTGAGTGTCAGCGGTGAAACCGTCCCCAACAGCCTCGAAGTGACCCGTGCCGGCATTCGCAGCAGTCAGGGTGATGTCGGCCTGCACAGCGGCAACGACCTGACGCTGGCCGCCACCGATGTCAGTGGTCGCGACGTCAACGTCAATGCCAAGCGCAACCTGACCCTGAGCACTGTTGAAAGCCGCAAGCTTCAGGAAAAACGCGAAAACTGGAGCAACAGCACCATCGGCATCACCTGGGAAACCTACGACCGGACCCAGACCGACAGTGAAACTCGCCAGCACGGCAGCCAGATCGTCGCCAGCCGCGACGCCAGGCTGACCTCCGGCAAAGACACCGAATTCAAAGCCGCGAAGGTTGAAGCGGCGAAAAATCTCGATGTGCAAAGCGGCGGCGATCTGCGCCTGACCGCGGCCACCGAAAGTCACACCCAGACCGATCAGGGCAACCATCGCAAGCATCTGTGGAAGGCTGACTGGAACAACAGCAGCGAAGAACAGCGCAGCATCAGCAGCCAGTTGAAGGGCGGCAATATCGCTCTGCAAACCGCCGCGTTGTTGCGTTCCGAAGGCGCTGAATTGAACAGCGCCGGTGATGTGAAACTGGCGGGCAAACAGGTGGAGGTCACCACGGCCACCCGCACCAGTCGCAGTAATAACAACAGTTACTCCGGCGACCTGGTTGGCGGCGGATTCTTCGGCAAGACCGGTGATGCCGACAAGGGCCAGACCCGGCATCAGGGCAGCAAAATCAACGCGGCCGGCAAACTGATCGTCAAGGCTGACGACGTGCGCATCAGCGGCAGCCAGGTCCGTGGCGGCACCGAGGCCAGCGTGATCAGCGATCACGGTTCGCTGGTGATCGACGGCGTGCAGGACACCTCGCACAGCAACAATCACGACAAGGACAGCAAGTTCTTCGGCATCACCAAGGACGAGTCGCGGCAGAACTCCAGGGACAGCACCACAGTGCGCAGCGAGCTGGTCTCCGACAGCAACCTCAAGCTCAAAAGCGCCAAGGACATCGAAGTGGCCGGCTCCACGGTCAAGGCTGGCGGCGCGCTGACGGCGGACGCAGCGGGTGATGTGAACGTGCATTCCACGCAGAACAGCCAGGACAGCAGCTCGACCACCGAGACCCGTGGCTTCGATGCCTACGCCAAAGAGCAAACGCCGGAGCAATACCGCGCCGGGGTGCACTACGAAGACAAGCAGCAGACCGTCACCCGCAACGACGTCAACCAGCAGGGCTCGAGCCTCAGCGGCGGCAGCGTGCAGGTGAAGGCCGGCGGCGATCTGACGATCAAGGGCGGCGAAGTCAAATCCACGGCCGGCGATACCACGCTGGGCGGTAAGAATGTGTCGTTGCTGGCCGAACAGGACAGCCACAAAACTTCGACCGACACCTCCAGCACCGGCGGCGGTTTCTACTACACCGGCGGCCTCGACCGTGCTGGCAGTGGCGTCGATTTTGCCCACAGCACCACGCAAGACAGCAGCAGCAAAACCACCGCGCAAACCACCCACGTGCAGAGCAGCGGCAGCCTGAACATCAACGCCGACAAGCTGCTGACCGAAGGTGCGCAGGTCAAGGCCGGCAACGGTTTGAACGTTGCGGCCAACGCGATCGACAACCGCGCGGCCAGCAACACCGAAAGCACTACGCACAACCAGAGCAACTGGTCGGCGGACATCGGCGCCAACGTCGAGTACAAGGACATCGCCCGCCCGATTGCCGGTGCGGTCAAGGATGTGCTCAACGGCAAGGTGCCGGACAAGGAAGCACTGAGCAATCTCGGCCAGCCGAACGTCGGCCTCGACGTGGCGATCGGTCACGGCAGCGCCGACAAGACCGAGCAGAGCAGCAACGCCGTGGTCAGCCGTTTCGACGGTGGCAGCGTCGAGGTGAAAACCGCCGGCACCCTGCACGACCAGGGCACCCAGTACAGCGCCAGCAACGGCAAGGTCAACATCAGCGCTGACAAACTGGTTGCCGATGCCGCGAGCAACACTCACAGCAGCACCGATAACTCGGTGGACGCCAAGGTCGACGTGCGCGTCTACACCAAGACCGGCGAGGACGTGAACGTTGCCGCCAGCGGCGCGGGTGGCAATAGCTACAGCAGCAAGGACAGCAGCACCGCAGTGGTCGGCGGTTTTGCCGGCAGCCAAGGCGTGAACATCAAGGTGGGCGGTGATGCGCAGTTCGCCGGCAGCCGTTTCGACGGCGGGCAGGGCGGTGTGAACATCAAGACCGGCGGCGATCTGGCGCTGAATCAGGCCAACGACCGCCAAAGCAGCAGCGACTCCAGCCTGCGCGGCAACGGCTCGCTGACCGTTGGCACCTTGCCGGGCACCGACGGCACCAACGTCGACCTCGGCGCTGGCTTCCAGCTCGACCACACCGGCAAGCAGACCACTGACACTCAGGCTCATGTGGCGAGCATCAGCGGCAACGGCCCGGTGCAGCTGAGCAGCGGTGGCAATCAGGTTCAGCAAGGCACGCAGATCGACAGCGCCGGCGGCATTGAGCTGCACGCTGACGGCAAACTCGATCTGCAAGCGGCCGTTGATACCCACACCGCGACTGGCAGCAATCTCGGCGGCGGCTTGAAGGGCGGCGGCAGCAAATCCAGCAGCGAGAAAAGTCGCGATCAGGGCGGCAACCTGAGCGGTAACTTCAACATTGGTCGGGTCAACGAAAACTCGCAAACCCTGACCGGTGGCCAGCTCAGCAGCCAGAGCAACGTCGCCTTGAGCGGTGACGCGGTGCACCTGCAAGGCACGCAAGTCAGCGCGCCGAACGTCAGCATCGATGCGCAGAAGGGCGGTTACGTTCAAGAGTCGGCGCAGTCCACCGAGAGTCGCAATAACTGGAACGTTGCGCTGAATGCCGGCGGCAACCTGAGCAGCAAGACCCCGACCGCAGCCGATGAAAAGGCCAGCAGTGACCACGGCTTCAACGCCGGGACCAAGGTCGGCGTCGATTACCTGCAAGGCACCACCCAGCAGAACAGCCAGATCAAGGCTGACAGCGTGGTGCTCAACAGCGCGGGGGATGCGCAGCTATCAGGCGCGCGGATCGATGCGAAAAATGTCAGTGGCAAGGTCGCCGGTGATCTGATCGTCGAAAGCCGCCAGGACTCGACGACCCAAGCCAAGGTCGATGTCGATCTGGGCCTGACGGCGAAGAAGAACCCACCGAGCGACAAGGAAAAGCTCGCCGGCACTGACTACAAACCAACGCTGGAAGCGCAGGGCGAATACGCGCACAAGGACAGCGTGGTGCAGGCGTCCGGCATCAGTGGCAATCAGGGCGTGAATCTTGCGGTGGGCGGCGCAACGCAGCTGACTGGCGCGCGGCTTTCATCGCCTGAGGGCAAGGTCGATCTGGGTGGTTCGAAGGTCGGTAGCAGCGATCTGGTCAACCGTGACTACGGGGTGAAAGCCGGGCTGGACCTGCCGCAGAAAACCGAGGAGAACGCACCAAAGGTGTCGTTCGATAACGGCAATCTGAAAGTCGGTCCGGTGACCCTGAGCGGCAATCTGGACAGCCAGACCCTGCAAGCCGGGATCGACGAAAAAGGCTGAGCAGCACCGCTGTAAAAACTGTGGGAGTGAGCCTGCTCGCGATAGCGTCAGTTCAGTCAACGAAGCTGTTGATTGAACCAACGCTTTCGCGAGCAGGCTCGCTCCCACATGGTTTTTTATTTCGATGAGACCTTGAGGTCAGCTCGAAGCCTTCGCCTTACCCGCACTCATCAGCACGACCACCGCCAGCAGCGCGGACAGGATCGAACCCAGCAACACCCCAACTTTCACCGAATCGACCAGATGCGGCGCGCCCGGGAACGCCAGCGCGCCGATGAACAGGCTCATGGTGAAGCCGATCCCGCAGAGCAGGGCGACGCCGTACAGCTGCAGCCAGCTCGCGCCTTGCGGCAGTTGTGCCAGACCACTGCGAATCGCCAGGGCGCCGAGGCCGAGGATGCCGATCTGCTTGCCGAACAACAGCCCGAGCGCCACGCCCAGCGGTACCGGCTCAAGCAGGTTGCTCGGAGAAATGCCGGTCAGCGACACACCCGCGTTGGCGAAGCCGAAAATCGGCACCACGGCGAACGCCACCCACGGGTGCATTTTTTCTTCGAGGTACAGCAGCGGCGAGTTGTGCTCGTCTTCCGGGTTACCCAGCGGAATGCACAGGGCCAGAATCACCCCGGCGAGGGTCGCGTGAATCCCCGATTGCAGCATGAAGAACCACAGGAAGGCGCCGGCGAACAGGTACGGCCAAAGCTTTCTGACGCCGCAGCGGTTGAGGATCACCAGCAGTGCGATCACCGCCAACGAGGCCAGCAGCATGCTCACCGACAGCCCGCTGGTGTAGAAAATCGCGATGATCACCACTGCGCCCAGATCATCGAGGATGGCCAGCGCCGAGAGGAAGATTTTCAGCGACACGGGCACCCGTTTGCCCAGCAGCGACAGCACGCCCAAAGCGAAAGCAATGTCGGTGGCAGCGGGGATCGCCCAACCGCTCAGGGTTTGCGAATTGCCCCAGTTGATCGCGACGTAGATCAGCGCCGGGACCAGCATCCCGCCCAGCGCGGCGAAGCCCGGCAGGGCGCGCTGACCCCAGGTCGACAACTGACCGGCGAGCATTTCGCGCTTGATCTCCAGGCCCACCAGCATGAAGAAGATCGCCATCAGGCCATCATTCACCCAATGCTCGATCGACAGACCGGTGATCTTGATGTGCAAGGTCGAGAAGTACGTGGCCGCCCAAGGCGAGTTGGCGACCAGCAGCGCGGCCAGGGCAGCGGCCATCAGAATCAGGCCACCGGCGGACTCGGCGGCGAAAAATCGCGAGAGAAAGGCCAGGGCAGAAGGCGACTCCTGACGGGCAGCCTGCAGGCGTGACGGATCGTGGCTCATAGGCACAGCAACTCCGCGCGGCGGCCCGACCTGCGCTGAATTAAACCTGCCCTGCCGCGTTGTTGCGGTGGCACCCGGGCGGCATTTTACACAATAGGCGGGAGAAGGCGCGGTTTTACTGACGATTACCCTTGAATCGAGCGTTTCCAAGGAATGAATTGCCGGGCTTAATAGGAAGCATTACTATTCACGCCTCTTTCCCCAGCACGCTGTCATGAACCCCATGCTGCCCCGCAGACCCGGCTTTTTCGAGCATTACGAAGAGTTGATCGGCACCTGGACCCGGCGTCTGCGCAATCGTGCGCAGGCCGAGGATCTGGCGCACGACACCTTTGTGCGGGTGCTCGAATCCGATTCGGCAGCGGTGCAGCAGCCACGGGCGTATCTGCACCAGACCGCACGCAACATCGCGGTCGACGGTTATCGGCGTGAGGATCGACGGGAAGCCATGGAGTCGCAGGCGATCGATCACAGTGTGTCATCAACCGGCGACCCGGAGCATTACATGCAGGCGATCCAGTTGGCCGACTCCATCGAACGGGCGCTGCAGGAGCTGCCGCTCAACTGCCGGAAGATTTTCGTCTGGCAGAAGATCGAAGGGCTGACCCAGGCGGAAATCGCCGAACGCCTGGGGCTGTCGAGGAACATGGTCGAAAAGTATATGATCCGCACCCTGCGCCACTTGCGCGATCGTCTCGACGGCATGCAGTCATGAGCGGCTACCGCTTTTCATCCCCAGCCCGACAGGACATTCCATGATGGATACCCGTGATTGCGCGTGCGGGCAAACAACGGTGCGCGATGAAGCGGCACGCTGGTTTGTGCGTTTGCAGGAACCGCTGATCAGCGCCGACGAACAGCAGCGCTTCGATGCCTGGCTGAACCTGCATCCGCAGCACCGTGACGAATTCCAGTTGCTGCAAGGCTTGTGGACGGCGGCCGATCTGCTGCCGGCGCCACGTCTCAAGTCCCTCGTCGAAACCCCGCCGGCCCGTCGCGAACGTCGCCCGCTGCTGCGCTATGCTGTGGCCGCCAGTGTGCTGGCGGTGGCGCTCGGCCTCGGTCTGTTCAGCGGTCTGAATCACCTCGACGGCTACAGCGCCGAGTTCGCGACGGCGCTGGGTGAGCGCAAGCATGTGGCGCTGCCGGACGGATCGGTGATCGACCTGAACAGCCGCAGCCGTCTGCAGGTGCGTTTTGAGAAGGATCGGCGGCTGATCGAATTGAGTGAAGGCGAGGCGCTGTTCAGCGTTCAGCACGACACCGCGCGCCCGTTCGTGGTCGAGGCCGGTAGTGGCAAGGTCACGGTCACCGGTACCCGTTTCGATGTGCGCCGCGATGTCACGCAAACCCGGGTCGCGGTAGAGCAGGGCACGGTCAAGGTGCAGGGGCGCAATGCGCCGGACGACCAATTCATCAACCTGACCGCCGGCCTCGGCACCCATGTCGATGCCGAAGGCAAAGTCGCTGCCGCCTACGCGGTCAAGCCTGCGGAACTGACGGCGTGGCGCAGCGGCAAGCTTGTGTTCAACAACGCCAGCCTCGGCGAAGTGGCAGCGGAAGTTTCGCGTTATCGCGACAAGCCGCTGACGGTCAGCAACTCGGCCGTGGCCAGTCTGCGTCTGACCAGCGTGTTCAAATCCGACAACACCGACGCTTTGCTCAAAGCCCTGCCAAACATCCTGCCGGTGGCCGTCCGCACCCTGGCCGATGGCAGTCAGGAAATAATTTCAAAATAACATTCAGGTTTTTTTCGAGTTCATCGTCTCCCTGTTCAACTGCAACTGGTTTGCATTAACAGACGCACACTCTTGCGCTCCACAGGACTACGTTCGACGTGAAAAACACCTCAGCCAACAACAAAAAATCCCCCTGGTTACCGCTGGCCCTCGCGCTGGCAGTCAACGCTGCGATGCCGCTGGCGTATGCCGCCGAGGCCATTCACATCCGCGCCCAGCCGCTGGGTCAGGCCCTGAGCGAACTGGGCCAGCAAACCTCGCTGCAGGTGTTTTTCAGCCCGGATCTGGTCGCCGGCAAACAGGCTCCGGCAGTCGATGGCGACATTCCTCCCGAGCAGGCGTTGCGCCAATTGTTGCAGGGCAGCGGTCTGGATTATCAGATCAACGAAGGCTCGGTGACCCTGTCGCCGGCCGCAACTGCCGCCAGCAATGGCCCGCTGGAACTGGGTGTGACCGACATCAAAGTGGTCGGCGACTGGCTCGGCGATGCCGACGCCGCGGTGGTGCAGAACCATCCGGGCGCGCGCACGGTGATCCGCCGCGAAGCCATGGTCGAGCAGGGCGCGATGAACGTCAGTGACGTGCTCAAGCGCGTGCCGGGCGTGCAGGTGCAGGACTCCAACGGCACCGGCGGCAGCGACATCGCGCTGAACGTCGGCGTGCGTGGCCTGACTTCGCGCCTGTCGCCACGCTCCACGGTGCTGATCGATGGCGTGCCGGCCGCGTTCGCGCCGTACGGTCAGCCACAACTGTCGATGGCGCCGATCTCCTCGGGCAACCTCGACAGCATCGACGTGGTACGCGGCGCCGGTTCCGTGCGTTATGGCCCGCAAAACGTCGGCGGGGTGATCAACTTCGTCACCCGCGCCATTCCGGAAAAAGCCACCGGGGAAATCGGCACCACGCTGGAAACCACCCGTTACGGCGGCTGGAAGCACATCGACACGGCGTTCCTCGGCGGCACCGCCGACAACGGCATGGGCGTGGCGCTGCTGTACTCCGGGGTCAACGGCAACGGTTACCGCGAGCGCAACAACGATAACGACATTGACGACGTGCTGCTCAAGACCCATTGGGCGCCGACCGATCAGGACGATTTCAGCCTCAACTTCCATTACTACGACGCCAGCGCCGACATGCCCGGCGGCCTGACGCAGAAGCAGTACGACGACAAGCCGTACGACTCGGTGCGCGATTACGACAACTTCAGCGGTCGGCGCAAAGACGTGTCGTTCAAGTGGATTCGCCAGATCGACGAGCGTACTCAGGCAGAAATCCTTACCTACTACACCGACAGCTTTCGCGGCAGCACCATCGCCGCCCGCGACCAGAAAACCCTCAGCTCGTACCCGCGTTCCTACTACACCCTCGGTGTCGAGCCGCGTGTGTCGCGGGTGTTTGACGTCGGCCCGACCACGCAGGAAGTCAGCGTCGGTTATCGCTACCTGAAAGAGGCGATGCACGAACAGTCGAGCCGTCTGGCGCTGGTCAATAATCAGCCGGTGGTCACGCCGACGTCCGACGGCCATGTGTTCCAGGATCGCACCGGCGGCACCGAGGCTAACTCGGTGTATGTCGACAACAAGATCGACGTCGGCAACTGGACCATCACCCCGGGCATTCGCTTCGAACACATCAGCACCGACTGGCATGACCGCGCCGTGCTCGATACTTCGGGCAAACGCGTGCCGGAGAAAAACCGCAGCATCGAAAGCAACGAACCGCTGCCCGCGCTGAGCGTGATGTATCACCTGTCGGACGCGTGGAAACTGTTCGCCAACTACGAAACCTCGTTCGGCAGCCTGCAGTATTTCCAGCTCGGCCAGGGCGGTTCGGGTGACCAGACCGCCAACGGCCTGGAGCCGGAAAAGGCCAAGACTTACGAGATCGGCACGCGCTACAACGATGACGTGTGGGGCGGGGAAGTGACGCTGTTCTACATCGACTTCGATGACGAGTTGCAATACATCAGCAACGATGTCGGCTGGACCAACCTCGGTGCGACCAAGCACCAGGGCATCGAAGCGTCGGTGCACTACGACCTGGCGGCGCTCGATCCGCGTCTCGACGGTCTGACCGCCAACGCCGGTTTCACCTACACCCGTGCGACTTACGAAGGCGAGATTCCGGGCTTCAAGGGCCGTGATCTGCCGTTCTATTCGCGGCAGGTGGCGACCGTAGGCTTGCGTTACGACGTCAATCGCTGGACCTACAACATCGACGGTTTCGCCCAATCGAAACAGCGCTCGCCGGGCACCGGGGTCAACGCCGATGGCAGCTTCAACGGCAATTACATCACCGAAGGCACGGCCGACGGGCAGTACGGCGACATCCCGGGTTACGTGACCTGGAACGTGCGCGGCGGGTATGACTTCGGGCCGCAGGTGTCGAACCTGAAGCTCGGCGCCGGGGTGAAAAACGTCTTCGACAAGCAGTATTTCACTCGTTCCAGCGACAACAATTCGGGGATGTATGTGGGCGCGCCACGGACGTTCTTTGTGCAGGCCAGCGTCGGTTTTTAAAGCTTAAGATCAAAAGATCGCAGCCTGCGGCAGCTCCTACATTGGAATGCGTTTCCTGTAGGAGCTGCCGCAGGCTGCGATCTTTTTGCTTCAGACTTTCAGCACCTTTCCGCCGATCGCCACGGCTACCAACAGCAGCGCCATCAACCCGAAAGCAAAACTCAAACTGCTGGCATGCGCGACAAAACCGATCACCGCCGGCCCCGCCAGAATCCCTGCGTAACCCAGCGTGGTGATTGCGGGCACCGCGATGCTTTCCGGCATCACCGTCTGCTTGCCCACCGCCGTGTACAGCACCGGCACGATGTTCGAACAGCCCGCGCCGACCAGCGCATAACCCAGCAGCGCCGCTTCCCAGCTCGGGGCGAAGGTCGCCAGAAACAGGCCTGCCGCTGCCAACAGCCCGCCAAACAGAATGATCCGCGTGGCCCCGACACTGCGCACGATCCGGTCACCCAGCAGGCGTCCCGCCGTCATGGTCATGGCAAATGCCGCATACCCCAAGCCCGCATACGCCGTGTCGATCCCGCGTTCCTGGGCGAGGAACACCGCGCTCCAGTCCAGCGCTGCACCTTCGGTGAGGAACACGATGAAACACATCCCGCCGATGAACAGCACGATGCCGTGGGGAATGGCGAATGCCGGGCCGGAACTTTCGCTGCCGTACGGCAGCATGTGCGGCACCGCTTTGAACAGCGCGCCGATCAACACCGCCACCACCACCAGCATCGCCGCCAGTGGCGTCAGCCCGAGGCCGAGCAAGGCGCTGACACCGGCCGCGCCGACAATCCCGCCGAGGCTGAACAGGCCATGAAACCCCGACATCATATTTTTGCCGCTGGCCCGTTCGACGATCACCGCTTGCAGGTTGACGGTCGAATCCACCGTGCCCAAACCGGCGCCGAACATGAACAACGTGGCGATCAGCGCCGGTATCGACGACACCGTTGCCAGCAATGGCAGCGCCGCGCAAATCAGCAGGGTGCCGCCGGTGGCGACTTTGCGACAGCCAAAGCGCGTGGCGAGAATCCCCGCCAGCGGCATCGCCAGAATCGAGCCGACCCCCAGGCACAGCAGCAGAAGGCCCAACGTACCCTCATCGAGTCCCGCCCGAGCCTTGGCGTACGGCACCAGCGGCGCCCACGCGGCAATGCCGAGGCCGGCGATGAAAAAAGCGATGCGCGTCGACATCTGTTGCAGGTGTCCGGGGACGAAGGTGTCTTGGGGGTTGAGGCTGGTCATATCGATCCTTGGCAAAAAACGTCGCGTCCCCGAATGACAGTGATAGCGCGTCGAGGTTCGATCGCAAGTCTCGGGGCGGTGCAACCGACATCCTAACCTGTGGCAGCGGGCTTGCCCGCGATTGCGGTGGTTCAGGCGATGAATATGGCGACTGACACGCCGCTTTCGCGAGCAAGCGCTCCCACATTGGATGACCGGTGTTCACAAATGCCCGTTCTGTGCAGAACCCTGTGGGAGCGGGCTTGCCCGCGATTGCGGTGGTTCAGGCAATGAATATGGCGGCTGACAAACCGCTTCCGCGAGTGGGCTCACTCCTACAGTTGATCGCGGTTTACAGTGATGGCTTCGACAAGGTGAGTGAGGCCGGTGATGACGCAGTTCTACGATGCGCGGGGCAATATTTACGGGGTGGTTTCGCCTGAGGCGCTTCGCGAGGCGGGGATCGATCTGCCGAACGATGCCGCGCAGTGTGCTGTGTCGCGACCGGCATGGAGTGGCGCAGCCATAGCGCTGTGCTGCGACTGGCCCGAGGGCCAGCGTCCGGCGGGGAGTAAATCGCACCGCAGCGACGGTCTGCTGATCGGCCCGTTCCAGGCAGTGCCGCCGTTCGACGTGCTGATCGTCAATACCGACGGCACCTTGGCCGAGCGCAGCGGCAATGGCCTGACGATTTTTTCCCAGTCGTTGCTGGAGCAGGGGCTGATGCCGGCGGAAGGGGCGTCGCTGCGAGTGCATCACGACAAGGGCGACGCCGTGGAAACTTCGGTGAAAACGGCCACAGTTGAAGGCATGAACGGCTTCTGGCTGAACCTCGGTCAACCGGGCTTCGGGCCTTCAGCGGTGACCGCCCGGAATGTTGAAAACCGCGAATTCAATGGTCATGAAGTGAGCCATGTAAAACCCTTGGCGCAGCTCGATCCCGCGTGGCAGCACAGCCAGTTCGTGCGCATCGGCAACCCGCATTGTGTGACGTTGTTGAGCGACATCGCCGAGCTGCCGAGCAACTCACAAATGCGCGAATCGCCATGGGCCGAAGGCCTGACCCGAATCGCCTACGCGATGCCGACAGGCGCCGGCCAGCCATGCCCGGCGGGCGTCAATCTGCAATGGGCCGCGCTTGAGTCAGCGCAGCGCATCGTCGCCCGGGTGTTCGAGCGTGGCGAAGGGCCGACGGCGTCTTCCGGCACCAGCGCCAGTGCGGTGGCCTGCGCAGCATGGGCGGTGGGTTGGGTGGCGAGCGGCGAAGTGCACGTCGTCATGCCGGGCGGGACGGCGCCGGTGTTGCTCGAAGAAGAGCAGGGCGAATTGGTGCGGGTCAGGCTGTTTGGTACGGCTCGATTGATCGACTGAAGCGGCAATCGCCTTCGCTGGCAAGCCAGCTCCCACCCATGCAGGATCGCGAACATCCTGTAGGAGCCGCCGCAGGCTGCGATCTTTTGACCTTGAGCTTTAAAAACAAGATCAAAAGATCGCAGCCTCCGGCAGCTCCTACAGGAAATGGCGCTCAGTTCAGCGGGCTGCTGAACTCCACCACCGGCATCTTCCGCTGCATCAACACCTTGCCGCCGCGAATCGAATACAACGGCAAGCCTTGGCTGCGAATAACCTCGTAATCGCTGTCCGCCGACAGAATCAGCAAGTTCGCCGGACGCCCCTGTTCCAGGCCATAACGCTCGCCCAAGTGCATGGCCTTGGCGCTGTTATCGGTGACCAGATCCAATGCGTTCTGCAGGTTGCGATAGCCGAGCATATGGCAAATGTGCAACCCGGCTTCCAGCACGCGCAGGATGTTGCCGTTGCCCAGCGGATACCAAGGATCGACGATCGAGTCCTGGCCGAAACACACGTTCATCCCGGCTTCAAGCAATTCATTCACGCGGGTCACGCCACGGCGTTTCGGGAAGTTGTCGAAACGTCCCTGCAGGTGAATGCTTTCGGTCGGGCACGAGACGAAACTGATCCCGGAATGCCCGAGCAGACGGAACAGTTTGGCGCAGTAGGCGTTGTCGTAAGAGCCCATCGCCGTGGTGTGGCTGGCGGTGACCCGCGCGCCCATGTCGCGGCTGCGCGCTTCTTCGGCGAGCACCTCAAGAAAGCGCGAGTGCGGGTCGTCAGTCTCGTCGCAATGTACATCGACCAGGCAGCCGGTGCGCTCGGCCAGGTCCATCAGAAACTTCACCGAACTGACGCCCTGATCACGGGTGTACTCGAAATGCGGAATGCCGCCGACCACATCGGCGCCCATGCGAATCGCTTCTTCCATCAGCTCGCGACCGTTGCGGAACGACTCGATGCCTTCCTGCGGGAACGCGACGATTTGCAGGTCGATCAACTGCCGGGACTCTTCGCGGACTTCGAGCATCGCCTTGAGCGCGGTGAGCTGCGGATCGGTGACGTCGACGTGGGTGCGCACGTGCTGGATGCCGTGTGCGGCCAGGGCCTGGATGGTCTTTTTGGCGCGGGTCTTGGTGTCTTCTTCGGTGATGGTGACCTTGCGCTCGCCCCAGCACTCGATGCCCTCGAACAGCGTGCCGCTCATGTTCCAGCGCGGCTCGCCAGCGGTCAGCGTGGCGTCGAGGTGGATGTGCGGCTCGACGAAGGGCGGTACCACCAGATTGCCGCCGGCGTCGAGGTCGCCGGGGTTCAGGGTCGGGGCTTCGGTCTGGCGGCCGATGCTGCGGATCAGGCCGTCTTCCAGGTGCAATTCGTGCAAACCGTCCTGGTTGCGCAGTCGGGCGTTGATGATGTGCATCAGGCGAATCCTTCTTATAGGTCTGGTAGTGGCGCACTGGCGCGGCGGGCGCCGAGCAGGCCGGTGACGATGACATACGTTAGCGCGGCGGCGGCAATCCCTACCAGCGGCGCGACCCACGGCGAGTGGAACGCGGCGAGCGTGCCGACCGCGTAAGCCCCCAGCCCCGGCCAGTTGAACGCCGGCAGCCGTGCGTCGGCCAGTCGCGGATAGCGCCCGCGCCAGCGGAAGAAAAAGTCGGCCATGATCACCCCGCCAATCGGCGGAATCACCGTGCCCAGCAGAATCAGGTACGGCACCAGCATGTCGTACATGCCCAGCAGGGCGAGCAGGGTGCCGATCACCGCGCCGGCCAGGGTCACGGTTTTGCGCCGCCCGGTGCGCAGCAGGTTGCAGCCGGCGACGGCGAAGTTGTAGATGGTGTTGTCCTGGGTGCTCCAGATATTCAGTAGCAGCATGGCCATTGCGGCCATGGCGAAACCTTGCAGCAGCAACACTTCAACCACGTCGGGCTGCTGATAGACGATCGCGCCGTAGGCACCGATCAGCACCATCAAGCCATTGCCGATGAAAAATCCGATCAGGCTCGCCAGCACGGCAACCCGTGCCGAGCGCGAGAAGCGTGTCCAGTTGGTCGCCTGGGTCGCGCCGCTGACGAAGGTGCCGAACACCAGCGTGATCGCGGTCGACCAGTCCAGCGAACCCGTCGGCACCACGCTGAGCAAACCATCGAGGCCACCGACTTTTACCGTCGCGACCCACATCGACAGCATCAGCAGCAACATCATCGCCGGCACCGCGATGTACGACAGGATCTCCAGGCCGCGATAACCGATATACGCCGTGGCGCAGAACACCAGGCCGAACAGCACCATCAAACCGAGCACCGCGCCTTGCTCCAGATCGAAGTATTTGCCGAGCACCACGGCGGCGGTCGCAGTGCCCCAGGCGTACCAGCCGATCTGGGTGAAACCGAGGATCAGGTCACTGAGCTTGCTGCCGACTTCACCAAAACAGAAACGCCCCATCAGCACCGAATTAAGCCCGCTCTTGAAGGCGATATAACCCAGCCCCGCCGCATATAGCCCGAGCAGCAGGTTACCGACGATGATCACCGCCATCATCTCGCCAAAACTGAACGCCACACCGAGCTTGCCGCCGGCGAACATGGTTGCGGTGAAAAATGTGAATCCCAGTAACACCATGGCGGTCGAGGCCAGGCCTTTTCGCGCGTGCATCGGGACTTCGCTGAGGGGGTAATCGTTGCCGGGATCGTTCTGCGTCATGGGGCGTTCCTTGCTGAAGAGGGGGGACGCGGGGTGGGTTGCAGTGGTCGTGCCAAATGCTGATTGGCGCGGGTTATGTATAGACGAGGCACGCCGTCAGGCGCGAAAACAGTGCATCTGAAAGCACCAAAGCCCAATGTAGGAGCTGCCGAAGGCTGCGATCTTTTGATTTTGATCTTTAAAAACAACATCAAAAGATCGCAGACTGCGGCAGCTCCTACAGGGGGATTTATGTGGGTCAGAGAAATCTGAGCAGGGCAGCAACGATTGCTTCCGGGGCGTCTTCCTGGACGAGGTGGCCGGCGTTGGCGATTGGGTGAAATTGCGAACCGGGAATCATCTTGTGTAACGCTTGACCACGTTCGATGGGAATCCATTGATCCTCTTCGCCCCAGAGAATCTGCACCGGGCAGCGGATGCTCGGGTACAGCGGTTCGGCCTCGCGGGTGTAGCGCTCGTCCATTTGCGCGATCTGCCGATAGAACGCCGCTTGCCCGGGATCGCCGAGCCACGGTTGCACGTAGGGCGCGAGCTCCTCGTCGGGGATGTCGCGGTGAATCGCCCCGCGAATGTAGGTCGGGACGATAGCGCGCTGGATGTAGTCCGGCAGGCCGCTGAACGCCGTTTCATGCTGGCGCACATGCTGCACGAACGGCGAACCCCATGGCGTCAGCGCCACCGGATCGATCAGCGTCAGGCTGCGGTAGTCCTTGCCATCGAGCAAATGCGTGCGCAACGCGGTGGCGCCGCCGAAGTCGTGGGCGACCACGTCCGGGTGCTGGATGTTCCAGTGATCGAGCAACTGCGCGAGCAGTTGATTTTGCACCCCGAGGGAAACATCGGCATCCGGTTGTGCGGAGCGCCCGTAACCCAGCAGGTCAAAATAATGCACCCGGTGACTGGCGAAAAAATGCGGCGCGATGCGGTGCCACACATACGATGAAAACGGCGTGCCATGCACGAACAGCAGCGGCGGGCCGTCACCGCGCACGGCGTGGCGCACCGGATGCCCGTTGAAATCGAAGACCTGATCCAGCAACCAGTCCGTCATCGACCTGTCCTCTTGGCGGGGTTGAGCCAAAAAGCATAGGCATAAAAAAACAGCCGTGAAGGCTGTTAACGCAGATCCCCCTGTAGGAGCTGCCGCAGGCTGCGATCTTTTGATCTTGAAAAAAAATCAAAAGATCGCAGCCTGCGGCAGCTCCTACAGGGGGATTTGTGTTGGGTTACTCACCGCGATAAATGCAACCGCTGGTGCAGGTCTCGTGAATGCGGATCGCGCTGAGTTCCGGCAGCAGGGGCTTCATTTCATTCCAGATGAATTTGGCCAGCACTTCGCTGGTCGGGTTTTCCAGGCCGGGAATGTCGTTCAGGTAGTTGTGATCCAGACGCTCGTACAGCGGCTTGAAGATCGCCTTGATCTCGGAAAAATCACGGATCCAGCCGGTGTGCGGATCGAGGTCGCCGCTCAGGTGCAGCGCCACCTTGAACGAGTGACCGTGCAGGCGTCCGCACTTGTGGCCGTCCGGTACGTGCGGCAGGCGGTGGGCGGATTCGAAAGTAAATTCCTTGAAGATTTCCACAGTATTTTCGGCTCTGTTCAGGTGGCGTTCGCCGCAGCGATTCGGGCAGGCGGCGAGTTTACCAGCTTGTGTTTGGCGATGCGGGAAAACACTGACTAAAGGGTCAGCAAGCGTTCGGCGAGGCGACCGTTGGCCGCCAGTTCGAGAAACTCGTCGCCCAGTCGGCGGCTTTCGTCCATCGCCGCGTGCCAATACTTTTGGCGGCTCGGCGCATCCCCCATGAAGCGCTTGAAGTCGTTACGGTCGGGCAGTTTGCCGTAGGGCAGGCGCGCCAGATATTCCTTCGATGGTGCGAGCAACAGCACGTCCTGCAAGCGCTCCACCGAGGCACGGCGCCACGGCAGGGTCTTGTCGAACCAGCCGGGAATCACCCGGTCGGTGAAGTGTGGATAGAGCACGATGCCGTCGCCGCTGTAGGGCAGGTCGAGGTGATAGTCGAGCAGGCCGCCGTCGCGGAACGTGCCGGCACCGGCGCCCGGCAGGTCGCGCACGCCTTCCATGACCATCGGGATCGACCCCGAGGCCAGCAGCGCCTGGCGCAGGTTGCCGGCATTGAGGGCGACGAAGCGCGACGGGAAGTCATTCAACGCATTCACCGGCGGCGCGAGGCGCGGGTCGTGGATGATCAGGCGCTCAAAGTGCCGCGACAGCCGCGCGCGACCGCGCAGGTTATCGGCGATCACCGAACCCAGTGCCAGGCCGAGGCGGCCGCGATGGTCCTCGGCCAGGCGTCTGTGGCTTTTCACCACCATGATGTTCAGGCGGTAGTCGGCATTGTTGAGGATGCTGGCGTCGCGGCCGTCGAGCAGGTCATTGAGCATGCGCTGCGAGCTCTGGCTGATCTCGGCCATGGTCACGCCTTTGTTGAAATTCTGCTCGGCGTACAACTGACCGAGGCGGCGGATGCCTTCGGCGGCGTCCGGCAGGCAGGCGCTGGCGAAGCGCCAGGAGCCGACTGAAGCACCGATAAGCGAGCGCTCGCGTGGCGCGCTTGGTAGCCATTCACCGAACAACGCCAGATCCAGCCCCTGAATCCCCAATGCCTTCGGCCCGCCGGCCGCACCGGGCAGGGTGCCGACGTCAGCGGCGTTCAGGCCCTGGGCACGAATGCGCGCCATGGCCCGTGGGCCGGCCTTGAGGGTGAGGGAGGGGAACTTGATGTGGATGGCAGTCATACCGGTCTCGATCGTTAGCAAGCGAACAATTATAAGCACATGTTACTGCTTTTGTAGGAGCTGCCGAAGGCTGCGATCTTTTGACTTTATAAAGGCAAAATCAAAAGATCGCAGCCTGCGGCAGCTCCTACAGGGCAATGATGGCAATTCAGTTTCAGTTAAGTTCGCACCGCTATGGTGCCGACCGTAGCTGCACATAAAAATACGGAGACACCCATGAAAACCCTGACTGCCCTGTCCATTGCCTCGATCATCGGCCTGACCGCCAGCCTCGCCCACGCCCGCGATCTTGGCCCCGATGAAGCCCTGCGTCTGCGCGACGCTGGTACTATCGTCTCCTTCGAGAAGCTCAACGCCACGGCGCTGGCCAGACACCCGGGCTCGACCATCACCGAAACCGAGCTGGAAGAGGAGTACGGCAAGTACGTCTACCAGGTCGAAATGCGTGATCCGCAAGGGCTGGAGTGGGATCTGGAATTAGACGCGGTCACTGGGCAGGTTCTCAAGGATCATCAGGATACGTAATGAAGGCTAATGTTCGCGCCACCAGCCGCACGGCGTTGGCGCTTGTGATTGTTTGCTCGGCGGCGATGGCCCGCGACCTCGATCAGGACGAGGCGCTGAAGCTGCGTCAGCAGGGGGTGATCCTGCCGCTGGAGCAGGTTTTGCAACAGGCGCTGGATCGCTATCCGGGGGCCAAACTGCTGGAGGTCGAGCTGGAGGAAAAGCACGACGTCTATGTTTATGAAGTCGAGTTGCTGACGGCCGAGGGTGTAGCGCGCGAGCTGCACCTGAAGGCCGATACCGGCGAACTCGTGAAAGACAAGGAAGATTGACCGATGCGTTTGCTTCTGGTGGAAGACCACGTGCCGCTGGCCGAAGAACTGATCGCCGGCCTGCAGCGCCAAGGCTACGCGGTGGACTGGCTGGCGGACGGGCGTGATGCGGTCTATCAGGGCAGCAGCGAGCCGTATGACCTGATCATTCTCGACCTCGGCCTGCCCGGCGTTCCCGGGCTGGAGGTGCTGGCGCAATGGCGCGCCGGTGGCCTGTCGACCCCGGTGCTGATCCTCACCGCCCGCGATTCCTGGGCCGAGCGCATCGAAGGCCTGAAGGCCGGCGCCGACGATTACCTGACCAAACCGTTCCATCCCGAAGAGCTGCACCTGCGGGTGCAGTCGTTGCTGCGCCGCTCCAAGGGCCAGGCCAACCAGCCGACGCTCAAGGCCGCCGGCCTGCATCTGGACGAAGGTCGCCAGTGCGTGATTCGCGACGGCAGCGAGATTCAGCTGACCGCCGCCGAATTCCGCCTGCTGCGCTATTTCATGCTGCACCCGGAACAGATCCTGTCGAAATCCCACCTCGCCGAGCACCTCTACGACGGCGAGACCGAGCGTGATTCCAACGTCCTCGAAGTCCATGTCAACCACCTGCGGCGCAAGCTCGGTAAAGCCGTGATCGAAACCCGTCGCGGCCAGGGTTACCTGTTCGGCGGGCAAGCTTCGTGAGGTCGATCCAGCGCCGTTTGAGCCTGGGCTTGATCAGCGTGATGGTGATCGTCGGTCTGGTGCTGGCGCAAACCAGCCTGTGGTTGTTCGAAGTGGGATTGCAGCGTTACCTCGAAGCCGGTCTGCGCAACGACAGCGAAAGCCTGCTGGTGGCGCTGGTGCGTGGCCCGCAAGGTTTGCAACTGGATGAGCGGCACCTGTCGCCGGCCTATCAGCGACCGTTTTCCGGGCATTACTTCCGCATCGATTTTGCCGACAGCCACTGGCGCTCGCGTTCGCTGTGGGATCAGGATCTGCCACTGCTGGAGCACCCGGGTTTGCACAGCAACCTGCAACTGGGGCCGGACGGTCAGCAGTTGCTGGTATTGCGTTCGGACTATCGACGTCTGGGGCAGTCGATTTCGATCAGCGTTGCGCAGGATTACACCCCGGTGCGCGAGAGCTTCCAGCGCATGCGCCAGATCGGCCTCGGGTTGGGCCTGGCCGGTTTGCTGCTGATTCTGCTGCTGCAACGGCTGACGGTGCGGCGCGCGTTGAAGCCACTTGAACGGGCGCGCGAGCAGATTGCCCAGTTGCAGCAGGGCCAGCGTTCGCAACTGGACGATCAGGTGCCGGTCGAACTGGAGCCGCTGGTGGCACAGATCAACCATTTGCTCGCGCACACCGAAGACAGCCTCAAGCGCTCGCGCAATGCGCTGGGCAACCTGGGACATGCGCTGAAGACGCCGCTGGCGGTGCTGCTGAGTCTGGCGTCGAGCGAAAAACTCGATGCCCACCCGGAGCTGCGCAAGATACTCAAGGAACAGTTGGAGCAGGTGCAACAGCGGCTCAATCGCGAGCTTAATCGCGCGCGGTTGTCAGGTGATGCGCTGCCGGGTGCGCTGTTTGATTGCGATGCGGAACTGCCGGGATTGCTGGCAACGCTGAACATGATCCACGGCGAGCATCTGGCGTTGAGTTATGTCGCGCCGCCGGGGCTGCAACTGCCGTGGGACCGCGAGGACTTGCTGGAACTGCTCGGCAACTTGCTGGACAACGCCTGCAAATGGGCGGATGCCGAAGTGCGTCTGAGTGTGATCGAAAGAACAGATGGCTACGCCCTGAGCGTTGAGGATGACGGGCCGGGGATTCCTGAAGAGCAACGCACGCAGGTGTTCAGCCGTGGCACGCGGCTCGACGAGCAGACTGACGGGCATGGTCTGGGACTGGGGATCGTGCGCGATATCGTCGAGACGTGGGGCGGGTTGCTGGTGCTGGGCGAGAGCGAGTGGGGCGGGTTGAAGGTGGTGATCGAGCTGCCTAAACGCTGATCCCCCAAACACCACAAACCCCCTGTAGGAGCTGCCGCAGGCTGCGATCTTTTGATCTTGATCTTAAAAAACAGGATCAAAAGATCGCAGCCTGCGGCAGCTCCTACAGGGGAGGGTGATGCCGTCAGACCCGGAACTGATCCATCAGACTCTGCTGCTGATTCGCCAGGCTGTTCAGCGACTGGCTCACCCGCGCCGACTCATTGGCCTGTCCGGACAGCGATTCGGTTACGTCGCGAATGGTCGCGACGTTGTTGTTGATCTCCTCGGCCACCGCGCTCTGTTCTTCCGCCGCGCTGGCGATCTGCAGGTTCATGTCGCTGATCACTGTCACTGCGTCGCCGATCTGGCGCAGTGCGGTCACCGCTTGCCCGACCTGTTCGACACTGCCCTGCGCCTGACGATGGCTGTTGCCCATCGACCCGACCACATCCTGGGTGCCGGTCTGCAGTTGCTCGATGACCTGACGGGTTTCTTCCACCGACTCTTGGGTGCGGCGGGCGAGGTTGCGCACTTCGTCGGCGACCACTGCAAAACCACGCCCGGCTTCACCGGCGCGAGCGGCTTCGATCGCCGCGTTGAGCGCCAGCAGGTTGGTCTGTTCGGCGATGGCGCGGATGGTTTCCAGCACGGTGCCGATCTTCTCGCTGTTGGCGGCCAACCCTTCGACCTGAAACATCGCCGCACTCATGTCGGCGGCGAGCGTGTCGATGCTTGCGGTAGTGCGGTCGATCACGGTCAGGCCCTGGCGGGTGGCGCGGTCGGCGTCCTTGGCGGCTTCAGCGGCTTGCGCAGCACTGCGTGCGACGTCCTGCGCGGTGGCGCTCATTTCGTGAGAGGCGGTGGCGACCTGATCGACCTGACGGTATTGCTGTTCCATGCCGGCGCTGGTCTGAGTGGCGATGGCCGAGGACTGGTCGGCGGTGTTGCGCGCGTCCTGCACCGAGCGTTTCACCTCGGCGATGATCGGCTGCAACTTGTCGAGGAACTTGTTGAACCAGCCGGCCAGTTGACCGAGTTCATCCTGCTTGTCATAGGCCAGACGGCGGGTCAGATCACCTTCACCACTGGCGATGTCTTCGAGCATATGCGCGACGCCGAGGATCGGTTTGGTCACGCTGCGCGCCATCAGCCACACCAGCAGCAGACCGACCAATGCCGCCAGCACGCCGAGGCTCAGTTCGATCAGGGTGCCGGAGTTGTTGCTCGCATCCAGTTGCTGCTTGAGCGCTTCGGCGCGGCTGACCAGAACCTTTTCCGGCACGTCGAGCAACACGCCCCACGACGGCCCGCCGGGGATCGGCTGGAACGGCGACAGCACTTTCAACTGGCCGTTGCTGTGCAGGCTGCTGACGCTGCTGCTGGCCGCGAGCTGACGCAACAGTTCAGCGCCGCTGACGGTGTCCACGGCATCCAGACGCTTGCTCAGTTTGCTCGCATCCGGGCTGTAACCGGCGAGCAGGCCGGTGGGGCTGATGATGCTCACGGCGGTCTGGCCGTCGTAGAGTTTTTTGCTCGCGCCCTGGCTGATCGCCTGCAGGCTGTTGAGGTTGATGTCCACCGACAGCGAGGCGATGACTTTACCGTTGACCATCAGCGGGAAGACGATGCTGGTCATCAGCACGTTCTGGCCGTCGATCACATAGAAGTACGGTTCGATCACGCACGGTTTGAGCGTGGTGCGCGGGCAGGTGAACCAGGCGTTGGCGGCCTGACCGCTGGGGCCGGTGCTGGTGTCGGCCATGTCGCTTTCCGGCAGCGCCATCGAGGTGACTTTGCCGGGAGTCGGCTGCGACCAGTACAGGGCGAAGCGGCCCTTGTCGTTGCTGCCCAGTTCAGCCTGACCGGCGAACAGTTCATCCTTGCCATCCAAGGCGTTGGCTTCGAACACCAGCGACAGACCGAGCAGGTCCGGGTTGGCCTGCAGCGCGGACTTGACCTGACGGGTCATGTCTTCGCGCAGGTCGAAGGCATCGAGGAAGCGCTTCTCGGCCTGTTCGCGCAGGAACAGCACCTGCCGCGAGAAGCCGTGGCCATATTGATAGGCGTCCATGAACTGCTGGCGAATCCCGGCAGCCTGCACCTCACCCTGCGACTCAATGCGCGCCTGGGCCGACTCGGTCAGCATCTCCATGCTCGAAGCCTTCACCAGCTCGGAGCTGTGCTCCATGCGATACAGCGAAAGACCCACCAGCAGGGTCACGATGCCCGCCAGGCACAGGCCGGCGAGCAGGGTGATTTTCCATTGAATGGAAAGTTGTCTGAGCGACATGGAGACGTCCTTATTCGATAAATATCTGAGACTTTGCACTGTAACGGCCGCGTTTCGCCTTTCTTTATTGCTCAAGCGCAATATGACCAATTGCCGCATGCAACCAATCCCCTGTAGGAGCTGCCGCAGGCTGCGATCTTTTGATCTTGTTTTTTAAAAATCAAAATCAAAAGATCGCAGCTTGCGGCAGCTCCTACAGGGTTGTTCATCGGTTGTTACATTCGGTTGCTTTGACACCATCGCCACTCTGCGGCACAGTGCGCGCCCTTCTAATAAGACCCTCTTTGCAAATCCGCCGGTTAACCGTTGGCGGACTCATCCTGTCTGGCGGTGATCGTTCATCGCAGTGTTTTTGAGGTAGTGAAATGAATGCAGTGATTGCTGCGGTCGGCGTCATGCTGATCCTCAGCCTGTCCCGCGTGCACGTGGTGATTGCCCTGATCGTCGGTGCGCTGGTCGGTGGCCTGACCGGTGGTCTGGGCATCGACGCCACGCTCAAGGCGTTCAACAGCGGCCTGGGTGGCGGGGCGACGGTGGCGTTGTCCTACGCGTTGCTCGGCGCTTTCGCCGTGGCGATTGCCAAGTCCGGCCTGGCCCACGCGCTGGCCGACAAGGCCCTGGCGATGGTCGATCGTCAGCATTCGACCGGCGGCGGCAGCGTCAAATGGCTGCTGATCGGTCTGCTGTGGGTGGTGGCGATTGCCTCGCAGAACATCCTGCCGATCCACATTGCGTTCATTCCGCTGCTGGTGCCGCCGCTGCTTTATGTACTGACCAAGTTGCAGCTGGATCGCCGGTTGATCGCCTGCGTCATAACCTTCGGCCTGATCACCCCGTACATGGTGTTCCCGGTGGGGTTCGGCAACATTTTCCTCAACCAGATCCTGCTGGCCAACGTCAGCAAGGCCGGGGTCGATATCAGCCAGATCAACGTCATGCACGCCATGGCGATTCCGGCGCTGGGCATGGTCTTCGGCCTGTTGCTGGCGGTGTTTTTCAGCTATCGCAAGAAGCGCGTTTACGATCTGCAGAAGATCGAACAAGTCGAGCAAGTCAGCGTGGCGTACAACCCGAAGACCATCGCCATTGCCGGTCTGGCGATTGCCGCCGCGTTCATCATTCAGTTGCTGCTGGACTCGATGATTATCGGCGCACTGGCCGGGTTCCTGATCTTCTCGGCCTCGGGCATCGTCAAGTGGCGCGAGACCGACGACCTGTTCACCGAAGGCATGAAGATGATGGCGATGATCGGCTTCATCATGATCTCCGCCTCGGGTTTTGCCGAAGTGCTCAAGGCCACCGGCGAAGTGCGCTCGCTGGTGGAAAGCGCGGCGGCGTGGATCGATCACAGCCAGGCGATCGGCGCGTTGCTGATGCTGCTGGTGGGCCTGATGGTGACCATCGGTATCGGCTCGTCGTTCTCCACGGTGCCGATTCTGGCGGCGATTTTCGTGCCGCTGTGCGTGCAACTGGGCTTCAGCCCGATGGCCATCGTGTGCATCGTCGGCACCGCCGGGGCGCTGGGCGATACCGGCTCGCCGGCCTCCGACTCGACGCTGGGCCCGACCTCCGGTCTGAACGTCGATGGCCAGCATCACCACATCTGGGACACCGTGGTCCCGACCTTCCTGCATTACAACCTGCCGCTGCTGGCGTTTGGCTGGGTGGCCGCGATGGTCCTCTGATTAAAAGCTGAAGATCAAAAGATCGCAGCCTTCGGCAGCTCCTACAGAGATTGGTGTAGGAGCTGCCGAAGGCTGCGATCTTTTTTGGGTTCAACTTTTGCTCGCGCGTGCCGTTAACGCCTTTAACCACGCCAATAAAACCAAAAGAGTGAGCCCCCCAATGCGCTTGAGTCTCAAGGCCAAAGTCCTGTCCCTTGCCGTCCTGCCGGTGCTGCTCTTTGCGCTGGTCATCAGCCTGACCACGCTGTTCATCCTCCAGCAACAGGCGCACACCGAGGTCGAGCAGACCCGCGAGCGCCTGCTCGCCGACGCCAAGGCCACCCTGCAAAGTTACGTCGCCGTGGCCATGACCACGATCAAACCGCTGTACGACGCTGCCGCCCCCGGTGACAACGCGGCGCGGGCGCAGGCGATCAAGCTGCTGTCGGGCATCCGCTACGGCAAGGACGGCTACTTCTTCGGCTACGACTCCGAGACCGTGCGCCTGTTCAAGGCCAACGATCCTGAAGGCGTGGGCAAAAGCTTCAAGGACAACCGCGACCCCAACGGCGTCTACGTCAACCTCGGCCTGGTGAAAGTGGCGAAGGACGGCACCCACTATCTGCAATACAGCTCGCCACTGCCGGGCAATGCCAGTGTGCTGGTGCCGAAACTCGGCTACACCGAATACCTGGCGAAGTGGGACATGGCGGTCGGTACCTCGGTCAACCTCGACGGCATTGAAGCGCAAGTGGCAGTGGTCGAGGCACAAGTGCAGGAGCGCATGCAAGGCGTGATCCTCAGTATCGTCGGCGTGGCGGTGCTGGTGCTGTTGGTGATTGCCATCGCCGGGATGCTGTTGGCCAACACCATTCTGCGGCCGTTGAACCTGATGAAAGCCAACCTCGACGACATCGCGGCGGGCGAGGGCGATCTGACCCGCCGGTTGAACATCACCAGCCAGGACGAACTCGGCGAACTGGCCGGCTCGTTCAACCGCTTCGTCGACAAAATCCACGGTCTGGTGCGGCAGATCACCGAGATGACCACGCAACTGACCGGCCTGGTCACCCAGGTATCGGATCAGGCCCAGCGTTCCGATCAGGCCATGGAGCGTCAGCGCCACGAGACCGATCAGGTCGCCACGGCGATCAACGAGATGTCCGCCGCTGCCCAGGAAGTCGCCAAGAGCGCGCAGAACGCCGCGGTCGCCGCGCAGCAGACTGATGAAGAAGGGCAGAGCGCCAAACGCGTGGTGGCCGGCAGCATCAAGCAGATTCATGCGCTGGTGGATGATATTCGCAGCAGCGGCGTGTCGCTCGACAGCCTGCAGCAGGACGTGTCGTCGATTGTCGGCGTGCTCGGGGTGATCCGCTCGATTGCCGAGCAGACCAATCTGCTGGCACTCAACGCCGCGATTGAAGCGGCGCGCGCCGGGGAGGCCGGGCGCGGTTTTGCGGTGGTGGCGGACGAAGTGCGGGCACTGGCCAGCCGCACGCAGATCAGCACCCAGGAGATTCAAGGGATGATTGATCGCCTGCAAGCGGGTACGCAGTCGGCGGTCGAGGCGATGCGCCGTTCCAGTGAAGCGGGCGATGGTACCTCGGCACAGGCCAATCAGGCCGGGGCGTCGCTGGACGCCATGGCTGACTTGATCGCGACCATCAACTCGATGAACGCGCAGATCGCCAGTGCTGCCGAGGAACAAACGGCAGTGGCCGAAGAGATCAACCGCAGCGTGCATCAGATCGCGGTGGCGGTGGACAGCGTGGCGGATGAGACCCAGTTGGGCGCGCAGACTTCGCGCAGTCTGGCGGAACTTGGCCAGCGATTGGGCAAACTGGTGGGCCAGTTCCGTATTTAACGTTTTACACAAACCGTGTAGGAGCTGCCGAAGGCTGCGATCTTTTGATTTTTTAAACAGCAAGATCAAAAGATCGCAGCCTTCGGCAGCTCCTACACGGGGACGGTGTAAGGATTAAGGTCTGTCCCAGTACGGCACTTCACCAAAGCACTCGACAAAGAAATCAATTACCGTCCGCACCTTCACCGACAACCTTCGGCTCCCCGGCCACAGCACCGCGATCTGCTGCGGCTCCAGGCTGTTCGATACCTGATACTCGCGCAACACCGGCACCAGCGTGCCTTCGCGCACCGCCTCACCAATCAGCCATGACGGAAACATCACCAGCCCCAGGCCTTGCTCGGCGGCCTGGGTGAGGGTGTCGGCGTGGTTGCCGGTGATCGGGCCTTTGACCGACCAGGGTGTCCAGTCGCCCTGGCCCTGACGGAAGAACCAGCGTTGCTGACCGGTCGCACCTTTGTAGGCCAGGCACTGGTGTTGCGCGAGTTCGTCGGGATGTTGCGGCGTGCCGTGACGCTTCAGGTAAGCCGGGCTGGCCGCAACCTGAAAGCGGTGCGGCGCCAGAATCCGCGCCTGCATGCTTGAGTCGTGCATCGGGCCTATGCGAAACAGCAGGTCGGCGCCTTCCTGCAATGGGTCGACGTAATGGTCAGTCTGCTGGATGTCCAGTTGCAGCTTTGGATAGCGCGCGCACAACTGACCGAGCCACGGCGTCAGATGCCGTTGGCCGAACACCACCGGCGCGTTGATCCGCACCAGCCCGGTGGGTTCGCTTTGCTGCTCCTGCAACGCTTGCTCGGCTTCCTCCAGTTGCACCAGCACCAGCCGCGCATGGTGGCCGAGCATGCGCCCGGCCTCGGTCGGCGTCACAGCGCGGGTGTGGCGGTAGAGCAATTGCTGGTTCAGCGCCTGCTCCATCAACTGAATCTGCCGCGAGATCGAAGAGGGCGCCACGCCCTCGCGTCGGGCGACTTCGGAAAAACTGCCGTGGTCGAGCACCGCCACAAACAGCCTCAGCGCCTTGAATCCCAGTTCGTTCAGCCCATGCATGGATCGTCCTGCTGTGCGAGTTGCGCAAAAGTGTTGTCAGGATGCTCCCATTTATCGCACAGCTGCGCCAGCCGATAATCCGCGCCATCGTTTACTTGCGTGGGTTTTGGATGATGCAGACATTGGATGAAGTGAGTGTGGCGGCGCCGGCGACCCGGTCGTGGTTGCGCCTGTTGTTGCTGCCGCTGGTGATTCTGGCCGGCATGGGCCTGTCGGTGGAGGCCGGATTGCTGGGGCCGTTGGGGGAGCAGGTCGGGCATCTGTGGGCGACTTTGAGCATCTTCGGCGTGGGTTCGGCGATTCTGTTTTTGCTGCTGTTGTTCGCCGGCCCGCAGAAAGGCCCGGCGCTGACCGAACTGCCGCGCTGGCAATTGATCGGCGGCTTTCTCGGGCCGATCTATGTGGTGGTGCTGACCCTGGCGACCCCACATATCGGGATTGCGATGACGATGATCGCGATTCTCTCCGGGCAGGTCGGCAAGAGTGTGCTGATCGACCATTTCGGCTGGTTCGGCGCGACGCGCAAGAAGGTCAATGCCGAGCGGTGGCTGGCGTTGGGCTTGATTGTGGTGGCATTGGTTCTGATTGCGCGGGGTTGAGAATATGAGTCTGGTTATTTTGTTGGCAGTGGTGGTGTTGGCTGGCGCGGTGTTGAGCGTCCAGGCGGCAATCAATGGACGCCTCGGTGAAAGCGTCGGGGTATTGCGCAGCAGTTTGCTGACGTTTTTCGTCGGGGCGGTGGTCACCGGGTTGTTGATTGTGTTTTTTGAACCGGCGCATGCGGTGAGTTTGTTTGATGTGCCGAAGTGGCAGGTCTGCGGGGCGCTGTTTGGGGTGGTTTACATGATGGTCATGGTCGGTGCGGTGCCTGTTGTGGGGACTGCGGTGGCGACTGTTGCGGTGATTGTTGGTCAGCTGGGGATGGGGATGTTGATTGATAATTTTGGCTGGTTGGGGAATCCGGCGATCGAGCTTTCGTCTTCGCGGGTGTTGGCGATGGTGTGTCTGGGGTTGGCTTTGGTTTTTATGTATCGGAGTAGTGTTCGGGGTTCTGATTGAGTTTTGGGTGTATATCCGTTGCTGCGGTAACGGCGGCTTAGGGTTCCGCCCTTACGGCGGGTCACTTTTTCCAGACGCCGAAAAAGTAACCAAAAAGGCTTTACCCTGACGTTCGGCCCTCGCCTAGGCTCGGGTTCCTTCGCTGCGGGATTCATCCGGGGGGCAGCGCCTACGGTTTGCTTCGCTGCACCTCCTCTCGCTGTGTTTGGCTTCGCCAAACGGTCGCTGCGCTCCCACCCCCGGATAAATCCCTCCACTCAGCCTGCCGACGGGCCCTGAGATCAAAAGCTTTACTCGAGCTAACGCTCATTGTGTTGAGTGGGGCGGCTTCGCCGCATGGGGGGCACGCACTCTAAATTGTAGGAGTCAGCCTGCTGGCGATGGCGGCCTGACAGCCGACCAATCTCTTGCGGATGCACCCGGCCCAACTGTGGGACCGGGCTTGCTCGCGAAGGCGGCCTGTCAGCCGACCAATCTCCAACTGAATACACCCAATCCCATGTAGGAACTGCCGAAGGCTGTGATCTTTTGATCCGCTTTGGCTTTGGCTTTGGCTTTGGCTTTTCATGTGGCTTTTGATCTTCAGCCCCTTCGGCAGGCCGAGCGAAGGTGTCCATCCGGGAGTTAGGCGCGCAGCGCCATGCGGCGGAGCCGCATACATCGAGAGGAGGTGCAGCGAAGCAAACCGGAGGCGATGCCCCCGGATGGACACCGTAGCGAGGGAACACTGAGCCCCAGCGAAGTGCCGTACGCCGGGGGCAAAGCCTTTTGGGTTACCTTTTCGGCGTCTGGAAAAGGTGACTCGCTGTAAGAGCGAAACCGCCAGCGGCAGTACCCGAAGAAACGGATATTCACCCAATTCCCGAAAAAAACCAGATCAAAAGATCGCAGCCTGCGGCAGCTCCTACACTGGTATTTACGGCTTATCCCAAAAGCCCAGACAACCACCAAAAAAAGGAGTCTGCCCCCATGCCCGATAGAAAATGCGACTGCCCCAACTGCAAATGCACCATCAAAGAAGGCGACCACTCTTACGCCGTACACGGCAAGCACTATTGCTGTGAAGCCTGCGCTCACCACCACAAGGGCGGTGAAGAGTGTTCAAGCAAAGGCTGCCATTGCGCCCACCCCAAATAACCGCGCGCAAAAAAAGTGGAGCCTAATCAGGCTCCACTTGCAGTTTCAGGCTTTCATCATCCAGCCGTTCGGTACGGCGCACCGTGCCTTGCAGTCGTCGCCCGTCGACCCTGACCACCACGGTTTTCGCCTGGTCCAGGTCTTCTGGTAACGGCGCCGGTACGCGCAGGGCGAAGCTATACGGGTCGTCTTCGACAGCCTCAAGACCCACCTGACAGTCCACGCTTTTGGTGATACGTCCGAACAGGCTGTCCAGTCCGTAATCCAGATGCGCCGGGCTGAAGATGCTGGTCATTGTGTAAGCCCCCAAAGAGTCCCCATCGCCTGACGAGAGTCTAGCTCGCCGGTCGCCATGTGACATTTTCCACGCCGAATTTCTCCGCCATCGGTTTGCTGGTCTTTTGCACTTTTTCCCGGCCGAAACGCGGGATGCGACCCACACCGGCGTCGCAGCTTGCCCAGTGCCACGCCTCGGCGTTGTCCATTCTGTCCGAGCGGATAATGAACGACTTGGGCGTGCCGTGAAGGGTGTAATCGATGACAAACAGTTTTGCGTTGTTCATAAAGCCCGTAATCCTCCCTGTGGTATTAGAAGGATCGCGGCGCGTCGGGAAAATTCACTCGGATTGTCCGACGGTATCTATCGTTGTCGACGCTGTGACCGACTGGTTACCATGCGCCTTCCGCCAACCCCAATGAATGCTCGCCATGGCCCTCGCCGCACCCCCCGATCTCACGGATACCGATGTGCCGGTGCAACCGCTGGCGCGCACTTATCCGCGCGGGTTGTTCATCGAGCCGCACGAGCATGTCTGGGGGCAGTTGCTGTATGCGATGAGCGGAGTGATGTGGGTCGAGACCCCGCATGAGGCACTGGTGGTGCCGCCGCAGCGCGCGGTGTGGTTGCCACCCGGGGTGCCGCATGGAATTCGCGTGGTCTCGGACTTGCAAATGCGCAATATCTACCTGCGCCCGGTGCTGGCGGCAACGCTGGATCCGACGGTGCAGGTGATCGAGGTCGGTGGGCTGTTGCGTGAGTTGATCGTCGGGCTGGTGGAGCAGGGCGACAGCGGTGAGTCGGCTTATTACGACGCCTTGGTCGGGCTGGCGTTGCTGGAGCTCAAGCGTGCCCGGCGCTCGCAATTGAAGATCCCGCTGCCGGACGATTCCGACCGGCGTCTGATGAATCTGTGCCAGGCGGTGATGGCGGCACCGTCGCTGGACATTCCGTTCGAACAGCACGCGGAAAACGCCGGGGCCAGCGTGCGCACGCTGGCGCGGCTGTTCAAGGACAGCCTCGGCATGGGCTTCGCCGAATGGCGGCGGCAGGTGCAACTGGCGACGGCGGTGGCCGAGTTGATTCAGGGCGTGCCGGTGAGCGCGATCGCTCGCGAGCTGGGGTATTCGCCGAGCAGTTTCAGTGACATGTTCCGGCGCGAGCTGGGTGTGGCACCTTCGCAATTCCCCACGGCCTGAACCCGATCCCTGTAGGAGCTGCCGCAGGCTGCGATCTTTTGATCTTGTTTTCAAAATCAAAGTCAAAAGATCGCAGCCTGCGGCAGCTCCTACAGGGGGGGTCGGGCTTTTGGCCGAAATTCAGAAGTCCTTGGCCGACACCTCTGCCCATCCTTCCCTAGACTCTGCCCATTCCTTTCACGAGGCGGAGTTTCCCCATGAACTACCTGATTTCGCTGGCCATCGGTCTGGGTGTCGGCCTGCTCTATGGCGCACTGGACTTCCGTTCCCCGGCACCACCGGCCATCGCGCTGGTGGGGCTGCTGGGCATGCTTGCGGGTGAGCAGTTGTGGCCGATGGGCCGGCAACTGGTCGCCGGTTGGCTGTCCTGAATTCCTTTTTCCCTTTGATGGATGTCCTCATGAAAGCACTGCAATTCGATAAAACCGGCGAACTGTCCTCCCTGCGCTTCGTCGATGTCGCCAAACCCGTACCGAGTGCTGGTGAAGTGCTGGTCGAGATCAAGGCCGCCGGTCTGAACCCCAGCGATGTGAAGAGCGTGCTCGGGCGGTTTCCGTACACCACGTTGCCGCGGATTCCCGGGCGTGATTTTGCCGGTGTCGTGGTCGAAGGCCCGCAGGCGTTGCTCGGTCAGGAAGTCTGGGGCACCGGGCGTGAGCTGGGCTTTTTCGCCGATGGCTCGCACGCGCAGTTCGTCAAACTGCCGGCCAATGGTGTGGCGCACAAACCGTCGCACTTGAGTTTCGCCCAGGCGGCCAGCCTCGGTGTGCCTTACACCACGGCGTGGGATGCGCTGGAGCGCAGTCTGGTGAGCGCTGAAACCCGTTTGTTGGTGATCGGCGGCGGCGCGGTGGCCACGGCGGCGTTGGCGCTGGCCAAGGTGCGTGGTGCGCAAATCCTCGCGGCTGCGCGGCGGCCGGAGCAGGTTAAGGAGTTGCAGGCGCAGGGCTTCCAGACGATTCAGCTGGATAAACCCGAAGACCTCGGCGCGCAGGTCAACGCGGTGTATAGCGGTGGCGCTGACGTGATCTTCGACACCACCGGCTTCTGGCTGCCCGCCTCGGTGGCGGCATTGGCCGCGTTCGGCCGCATCGCGATCATCGCCGCACCGGTCGATGGCCATGTGCAATTGCCGGCGCTGGCGTTGTACCGCAAGGGCGGTTCGGTGGTCGGGATCAACTCGCTGCTGTACGGCGTGCAAGCCTGTGCGGTGATGCTTGAGCAGTTTGGGCGGTTCTTCGATGAGGATCTGTTGCCGTTGCCGCAGGGGTTGGTGGAGGTGCCATTGGCGGAGGGGGTAGACAGCTACGCGCAGGTGAATCAGGGCAGTGGCGACAAGGTCATCCTGATTCCCTGATCTTCCAGACACCGCATAGCCTGTGGGAGCTGGCTTGCCAGCGATAGCAATAGAACAGTCGATGGAGATGTTGACTGAACTGATGCCATCGCTGGCAAGCCAGCTCCCACAGGGTTCTTTGTTGGGCTCAGGATTGCGGGACGCCGTTTTCCCACGCTGACCAGTGTTTCAGAATGTCCTGCACCAGCGGATTGCCCGAGCGGTAGAGGTTTTCCAGCGCCGGCACGAACCCGTCCTGATCGGCGTACTTCAACAGATTGTCCACTTCGCTGCCGCCCGGCTCCGGACGATCAAAGTCAGAGCCGGCACGCACCACGGCCAGACGCTGCACATCCACCAGACCTTCGCGACTGGCGCGTAACAAGGCCTCGTAAGTGGAGTTGTCTTCCTGTTGTGTGGTGCAGTATTCACCCTTGTTATCGGTCAACAATTTGGTCCAGACCTCGGCGCGTTCGCTCAGGCGTGTACCGGAGAACCAGGTGTTGCCAGCCAATGTGTCGCAGCGGGTGACGACCGGCGGCTGATTGGCCGGGGCCGACGGGTATTTGCGGCGCCACGCTGCCGATTCCTTGCTCTCGCTCAGCTCGACCTTGTGGCTCAGGGCGAAGGCTTTGGCCTGCAGTTTCGGGTTGAGTTCGAAGACTTCGGTCTTGTAGTCCAACGGCGGTTTTTCGTTCGGGCCTTTGGTGTTGATGCCGAGGTAACCGGTCGGCCAGCTCGCCGGCGCATCGCGCGAATCCAGCTCCCATTGGGTACCGAATTCCACCAGGTAATGCGCCCACGCCGCAGTGCCGATGGTCCCGTGTTTCGGGCTAATCCCGGCGATACCCGCGATCAGGAAGTAGCTTTTGCGTAGATCGAATTTCGGCGACAGCGCCAGGGCCAGGGTCGAAGCCGCGGCGTTGGTCTGGCCCATGCCGGTGGTCAGCAGGCACACCTGCTGGCTGTTGCAGCGAATGCTCGGGTACTCGGCGGACAGCCCCGGTACGCGGATTTCCTGTTTCAGGTCGAGGCGCTCGATCCAGTTCTGCGCCTCGGGGGCGAACATGGTGATCAGCACGACTTTCGGCTGGATCGGCGCTTCAGCCGCCCAAGTAGTGGAAGAGAGCAGGGCCGCAGCGGCCAGGGTCAGACGCGTCATTGCTTGCATGAGAATCTCCTGATTTCAGAACTGGTAGCCGATGCCGGCGTAGTAACCCCAACCGTTGGAGCGCGCGCGGAAATTGCCGTCGCCGAAGTTCAACTCACTGCCGTCCTCCCAGTTGCCGCCGTTATGGAAGTAACGGCCGACCAGGGTGAAGCGCAGGTGGGTGAACGAGTACAACAGCACGTTGGTCGCCACCGTGGCATTGGCGGTGCGCGCCGGGTTGTCCTTGTGAATGTCCGAGCCGAAATCGAAGTTGGTGAAACCGATGTAGGTCAGCGACGCGCCGTTGCTGAATTTGTCGATGGGCACGATGTACTTGAGCTGCGCGCGGTAGCCGTCCCATGAATACTCATTGCTCGCACCGTAGTTTTCCCACTGGTAGCGACCGTACAGGTTGGCCGACAGGTTGACCCGCGAATGGGTGTCGATGTCAGTGCCGAAGCCGCTGTACAGGGTGTTGGCGCGGTTCTCTTTACGGCTGCCGTGATCGTAGATCCAGTCGAACGCCACGTACCATTCCTTGAACGGGCCGATGGCCAGGCTGCGGCCGGCGAGGTAGTCGATGGAGATGCGCGGCTCGTGTTCCATGAACACCGGTGAGCCGTGATCCCACACGCCTTTGTCGTGGCTGTTGCCGATGTTGAAGATCTTCGGAATGTCGACATAGCCGTACAGCTCGAACGGCCCCTTGCGCCCGAAGTACTCGTATTCCAGATAGATATCGTCGGCCGGTTGCGGGCCGAAACTGATGTCCTTGCTGCCGATCAGTGTCAGGTCCTGGTTGTACCAGTCCGACAGATACGCGCCTTTTTTCGGCGGGGCAGCTTCCGGGCTGAGGGCTTCACCCTGGGCGGACTCGTCGGGCAGCGCCGGTTGCGCCAACGCGCTGTGGCTGAGAACTCCGGTAACGCCGGTCAGTAGCAGGGAAACAGCAAACGTGCGCGCAAATGGGGCGCGAAGAAGGGAAGCAGCGTGCATTCAAAGTCCTTTTTTTGCGGATCGAGGCCCGGGTTCTGCGGGCCTGTACGGTTTTGTTACGAAAAAGCCGTTATCGGCAGGTCGCAAACGTTTGCACAACACGTACCAAGTTGCTCCGTTCGCCCCTGTAGGAGCTGCGGCACGCTGCGATCTTTTGATCTTGATCCTTAAATAAAAATCAAAAGATCGCAGCGTGCCGCAGCTCCTACAGAGGGATGTCGCTTAGGCAGAGCCCCGTGTTTGCTGGCCGAAACCCGCGGTTTAGAAGGCCCTAGTATTAAAGTATTAACACCATTTAATCAGTGCCCCATCGCGGGGCGTCTACTAGCTTGTCAGCCAAGACGCGGTTTTGTGATGACCGTCGCAGTCTTGATTCGCGTGTGGAATAAGCACGTTTCCCACGCCTTCAAGGAAGAATTTGGCCACGACAAGGAGTAGCCCGTGGAAGCAAGGTTTGGTGTCGCCCTCGTTTCGCGTTTTTCCCCACTTTCCCTTGCTGTGCACCTGAGCGTTGCCGGACTGTTGTTCGGCGGCGTCAGCGCACCGGCACTGGCCACATGCTCCACGGCGGGTTCCACCGTGACCTGTAGCGGCGTGCCGAGTCTGCCGCTGTTTCTCAACAATTTTGCCAGTGCCACCAACGGCCTGACGGTCAACGTCAATTCCGGGGCGCAGATGAACGCGACGCTCGGCGGCCATGTGATGGATCTGACCGGGGTCAACATCAGCCTGAACAACTCCGGCACCCTCGACCCGGCCTTGCTGGGCCTGGTGTCGATCCTCAGTGGCGGTGCGTTCATCGGTACCGGCGCGACCAGCACGGTGAGCATCGTCAACAACGCCACCGGGCTGATTCGCGGCACCGGCATGTTGCTCGGGCTCAACCTGACCAGCATCGACGGGCTGGGGATTGCCGTGAACAACTCGGTGTCGGGCACCACGACCATCACCAACGACGGCACCATCACCTCCACCGGGCTGTCGGTCGGCGGCATCACCTTGGCAGATACCCCGGTGGTCGGGGTGTATGGCGGTTCGCAAGTCAACATGACCAACAGTGCCAGCGGCACCATCAATGGCCGGATTGCGTTCGAAACGTCAGTGGCGGGCAATACCTTCACCAACGCCGGCAACATCACCGGCGGTGTGTCGATGGGGGCGGGCAGCACCAACACCTTCTACGCGATCACCGGTTCCAGCGTTAACGTCGGCGACGGTGTGCAAGTCTCCGTCGGCCTCGGAGGCCTGATCGGCATCAACCTGACCTTCGCCCCGACCGGAACGATCGATGGCGGCGCGGCGGGTACCAACACGCTGATTCTGCAAAACCCGATCGGCCTTGGCGGCGGCACCACCGGGACGGGCACGGCGTCCAGCGCCACCTACGTCAACTTCAACAACCTGACCCTCAACAGTGGCACCTGGACCTTGCAGGGCCCGTTGGTCAGCGGCGCCACCACCCTCAATGGCGGTGTCGCGCAGTTCAACGACAACGCGGCGTTCGGCAGTGGCGTGCTGACGTCCAACGGCGGGATCCTCCAGGCCAGCAATGCCGGTTTGACGCTGGCCAACCAGATCAATCTGGGTGCCGGCGGCCTGACCCTGCAGGGCATCAACGGCACGACCCTCAACGGTGTGATTTCCGGCACGGGCGGCCTGACCAAGATCGGCAGCGGTCAGCTCAACCTCAACGGCATCAACACTTACACCGGCAACACCGTGCTCAACGGCGGTGTGGTGCTGGTGGGCAACAACCAGGCGTTCAGCACTGGGGGCATCACCGTTGGCGGCTCTTCGAGCATCTCGGCGACGGCGCCGATTTCGCTGGCGAACGCGATCACGCTCAACAGCACCCTGACCGCGACCGGCACCGGTGCGTTGACCTTGGGCGGGGTGATCAGCGGTGCCGCCAACCTGACCAAAACCGGCAGCGGCAGCCTGACCCTCAACGGCATCAACACCTACACCGGGATCACCAGCCTCAGTTCCGGGACCTTGCGCGTCGGCAACAACAACGCCCTGGGTACCGGTGTCCTCAACACCAGCAACGGCACCAGCCTCGACAGCACCGGCAACGTGACACTGGGCAACAACCTCGGCATCACCGGTACGTTGAACGTGCTCGGCAGCAATGCGCTGACCCTGGGCGGCATCGTCTCCGGCACCGGCGCGATCACCAAAAGCGGCAGCGCCAGCCTGACCCTGACCGGCAACAACACCAACAGCGGCACCACCGCGCTCAACGGCGGCAGTTTGCTCGTCGGCAGCAACACTGCCCTCGGCACAGGCGCATTGAACGCTGCGGCCGGCACTACACTGGATGCGACCACGGCGGTGACGCTGGCCAACGCTGTGGCGCTGGCGGGCGGGCTGACCATCGGTGGCACTCAGGCGCTTGGCTTGAGTGGTGTCATCAGCGGCGCTGGCAACCTGATCAAAGGCGGCACTGCGAACCTGACCCTCAGCGGCAACAACACCTTCTCCGGCGGTACGGCGCTGAACAGCGGTACGCTGATCGTCGGCTCCAACACCGCGCTCGGTACCGGCGCACTGACAACGGCGGCGGGCACTACCCTCGACGCCAGCACCACCGTCGCGCTGAGCAACGCGGTCGCCCTTGGCGGTAACCTGAACATCGCCGGCAACGCCAACCTGACCCTCGGTGGTGTGGTCAGTGGCAGCGGCGGGCTGACCAAGAACGGCGCGGCCAACCTGATTCTCAACGGCGCCAACACCTTCAGTGGCGGAACCACGCTGAATGCCGGCACCCTGACCGTTGGCAACGCCGCCGCATTGGGCAGCGGCGACCTGACCGTCGCGAATGCCGCGACCCTCGACAGCAACACCTCGGTCATCCTCAACAACAACGTCGCCCTCAACGGCAACCTGGCCATCGGCGGCAGCAACGGCATGATCCTCGGCGGCGTGCTAAGCGGCGCCAGCCAGTTGATCAAGAACGGCACGGCCAACCTGACCCTCAACGGCGCCAACACCTTCACCGGTGGCACCGCGCTCAACACCGGCAGCCTGACCGTCGGCAACGGCGCGGCACTCGGCACCGGCACGTTGACCGTGGGCGGTGCGGGCGCAACGCTTAACAGCAGCGCCAACGTGACGCTGAACAACGCGATTGCCCTGGACGCCAACCTGACTGCCGGCGGTGCCAACCCGCTGACACTCGGCGGCGTGATCAGCGGCGGCAGCAACCTGATCAAGACTGGCGCTTCGACCCTGACCCTCACCGGCGCCAATACCTACACCGGCTCTACGTCGCTGAACGCCGGGACACTGATCGTCGGCTCCAACACCGCGCTCGGCACCGGCGTGCTCAACGCTGGCAACAACACCACGCTGGACGCCAGCACCGCGACCAGCCTGGCGAACAACGTCAACCTCGGCGGCAACGTGACAATCGGCGGCAGCAATGCGCTGACGCTTGCAGGGGTGGTTTCCGGAGTTGGCGGCCTGACCAAAAGTGGCCCCGCTGATTTGATTCTCAACGGCGCCAACACCTACTTCGGCAACACCGCACTCAACGTCGGCAAGCTGATCGTCGGCAGCAATACCGCGCTGGGCAGCGGTGCGCTGAACGCGGCAGCCGGCACCACGCTGGACACCAACACTGCCGTCACGCTGGGCAATCAGGTCAACCTGGCCGGTGCGATGAACATCGGTGGCAGCGCAGACCTGACCCTCACCGGAACCGTCGCCGGTGCCGGCAGCCTGGTGAAAAACGGCGCGGCCAATCTCAACCTCAACGGCACCAACACCTACGCCGGCGGCACCACGCTAAACGCCGGTACGGTGACCGCCGGCAACAGTTCGGCGCTCGGCACCGGTGCGTTGACGGTCGGTGGTGCGGCAACGCTCGACAGCAGTTCGCCGCTGGTCAGCCTGGCCAACGCGGTCGTGCTGAACGCGGCGCTGAGTGTTGGTGGTACGCAGAACCTGACCCTCGGCGGTGTCACCAGCGGCACCGGCCAGTTGATCAAGGACGGCGCGGCCAACCTGACGCTCAACGGCAACAACACCTTCAGCGGCGGCACCACCCTCAACGCCGGTACCCTGACCCTGGGCAATGCCAACGGTCTGGGTAGTGGTGGCTTGACCGTCGGCGGCGCGGCGACTCTCGATAACAGTGCCTCGTTCGGCATCGGCAATACGATCACCCTCAACGCCGGGCTGACCGTCGCGGGCAATAACGACCTGAGCCTCAACGGCATCATCGACGGCGCCGGCAGCCTGACCAAAAACGGTCTGTCGGACCTGACCCTGGTCGGCAACAACACCTTCACCGGTGCGCTGAACATCGTCTCCGGCAGCGTCACTACCCTGAGCAGCGGAGCCTTGGGCAACACCTCCGGGGCCAATGTCAGCGCCGGCGCCAGCCTCAACCTCGGCAGCAACGCCAGCCTCAACGGCCTGAGCGGCAGCGGCAGCGTGCAGATCGGCGGCGGCAACACATTGACCGTGGGCGGGGTCAGCAGCACCAGCACCTTCGACGGCGACCTCGGTGGTAACGGCGGCTTGACCAAGGTCGGCACCGGGACGTTGAATCTCACCGGGATCAACGGCATCACCGGCAACACGGCGATCAACGGCGGCACCCTGAACCTCAGCGGTTCGCTGGCCAGCGCGCAGGTCAACGTCAACACCGGCGGGATCCTGACCGGAACCGGCTCGGCGCTCGGCACGGTGAACATCAACAGTGGCGGCCATCTGGCGTTGTCCTCGGGCAACACCTTGTCTGCCGGGTCACTGGTGCTGGCCGCCAACAGCAATGTCGATGCGAGCCTCGCCACGCCATCGACCACCTCGCTGATGAACATCGGCGGCAACCTGACCCTCGACGGCAACCTCAATGTCACCGATGCCGGCGGCTTCGGCGTGGGTGTCTATCGCCTGTTCAACTACACCGGCGCACTGACCGACAACGGCCTGACCGTGGCCGGTGTACCGGTGGGTTATGGCCTCGGCGACATCCTCGTGCAGAGCCTTGGCAATCAGGTGAACCTGGTGGTGTCGGCACCGAACACAAACCTGCGTTTCTGGGACGGCAGCCAGACCATCCCGAACGGTAATGTGGACGGCGGCACCGGTACATGGACTGCTGGCGGCACCAACTGGACCAATTCCAACGGCACGCTGAACCAGACCTGGGCCGGCGATTTTGCGGTGTTCCAGGGCACGGCCGGTACAGTGTCGGTCAACGGCACCCAACTTTTCACCGGGATGCAATTTCTCACCGATGGCTACAACGTGGTCAACGGCACGTCGGGTCTGCTGACCGCCGTCAACGGCACCGGTGGCACCACCGCGATGCGGGTCGATCCGGGCGTGACCGCCACGGTCGGCGTGGACATCAACGGCAGCGGCATCCTCAACAAACTCGATGCCGGCACCCTGGTGCTCAACGGCGCCAACAGCTACAGCGGCGGTACCCAACTGGACGGCGGCAAGATCATCGTCGGCAGCAACACCGCGCTGGGCAGCGGCACGCTGACCGCCAACGCTGGCACACAACTCGATAGCAACACAGCGGTCACTTTGGCGAACGCGGCAACGCTCAATGGCAATCTGACGGTGGTCGGCAGTAATGCGCTGACCCTCAACGGCGTGATCGGCGGGACTGGTGGCCTGATCAAAAATGGCGCGGCCAGCCTGACCCTCGGTGGCAACAACGCCTTCCTCGGGCCGGTGGCGCTGAATGCGGGCGGCTTGATTCTGGCGTCGAACAGCGCGCTGGGCTCGGCCACCCTGAACGCGGCGAACGGCACCACACTGGATGCCAGCGGCGCCTTCACGGCGGGTAATGCGATCAATCTGGCGGGCAACCTTGGTGTCGTCGGTAGCAACGATCTGACACTGAGCGGTGCGATCAATGGCGCCGGCAGCCTGACCAAGAATGGCGCGGCCAACCTGATCCTGAGCGGGGCCAACAACTTCCTCGGCGGCTTCACCCTCAACGCCGGCACACTGACCGCCGGCAGCAACGGCGCACTCGGTCTGGGCAACCTGACCGTGGCCGGTGCCTCGGCGCTGGACAGCAACACCTCTGTGTCGCTGGGCAACAACGTGGTGCTCAACGCCAATCTGAGCAACACCGGCAGCAGCGACGTAGCGCTCAGTGGCGTGGTCAGCGGCACCGGCGCTCTGATCAAGAACGGCGCGTCCAACCTGACGCTCAACGGCATCAACACCTACAGCGGCGGCACCACACTGAACGCCGGCACCGTGACCCTCGGCACCTCGGCGGGCCTGGGCTCCGGCGCGGTAACCGTGGCGGGTGCGTCGACCCTCGACACCACCGCGCCGCTGGTACTGGCCAACAACGTCAACGTCAATGCCAACCTGAGCGTGGCTGGCAACAACAACCTGACGCTCGGTGGCGTGATCGCCGGGGCGGGCACCCTGACCAAGAATGGTCTGGCCGACCTGACGCTGTCCGGTAACAACACCTTCAGCGGCACCTTTGATGTGCAGTCGGGCAGCCTCACGACACTGGGCAACTCGGCACTGGGCAGCAATGCTGGAGTCAATCTCGGCGCTGCGGCGACGCTGAACCTCGGCGGCTCCGGCAGTCTCGCCAGCCTGACCGGCAGCGGCACCGCACTGATCGGCGGCGGCAACACCCTGAGCATCGGCGGCAACAACGCCAGCAGCCTTTTCGCCGGTGTACTCACCGGAACCGGCGAATTGAACAAGCTCGGCACCGGAACGCTGACCCTGACCGGCCTCAACAGCCTGACCGGCAACACCACGGTCAACGCCGGCACCTTGAACGTCAGTGGCTCGCTGGACAGCGCCAGCGTACTGGTCAACAGCGGCGGCACCCTGACCGGCGGCGGCTCGCTCGGCGGGGCGGTAACCGTGGCGGATGGCGGTCATCTGGCCGGCGCCACCGGCAGCACCCTGTCGGTCAACTCGCTGGTGTTCAACGCCAACTCCAACTTCGACGTCGGCCTCGGCGCTCCGGTCTCCGGTGGCGGCAATGCGCTGGTCAACGTCGGTGGCAACCTGACCCTCGACGGCACCCTCAACGTCAGCGACATCGGCGGTTTCGGCAGTGGTGTGTACCGGTTGATCAACTACACCGGCGGTCTGACCGACAACGGCATGCTGATCGGCACCGTGCCGGGCAGCGTCACCCCGGGCGACCTGACCCTGCAAACCGCGCTGGCCAACCAGATCAATCTGCTGGTGAGTGCACCGGGCGTCACCGTGCAGTTCTGGGACGGCAATCAACTGATCGCCAACGGCTCGGTCGATGGCGGCAGCGGCACCTGGGGCACCGGTACCACCAACTGGACCGACGTCAACGGCACCACCAATCAGGCCTGGACCAACAACTTCGCAGTGTTCCAGGGCACGGCGGGCACGGTCACCGTGAACGGCGCACAAACCATCACCGGCATGCAGTTCGTCACCGATGGCTACAGCCTGGTGAACGGCACCGTGGGTTCGCTGAACCTGGTCAACGGTTCGTTGGGTAACGCCACGGTGCGAGTCGATCCGAACGCCACCGCGACCGTTGGCGTGGCACTCAACGGCAGCGGCACCCTCGGCAAATACGACACCGGCACGCTGGTGCTCAACGCTGTCAACGGTTACACCGGCGGCACCGCGCTCAACGGCGGCAAGATCGTGGTCGGCAACAACGCCGCGCTCGGAAGCGGTGTGTTGACCGCTGCGGACGGCACCGCGCTGGACAGCAACGCGGCGGTCAGTCTCGCCAACGCTGTGGTGCTCAATGGTGGCTTGACCGTCGCTGGCTCCAACGCCTTGACCCTCGATGGTGCGGTCAGCGGGGCGGGCAGCCTGATCAAGTCTGGCGCTTCTAGCCTGACCCTCAACGGCAGCAACACCTACAGCGGTGGTACTCAGCTCGCTGGCGGTACGCTGGTGCTGGGCAACAACAGCGCAATCAGCAGCGGTGCACTGAGCGTGACCGGCAACGGCAGCCTCGACAGCACCTCGGCGCTGCAGCTGGCCAACGCGATCAATCTGGGGTCGCAACTGACCCTGGCCGGCAACCAGAACACCACGCTGCTCGGCGCCATCACCGGCACCGGCAGTCTGGTGAAAAACGGCAGCGCTGACCTCGTGCTGAGTGGTGCCAATACCTACAGCGGCGGCACCACTCTGAACGCTGGCACTACCACTGGCGACACCAGCAGCCTGCAAGGCGCCATCGTCAACAACGCAGCGCTGACCTTCGCGCAGAACGCCGACGGCAGCTACACCGGCAACCTCACCGGCGCCGGCACGCTGACCAAAACCGGCACCGGCCAGTTGCTCCTCACCGGCAACAACACCTTCACCGGCAACACCTCGGTGCAGGCCGGCAACCTGATCGTCAACGGCGTGCTCAACAGTGCCAACGTCAACGTCGCCAGCGGTGCGAAAGTCGGTGGCAGCGGGCAACTGGGCGGCAACGTGCAACTGGCCAGCGGTGCGACGCTGACCGGTGGCGGCTCGGCTACGCCGTTGTCGGTCGGTGCGCTGACATTGTCCTCGGGCACCAACCTGGACTTCAGCCTCGGCTCGGCCGCCAGCTCCACCACAGTGGTCAACGTCGCCGGCAATCTGACCCTCGACGGTACGCTGAATGTCAGCAACGCCGGCGGCTTCGGCACCGGGGTCTATCAACTGTTCCGTTACGGCGGCAGCCTGACCGACAACGGTCTGGTCTACGGCAGTCTGCCGGTATCGGCGGCCAACCTGACCCTGCAAACCGCGATTGCCAATCAGGTCAACCTGCTGGTGCAGGGCAGTCCGGGTGAAGTGCAGTTCTGGAACGGCGGCACCACCAATCCTGACGGCAGTATCGGTGGCGGCAGTGGCGTGTGGGGCCCGGGCACCAACTGGACCGATCCGAGCGGCACTCAGGCGCTGGCGTCCAATGGTCAATTCGCAGTGTTTGGTGGCCAGGCGGGTACCGTCACTGTGCAGGGCAATCAGAACTTCACCGGTCTGCAGTTCCTCACCGGGGGTTACAGCCTGATTCCAGGGGCTGGCGGTACGCTGACACCAGTCAATGGTGCCGACGGCAGCCTGGCGCCGGTGCGAGTCAATGCCGGGGCCAGTGCTGAAATCGACGTGCCGCTGATCGGCACCGGCGGTATCGAGAAACTCGATTCCGGCACCCTTGTGCTGACTGGCGCCAACACCTACAGCGGTGGCACCACCGTCAGTGGCGGTACGCTGATCGGTAACACCACGAGCCTGCAAGGCAACATCACCGACAACGCCACACTGGTGTTCCAGCAGAATGCCAATGGCCAGTTCAACGGCATCCTCAGCGGGCTCGGGGCGATGGCCAAACGCGGCGCCGGCACGTTGTTGCTGACCGGCAATCAGCCGTTCAGTGGCACGGTCTCGGTCGATCAAGGCGTGCTGCAAGTCGGCAGCCGCGCGGCCCGGGCTTCGTTGGGCGCACAAGTCACGGTCGCCAACGGCGCAGGCCTGAGCGGTAACGGCAGCGTCGGTTCGGTGGTCAACCACGGTGTGGTGGCTTCCGGTGGCGCTGACGGCACCTTGAGCGTGGCCGGCAACCTGACCAACAGCAGTGATGGTGTGCTGGCGCTGACGGTCAGTTCGCCAACCGCTACACCGCTGGCGGTAGGTGGCACGGCAGCTCTGGGTGGCGGTCTGGTGGTCAACAGCCTGGCGCCGTTCACTGGCAACACCACTTACTCACTGATCACTGCGGGCGGTGGTGTGACCGGGACCTTCAGTGCCGCCGATCTGCCGCAGTACGCGTTCCTCGACAGCTCGCTGGTCTACGGTGCCGACTCGGTCACCCTGGCTGTGAGCCGCAACGGCAACTCGTTCGCCGACGTCGCTGCCACGGGCAACCAGCGCGGCACCGCCACGGCACTGTCCAATAACGGAGCGGCTGGCGCGGCGTTGCAGAACCAGATCGTCAACCTCAGCGTCGCCGGTGCGCGCAATGCGTTCGACAGCCTGTCGGGTGAAATCCACGCCAGCACCGCCAGCGCCATGCTGGAGGACTCGCGCTTCATCCGCGAGGCGGTCAATGACCGCATGCGCCAGCCATCGTGCAGCGCGGCGGATGATCCACGCAGAACCCTGGCCCCGAGCGACACGCAACTGAGCAGCAACGGTTGCCACGGGGAAATGGTCGGCTGGATCCGGGCCATTGGTGCCTGGGGCGACATGGGCGGCGACAGCAACACGGCGAAAGTCGATCGCAACCTCGGCGGTTTCATGCTCGGCACCGACAAGGCGCTGGATGACACCTGGCGTGCCGGGATGGCGGCCGGCTACACCCGCAGCAACCTCAACGCGCATGATCGCAACTCGGATGCCAAGGTCGACAGCTACCACCTGGCCGGTTATCTGAACTCGCAATTCGATGCATTGGCGGTGCGCCTCGGCGCGGCTTACAGCTGGCACAGCATCGAGACCAAACGCGATGTCAGCGTCGGTACTTACAACGATCGCCTGAAGGCCGATTACGACGCGCGCAGTGCGCAGGTGTTCGGTGAAGTGGGTTACGCGATCAACGCCGGCGGTGTTGCCATCGAACCGTTCGCCGGGCTGGCCTACGTCAATTACAACAGCGACACCGGCAAGGAAAAAGGTGGAGTGGGGCGCCTGAAGGCCGACGCCGATCAGGACATCACCTACTCGACCCTCGGTGTGCGTGTCGGCAAATTGGTGACCCTGGCCAATGGCAGCCAACTGACGCCACGCGCGGCCATCGGCTGGCGGCATGCCTACGGCGACACCAAACCTGACGCCGACCTGACCTTCATCGACGGCGGCGCCTCGTTCAGCACCCAGGGCGTACCGATTGCCAAGGACAGCGCATTGCTCGAAGCCGGCATCGACTTCCAGGTCACCCCGACCGGCAAGCTGGGCATCGGCTACTCGGGCCAGGTGTCGAGCGACAACAACGACAGCGCGTTCAACATCAGCTTCAGTCAAAGCTTCTGAATCATGGTCGAAGTACTTTAGCCGCCCGAAAGGGCGGTTTTTTTTGCACAATCAAAAGCCTTGGTGGCAAGTGATTTATGCAATGAGGTAGGAACGAGATGGATCTGTCGAAGCATTTGTTGCATCTGGAAAACCGCCTGCTGTCGCGCGCCGTGCGCGAGGACGTCGCTGAACTGGCGCGATTGATCGCGGACGACTTTGTCGAATTCGGCGCCAGCGGCGGTATCTGGAACAAGTCCGCTGTGCTGGAAGCGCTGCCGCAGCAAGCATTCGCACAACGTACCGTCAGTCAGTTCACGCTCAAGCAATTGTCGGAAGATTCGGCTCTGGTGACTTATCACTGCCATACCGTCGCTGTCGGCCAGCGGGTGCCGGCGGGCAGTCTGCGCAGTTCGGTATGGCGGCGGCAGGGTGAACAGTGGCAGATGGTTTTTCATCAGGGCACCTTTTGTGCCCGGCCGTGAAACCGTGGTGACCCGTCGATAGCTTTCGCGAGCAAGCTCGCTCCCACACGGGATCTTCAGTGAACACAGGATTTGTGGATGACAGCGATCCCCTGTGGAAGCGAGCTTGCTCGCGAAGGGGGCCGGACATTCCGCGCAAAATCTGCCGGCCCGCGCTCTGCTAGAATCCGCCCCATCAACTGCCAGAGACTCTCCCATGAGCGAGCCGATTCGCCTGACCCAATACAGCCACGGTGCCGGTTGTGGCTGCAAGATTTCCCCGCAGGTGCTGGAAGTGATTCTGGCCGGCAGCGGTGCGCAGAACCTTGACCCGAAACTGTGGGTCGGCAATGCCTCGCGTGATGACGCGGCGGTGTACGAGATCGACGCCGAGCGCGGTGTGGTGTCGACCACCGACTTCTTCATGCCGATTGTCGACGATCCGTTCGACTTCGGCCGGATCGCTGCGACCAATGCGATCAGCGACATCTATGCGATGGGCGGCGATCCGTTGATGGCGATCGCGATCCTCGGCTGGCCGGTGAATGTGCTGGCGCCGGAAGTGGCGCGGGAAGTGATTCGCGGCGGACGGGCGGTGTGTGATGCCGCCGGCATTCCGCTGGCCGGCGGGCATTCGATTGATGCGCCGGAGCCGATCTTCGGCCTGGCCGTGACCGGTCTGGTAGAAAAGCGCCACATGAAGCGCAACGACACCGCCACCGCCGGTTGCCTGCTGTACCTGACCAAGCCGCTGGGCATCGGCATCCTCACCACCGCCGAGAAAAAAGGCAAATTGCGCCCCGGCGATGTCGGTGTGGCCCGCGACTGGATGTGCACCCTGAACAAACCCGGCAGCCGCTTCGGCAAACTGGCCGGCGTCACAGCGATGACCGACGTTACCGGTTTCGGCCTGCTCGGGCATCTGGTGGAAATGGCCGACGGCAGCCACCTGACCGCACGCATCGGCTACAACCATGTGCCGCGTCTGGACAGCGTCGAGTACTACCTCGAACAGGGCTGTGTGCCCGGCGGCACCCTGCGCAACTTTGACAGTTATTCGAGCAAGCTCGGCCGTCTGCAGGAGTTGCACAAGCGCGTGCTGTGCGACCCGCAGACCAGCGGCGGCCTGCTGATTGCGGTCACTCCCGAAGGTAACGACGAGTTCCTCGCCGTCGCCGCCGAACTGGGTCTGGACCTGGCGCCGATCGGCGAGCTGGTCGAGCGACAGACCCACGCAGTCGAGGTGAACTGATGTCACGTGACTGCACCGATTACCGCGATATTTTCCTCAACGACCGGCCGATGATGGATGCCCGTGCGCCGATCGAGTTTCAAAAAGGTGCGTTTCCCGGTGTGGTTAACCTGCCGCTGATGAACGACATCGAGCGGCAGAAGGTCGGTACCTGTTACAAACAGCACGGTCAGCAGGCTGCCATCGAATTAGGCCAGCATTTGGTGTCCGGCGTGGTCAAGGCCGAGCGCATTCAGGCCTGGGCCGATTTCGCCCGGGCCCACCCTGATGGCTATCTCTATTGTTTTCGTGGCGGCTTGCGTTCGCAGATCACTCAACAGTGGCTGCGTGACGAGGCCGGTATCGACTATCCGCGCGTCGGCGGTGGTTACAAGGCAATGCGTAACTTTCTGATCGACACCCTTGAGCAAGCAATCGGACAGTGTGATTTCGTGTTGCTGGGTGGCATGACCGGTACGGGCAAAACCGAGGTACTGGTGCAGTTGCGCAACGGTCTGGATCTGGAAGGTCACGCCAATCATCGCGGTTCCAGTTTCGGCAAACGCGCCACTGGCCAACCGTCGAATATTGATTTCGAAAATCGTCTGGCCATCGACATCCTTAAAAAGCGTGGTGCCGGTTTCGAGCAGTTTGTGCTGGAAGACGAGAGTCGGGTGGTTGGCAGTTGTGCGCTGCCGTTGTCGCTGTATCAGGGTATGCAGCAGTACCCGATGGTCTGGCTGGAAGACAGTTTCGAAGACCGGGTCGAGCGGATACTGCGCGATTACGTGGTGGACCTGTCCGCCGAGTTTTCCGTGGTGCATGGCGAACACGGTTTCATGCTGTTCGCGGAGCGCTTGCTGGAAAGTTTGAACAACGTGCAGAAGCGCCTTGGTGGCGAGCGGCATCGGCGGATGTTGCTGTTGATGGAGGATGCGCTGGCCGAGCAGGGACGTAGCGGGGCGGTGGATTTGCATCGCGGCTGGATCGAAGGGTTGCTACGGGAATATTACGACCCGATGTATGCGTTTCAGCGTGAGAAGAAGGGCGGTCGGATCGAGTTTGCCGGGGAACGCGGGGCGGTGCTGGAGTATTTGCGCGAGCGGCTGAATCAGCGGGTTTGAGGGTGGCCTTGCTGGCCCAATCGCTGGCAAGCCAGCTCCCACAGTGTTTTGTGAAAACCGTAAATATGGGCTTCACACAAACCCTGTGGGAGCTGGCTTGCCAGCGATGAGGAACCAACAGACAGCCAATCACTCAAGTCGGGCAAGTCACCTTGCCGTTATCCAGCCCCTGCTTGTAGCTGTGACTCTGCAAACTGGCCTTGCCGTTGTGCCAGGTCAGGGTCAGCACGTACAGCGAATCGAAATCGCCTGACGCCCAGTCATCGGTGATGGTCTGCTTTTCGCCGACGGCCTTGGCGGCAACCTTGTTGATCAGTTCCGGCAAATAGCCGTGCGACCATGCGGTGTAGATCGTCGCGTTGTGGTACTTGTCCTCGGTCAGCTCGCGCGCCAGATCACTGGTGTCGTTGGCGGAGAACTCGATGTTCACCGGCAGGCCGAGCTTGATCGCGGCGGGGCTGATGGTCATCAACGGACGGATGTAGCTGTAGGAATTGTCCAGTTCGCCTTCCTCGACATTGCGCGTCGGGTTGGCGGCGAACACGTAATCGGCCTTGCCGAATTTTTCCGGCAGCAGGGTCGACAGCTCGATCGCCCGGTTCAGACCCTGACAGTTGAGCTGGCCGAGACCGCCCTCGGGTTTTTCCGCGTGGCGCAGGAAGATCAGCGTCTGCGTACCGTCCACCGGTTGCGCGCGAATCTGGCTCGATTCGAGCGACAAGGTCAGCGCACTGACTGCCAGCAGGGAGGGCAGGGCCACATAGGCGCGATGTTTGAAGCGTTTGGCGAAACTCATGAGGTTCGTCATTGAATATAGGATTCTTCAGCAAATTCGGTTGGGGCTGACCAACCCTTACACCGCGGGCTCCCAGCGCCGGGTGTTGTCCATGTCGTGTGTCGCGCTTCCTTTACGAAAGGCATAGCTCAGAGTCCTCTGAGGCCGGTTTGGTTCAGGCACATTACCCGCAGGATGTTACGGTTCGTGTAGGAGCTGCCGCAGGCTGCGATCTTTTGATTCAGCTTTAAAAAACCAAATCAAAAGATCGCAGCCTGCGGCAGCTCCTACATTATGATCAGTGCTTTCCTTGTGACTGGATGTTTCCCATGACTGATCTGTCCGCGTTCCCCATCACCCAGAAATGGCCCGCGCAGTACCCCGACTGGATTCAGCTCTATTCCCTGCCGACCCCCAACGGCGTCAAGGTCTCGATCATGCTCGAAGAGATCGGCCTGCCCTACGAGCCGCACCGTGTGGGCTTCGACACCCAGGATCAGCTGTCTCCCGAGTTTCTGTCGCTGAACCCCAACAACAAGATCCCGGCGATCCTCGATCCCCACGGCCCGCAAGACCAGCCGCTGCCGCTGTTCGAGTCCGGCGCGATCCTGATCTACCTCGCCGACAAGAGCGGCCAGTTGCTGGCGCAGGAAGGCGCGCTGCGTTACGAGACGATTCAGTGGCTGATGTTCCAGATGGGCGGTATTGGCCCGATGTTTGGCCAGCTCGGTTTCTTCAACAAATTCGCCGGCAAGGACTACGAGGACAAGCGTCCGCGTGACCGCTATGTCGAGGAGAGCAGACGCCTGCTCAACGTGCTCGACAAACGCCTGGAAGGTCGCGACTGGATCATGGGCGAACGCTACACCATCGCCGACATCGCCACGTTCCCGTGGGTGCGCAACCTGATCGGCTTCTACGAGGCCGGGGATCTGGTGGGCATCAGCAACTTCCCGAACGTGACCCGGGTGCTGGAGCGCTTTCTGGCGCGCCCGGCGGTCATTCGAGGCCTGACCATTCCCTCGTAATCAACACCAATCCCTGTAGGAGCTGCCGCAGGCTGCGATCTGTTGATCTGGTTTTCTAAAAACAACGTCAAAAGATCGCAGCCTGCGGCAGCTCCTACAGGGGAATGTGGGTTGTCTGACGGATTATTGCGTTGACGGTAATGCTGTCTTGATTGATCCAGGTTTGTACCTGCGCCCAACGAAGGCATAAGCTTCGCCCCCTACGACTTTCGTCTCATCTTCCGATTTCAGGAAAGCCCCATGTCCAGCCAGTTCCCCGAAGCACGTCCCCGCCGTCTGCGCCGCAATGCGAGCCTGCGCAGCCTGTTCCAGGAAACCGAGTTCAGCCTGAATGATCTGGTGCTGCCGATTTTCGTCGAAGAAGAGATCGACGACTTCGTGCCGATCAAGAGCATGCCGGGGGTGATGCGCATTCCCGAGCGCAAGCTGGCCAGTGAAATCGAGCGTTATGCCCGTGCCGGGATCAAGTCGGTGATGACCTTTGGCGTGTCCCATCACCTGGACGCCAACGGCAGCGACACCTGGCGCGAAGAGGGACTGGTTTCGCGCATGTCGCGGATTGCCAAGGACGCGGTGCCGGAAATGATCGTGATGTCCGACACCTGCTTCTGCGAATACACCGATCACGGCCACTGCGGCGTGATGCACAACCACGAAGTCGACAACGACCAGACCCTGATCAACCTCGGCAAGCAAGCCGTGGCGGCGGCGCGTGCCGGTGCGGACGTGATTGCCCCGTCGGCGGCGATGGACGGCCAGGTGCGGGCGATTCGCCAGGCGCTGGACGCCGCCGGTTTCACCCAGATTCCGATCATGGCCTACTCGACCAAATTCGCCTCGGCGCTGTACGGCCCGTTCCGCGAGGCCGGCGGCAGCGCGCTGAAGGGTGATCGCAAAAGTTATCAGATGAACCCGATGAACCGCCGTGAAGCCCTGCGCGAATCGCTGCTCGACGAGCAGGAAGGCGCCGATGCGCTGATGGTCAAACCGGCCGGTGCGTATCTCGACATCATCCGCGACATTCGTGAAGCCTCGAACCTGCCGCTGTCGGCGTATCAGGTCAGCGGCGAATACGCGATGATCAAGTTCGGCGCGCAGGCCGGTGCAATCGACGAGGATCGCGTGGTGCGCGAAAGCCTGGGCGCGATCAAGCGTGCGGGGGCGGATCTGATCTTCACCTACTTTGCGATGGATCTGGCGCTGGCCGGGATCTGATTCATCACCGCAGAACCCTTGTGGGAGCTGGCTTGCCAGCGATTGCGTCGGTACAGTCAAAATCCAATGGTGGCTGATCCACCGCTATCGCTGGCAAGCCAGCTCCCACAGGAATTCAGGGTGTTTTTGGGTCAGGGGCAGTTGAAGTAGGGTCGGATCCCGTGATCCCGAAAGTACCGCTCGATCACCTTCGGATCCGCGCTGTTATCGGCTATCGCCACATAGGTATCCGGGCGCAACAGGTAAAAACCGTTACGCCCCAATCCCGCCGTTTCAAACGCCGGCCGCCAGTCGAACACGTGCAGCGGCAGATGGTGTTCGTTGCACCAGGCGATCATTTCGTCACTGGTGTCGCCGTACACGTGCACCTGCCAGCAGGGCTGCCGTAGCGGTTCGTAGTTATCCCCCTCACCATCATGCGTCCACGGCAAGCGGTCGCCGCCGTGGACGTGACCGGCCGTGCCCTGGCTCAGCGGCATGCCGCGATAGTTGAGGGTGACTTGCGAAACGGTGCGAAAAAGGAATTCGCGGCTGGCCTCGAAGGTTGCCATTTTCGGGATCAGAAACGGTGCCAGACGCGTGCGCAGCAAATCGGCGATGCGCCCCTCGGCGGTGACGAAACTGAACACCTTGTCGGTGGTCGACACCAGCCGCCGGGCGAAGGCGATGCGCTCGGTTTCGTAAGTGTCGAGCAGCTTCGTCGTGGCGCTGCCGTTGAGCACGGCGGCGAGTTTCCACGCCAGGTTGATCGCATCGCCGATGCCGGTGTTCATGCCCTGGCCGCCGGCGGGGCTGTGCACGTGCGCGGCGTCGCCAAGGAGAAACGCCCGACCGCTGCGAAAGTGCTCGGCCACGCGGTGATGCACGCGGTAGGTGGAGAACCAGTTGACCTCGTCGATGTGCACTTTCAGGTGCTCGATGGCGCGGCTGCTGACGTCGGCAAATTGCAGGGTTTCGGCGCGCTCGGCACGTTCGTCACGCACCGTGCCGATCAGCCGGGCGCGGCCTTCGCCGGCCAGCGGGAACACCGCGAGAAAATCCGCTTCGTCCAGATCCAGATGCAGCTCGCCATTCAGTGCCGGGCCGCTGGCCTGCACATCCGCGACGTAGAAAATCTGCTGATAGGTGCCGCCCGGGAAACCGGTGTCGAGGGTTTTGCGCACCACCGAACGTGCGCCGTCGGCACCCGCCAGATAGCACGCCTGACAGATTTCCTGCAGCCCGTCCGGCAAGCGCAAATGCGCGATTAGGCCATCGCCGGTTTCTTCGAAACTCTCAAGCTCGGTGTTGCGCTCAACCGTCACGTCATAGTCTTCGAGGCGTTCGAGCAGCAGTCGTTCGTGCTGATCCTGGGGAAAGATTTCGATGAACGAGTAGGGCGTCAGGCCTTCGCCGATGCGCTGTAGCGGCAACTGCGCGACCGGTTTGCCCTTGACCCAGAAATTCGCCGCCGCGACCTTGTGGCCGTTGCGCACCACGGTGTCGGCCAGGTCCAGCTGGCGATACAACTCCAGGGTGCGCGCCTGCACCGCCAGTGCTCGTGAGGTGGTGCCGGGCGCGGAGGTCTTGTCGATGATACGCACGCGCACGCCCAGTTTGCTCAGCCACAGGGCCAGCACCAGACCGGTCGGGCCGGCACCGATGATCAGTACGTCGCTGCGGTTCATGGGCCTGTCCTCCGTTGGCTGTGCAGCAAGTATGGATCAGATGGAAAGGGTAGCCAGTTGATCGGTCAGACGGAAAAAGGCCCCGCAGCGGTGGGGTTGTGGGGCCTTTTTTCGGGTGTTTGGCAGGAGATTTGGTGACAGTGAAATTTGCCCCCTCACCCCAGCCCTCTCCCCCAAAGGGGGCGAGGGGGAAAGGGAGCCGATTTGGGTGCCTTTCAAAACCTTAGTTCGACTCGGTGGCACACGTCGGCGTGACTCGAAAGAACACCGCGGTCAGTCCCCTCTCCCTACGGGAGAGGGCTAGGGTGAGGGGCTTTTGAGGGTGAGGGCTTCTCAGCTTTAAAAATCGATAGTGCCCGACAACTTCGCCACCCGTGGCTCACCCTGGGTCAGATAGCCGCCTTGCGCCGATTCCCAATACTTCTTGTTCGCCAGGTTTTCGACGCCCAGGCGCAGGGTCACGTCTTTCTGCGAGACCTTGAACGCATAACGCGCACCCGCGTCGAAGCGGTTCCAGGTCGGCAGGCTGAGGTTGTTGGCCGCGTCGGCGTACTGGCCGCCGGTACGCAGCATCCGCGCATTCAGCGCCACGCCTTGCAGGCCCGGTACATCCCAATCGGCGCCGGCGTTGAACTGGAAGCTCGGCACGCCAATGGCGCGGTTGCCGTCGTTGGCGCCGTTCTGGGTGTTGCGCAGTTCGGTGTCCATCAGCGTCAGGCCGCTGATCAGGCGCAGGCCATTGATCGGCTCGCCGAACACGTTCATTTCCACGCCTTTGTTGATCTGCTCGCCTTCACGCACGTAGGTGCAGGTGGTGGCGCTGTTGATTTCGCAGTAACCGTCGCTCGGCTGCTCGATGCGATACACGCCCAGGCTCGCGCCGTAGGTGCCCATGTCGACCTTGACCCCGGCCTCGGTCTGCTTGGAGCGGGCCGGTGCGTAGACTTCGTTGCCGTTGGTCACGCGCAAGCCGCCGGTGCTGGCTGGTGAGGTCGGCCCCTGGGCCAAGCCTTCGATGTGGTTGGCGTAGAACGACACGTGTTCCCACGGCTTGAACACGATGCCGTAGACCGGCGTGGTGATCGATTCGTCGTAGCTCGACTTGCGGCTGCCGCTGCCGTAACTGGCGTAGTTGTAGCCTTGCACCACCAGTTGCTGGCGACGCAGGCCAGCGGTGATCAGCAGGCGATCATCGAAGAAACCGAGGGTGTCGGAGAGCGCGAGGCTGCGGTTGAAGGTCTTGCCGACGATGCCCGGGTCATTGAGATCGCCGCCGGAAAAATTGCCGACCGGCGACGGCGTTTCCACCGGGTGGTAGATGTTGTTGGCGTACTTGGTCAGGTCGAAATCGTAGGCGCTGCGCTGTTCCGCCCACAGACCGCTGAGGCCGAAGTTGAGTTTGTGGCTGACCGCGCCGGTGTTGAACTTGCCGTTCAGGCCGGCCATCAGGCTGGTGTTGTCCTCGTCGTGGGGGATGAACGAGCCGGTGGTGTACGAGGCGCCATTGTTGCCCACCAGGGTGGTCGAGTTGTAGCGCCCGACTTCGCGGGTGTGCTTGGCGCCGCCAGCGACGTACGCGGTCCAGTTGTCGTTGAGGTCGTATTCGGCGCGGAGCATGCCGAAGGTGTCTTCGATGTCGGTGTAACCCCACTTCGGCGCGTAATTCGTGTCTGCCGACGGCGCGTCCGGAATGTGCGTGGCAGTGCCGAGGTTGACCGAGTTGCGGCCACCGTTGACGCGTTCCTTCTGATAGGCGAAGTCGCCGGAAATACGCAGCGCGTCACCGCGATAATCAAGGCCGATGCTGAACAGTTTCGAACGCTGGTTTTCGTGGTCGATGCCGGTGTCACCTTCGCGCTGGGACAGGTTGATCCGCGCGCCGAAGCGGTTGTCTTCGCCGAAACGCTGGCCGATGTCGAAGTGCTGACCGATGCGGCCTTCGCTGTTGATGTCGGTGGTGTAGCGGCGCAGCGGCTCGTCGCCGGCACGCTTGGGCTGCAGGTTGACGCCGCCACCGATGCCGGAGCCGGTCGGGGTCACGCCGTTGATGAAGGCGTTGGGGCCTTTGAACACTTCCACGCGCTCCAGAGCGTCGGTGGAAATGATCTGCCGGGGCAGCACGCCGTACAGGCCGTTATAGGAAATGTCGTCGCCGTTTAGCGGCAAGCCGCGGATCATGAACACCTGCGCCTGGTTGGAGAAGCCCGAGGCCTGACGCACCGAGGCATCGTTGAGCAGGACGTCGGCAACGTTTTCCGCTTGCTGGTCCTGAATCAGCTGTTCGGTGTACGACGCGGCGCTGAACGGCACGTCCATCATGTCCTGATTGCCGAGCACGCCGAGCTGACCACCACGGGCGACCTGACCACCGGCGTAGACCGGGGGCAGGGCGTTGGACGTTGGCGCTTGGGCGTTGATGTTGACGTTGTCGAGCACCAGCTCCTTGCCGTTTTCATCGGCAGCGTGAGCGGTGACAGTCAGGGAGCACAGCAGGGCGAGAAGCGTGGGGCGAAACGGGACGGCGAGTCGAGCTGAAGCGGGCATGTCGATACCTGGAGGCGTACGGCCGGTGAGAAAAAAAGGACGGCGCGGGAACTCCTTGCGCAAATACGACTCCAGGTGCAAATGATAGGAGTTCGCAGTAACGTTTTGCAATCAGTTTGTCATCACACCGGAAAGCACCTTCACCTGTAGGAGCTGCCGCAGGCTGCGATCTTTTGATCTTGTCTTTCAAAAACAACGTCAAAAGATCGCAGCCTGCGGCAGCTCCTACAGGGATTGTGTATGGTGGTTCTGGCTTACTGGATTGGATGAAGCAACATGCGATTACTTATTACCCTCGCCGCGCTGCTGGTGCTCGCCGGTTGCGCCGGCCAGCGCAGCCAGGAGCCGGCACCGCGTGCGCCGGCCGAAGTGAAGGCCGAAATCGTCCGGTTGATGCCGGCCAAGACGGCTGATCGGCAAGGCTGGGCCACCGACATCTATGCCGCGTTCGCCGCACAGAACATCAGCCCGACCACGCAGAATCTGTGTTCGGTGCTGGCCGTGGCCGAGCAGGAATCCACCTTCCAGGTAGACCCCACGGTGCCGGGCCTGGGCAAGATCGCCCGCGACGAAATCGACCGTCGTGCCGCCAAAGTGCATATTCCCAGTCTGTTGGTCAGTGGCGCTCTGCAAGTGCGCTCCACCAACGGCAAGACCTACAGCGAACGCCTGAACGCGGCACGCAGTGAAAAAGAACTCAGCGCCATTTTTGACGACTTCATCGGCAGAGTGCCGATGGGCCGCACCTTGTTCGGCGGCTTCAACCCGGTACACACCGCCGGACCGATGCAGGTCAGCATCGAATTCGCCGAGCAGCACGCCAAGGAGTATCCGTACCCGGTAGACGGCACGATCCGCCACGAAGTGTTCACCCGCCGTGGCGGCATTTACTTCGGTATCGCGCATTTACTTGGCTACCCGGTGAGTTATCGCGAGCCGCTGTACCGCTTCGCCGATTTCAACGCAGGCTGGTACGCCAGCCGCAATGCCGCGTTCCAGAACGCCGTCAGCCGAGCTTCGGGCATCCCGCTGGCGCTGGATGGCGACTTGATTCGCTACGACTCGATCATGCCTGGCAGCACCGAACTGGCGGTGCGCACCCTCGGCAAGTCGCTGGGCATGCGCAACCCGACCATTCGCGATCAACTGGAGAAGGGCAAGACCCTGGAATTCGAAGAAACCAAACTCTACCAGCGCGTGTTCGAACTCGCCGAGCAGGCTGAAGGCAAGACCTTGCCACGTGCGGTGTTGCCGGGGATCGTGCTGCAGAGTCCGAAAATTACCCGCAAGCTGACCACGGCGTGGTTCGCCAAACGCGTGGATGAGCGCTACAAGCGCTGCATGGCCAAGGCCGGTTGACGCCGGTTCAAAGCACTTTGACGGCTCGGCCAATGGCCTGAATCGGCCCGGTCGGTTTACCGATCGGCGAGCCATTGGCGCCTTCCAGCGTCAGTTCGAACAGCTGATTCGGTTGCAGCGGCGGCAATTTGTCCAGCGGCACCGAGAGCGTCTGCCCCGGTTTGACCAGCCCCAGCGACACCGGCCCTTGCCAGCCGTCAGCCTTGGTCCAGAACTCCAGCGCCTTGTCCGCCGGCACTTCGACCACGCCCAGCGGGATTAACTGGATTTCACGCGGATTGCTGGCCTGAATCACCCAGCCTGGCGCCTTGTCCTGCGGGGCGACCAGCACCACCAGATAATTCGGTTTCGGCGGGGTCTGGGTCAGCAGGATCGAGCCCAAAACCAATGTGGCGACCAAGCCGGCCGCACTCAAGCCGCGCCACAGCGGCAGCAGATTCCACCACGAGGTTGACGGCGCAGCCGGCGCTTTTTGCGCGAACCGCTCGACACTGCGCTCGATGCGCGGCCACAAGTGCGGCGAAGGCTGCTGCGTCCCGGCAAATTCGGTCAGGTCGAGCAAGCGTCGCTCCCAGGCATCCACCGCCGCTTGCAGTTCGGGGTCGTGGGGCAAGCGCTGTTGCAGCGCTTCACGCTCCGGCGCCGACAGGGTGCCGAGCACGTACTCACTGGCCAGTTCATCACGTTCCTGCGCCGATTCAGTGGTCATCCCATGCACTCCCGCAAAGCGTTGAGGCTGCGTTTGATCCAGGCTTTGACCGTGCCCAGCGGCGTGTCCAGGCGCGCGGAAATCTGTGCATGACTGTAGCCGTCGACATAGGCGTGGAGAATGCAGCTTCGCCGCTGCGGGTCGAGTTGTTCCAGACAACGATGGATCCGCGCCGAATGCGCCTGGGCATCGAAGCCGTCATTTTCTTCGGCAGGCATTTCATGATCTTCGCTGAACGGCGTCTCCCGAGCCTGATTGCGCAGCAGATTCAGCGCCAGATGCCGGGTCACGCTGAACATCCAGCCCCGCGCTGAACCGCGTGCCGGATCGAACTGCGCCGCACCGTTCCAGATCTTGATAAACGCCTCATGCACGATGTCTTCGGCCAGCGCCGCGTCACGTACCAGTCGTTTTGCAACGCCGAGCAGGCGCGGGCCTTCCTGCACGTACAAATCGCGCAGGGCCGACTGCTCGCCGCGGGCACAGGCAGCGAGGCGGGCTTCGTAATCAAACAACGGTTCAGGCAAAGACATGGGGTGCAATCTAGCTCACATTCCGCAAACATCCAGACAACACAGTCTTCTACTGTGGGAGCGAGCCTTTGTGGTGAGGGGATTCATCCCCGACCGGCTGCACAGCAGCCGTAACCGTTGGTTGCGGTGAATTCTTGACTCCGCAGTTGCCGGATTTTGGGGCGCTTCGCGCCCCATCGGGGATGAATCCCCTCGCCACAAGTTCGCTCCCATAGGGACATCAAGGAACTAGTTCGCCGCCCAGAAAATGTAGTCGGCCTGATACTTCACCACTTCCTGCTTGCCCTTGTTCGCTGCTGTGCATTCACTGCCCGGCGCCACGCCGCCCTTGAGCGCGACACGCTGGATGTAGCTCACGCCACTCATCGCGCCTTTGCCTTCAGCCGGGTTGGCCTTGACCAGTTGATAGGGCAGGTTGCCCGGGCTCGACGGAGCGACGGCCAATTGCGTGCCGGTGACTTTCGAACCGTCCTTGGCCTGCCAGGTGGCGGGCGGGCCGAAGTAGGTGCCGACCTGCTTGCCGCTGCGATCATTGAGCACCGCTTTAGGGCCGACGAAGGTCCATTCGGTCTGCCCGGCGGCATTGGGCTTGTCGCGGCATTCGTAAGTGATCTCGCCGACCCCGGTGGTTTCCATCGCGATCTTGTGGCCTTCCGGGACTTTGATCGCATCGGGGTAGCTGCTTTGGGCGAAGGTTGTCGAGGACAGGGCGAGCAAACCGGTGAGGCCAATCAGTTGAGTGATGTTCATCAGTGTTATCTCCGAAAGGGGTAGACCGCTGACAGCCGAAGAGGGCTGTTACAGGGACTACCCGTGGCGGAGGCGTTTGGATGCAGTGCCTGAAAAATATTTTTCAAACCCCGCCAATCCCCTGTAGGAGCTGCCGCAGGCTGCGATCTTTTGCTCCTGAAAAACACCATCAACAGATCGCAGCCTGCGGCAGCTCCTACACAAGTTCGGCGGTTTTACGGGGGACGCTCAGGCCGGAGGCTTTCAGCAGTTCCTGGGTGTAGGGGTGGGTTGGCGCGGCAAAAATCTCCCGCGACGAACCCTGTTCCACCACCTTGCCATCCTTGATCACCAGCAAGTCATGCGCCAGCGCATGCACCACCGCCAGGTCATGGCTGATGAACAGATAGGTCAGCCCATGCCTGATCTGCAGTTGCCGCAACAGCTCCACCACTTGTTTCTGCACCGTGCGATCCAGCGCCGAGGTTGGTTCGTCGAGCAGGATCAGCGCCGGCTCCAGCACCAGCGCGCGGGCGATGGAAATGCGCTGGCGCTGGCCGCCGGAAAATTCGTGGGGGTAGCGATGACGACTGTTCGGGTCAAGGCCGACTTCTTCGAGTACGCGAATCACTGCTGCTTCGCGCTCGGCCTCGGTGCCGATGCCGTGGGTCAGCAAGCCTTCGGCAATGATCTGCTGCACCGACATCCTTGGACTCAGGCTGCCGAACGGATCCTGGAACACCACCTGTATCTGCCGGCGCAAGGGCCGCATCAAACGCTGATTGAGCAGGCTCAGTTGCTTGTTGCCGAAGCGGATATCGCCCTCGGATTCCACCAGCCGCAGGATCGCCTGGCCCAGCGTCGATTTGCCCGAACCGGACTCGCCGACAATCCCCAGGGTCTTGCCGCGTTGCAGGCGGAAACTGACCCCGTCCACCGCTTTGACGTACGCCTGTGAACGACTGAACAAGCCCTTGGGCAGGGGAAACCAGACCTTGAGATCATCGACTTCCAGCAGGTTGTGTTCGTACGGACTGGGCACCGGCGCTCCGCTGGGTTCCGCCTCGATCAGCAAGCGACTGTAAGGGTGCTGCGGGGCGCGAAACAGCGTCTCGCAGTCAGCCTGTTCGACGATTTCGCCGTGGCGCATCACGCACACCCTTTGCGCGATGCGCCGCACCAGATTCAGATCGTGACTGATCAGCAGCATCGACATGCCGAGCCGCTGTTGCAGCTCGATCAGCAGCTCGAGAATTTTCTGCTGCACGGTCACGTCCAGCGCCGTGGTCGGCTCATCGGCGATCAGCAGTTCCGGCTCATTGGCCAGTGCCATCGCAATCATCACCCGTTGCCGCTGACCGCCGGAGAGCTGATGCGGATAGGCTTTCAAACGCTGTAGCGGTTGGCGAATGCCCACCAGTTCCAGCAGCTCCAACGTGCGCTCACGGGCGGCGCGACCCTTGAGGCCCTTGTGAATCTCCAGCACTTCGCTGACCTGTCGTTCCACGGTGTGCAGAGGATTGAGCGAGGTCATCGGCTCCTGGAAAATCATCGCAATCCGGTTGCCGCGCAAACCACGCATCTGCTGCTCGCTGGCGTGCAGCAAGTTCACCCCGTCATAAGCGATCGAACCGCTGCTGCTGACGGTTTTGCCCGGCAACAGACGCAAAATCGAATGCGCCGTGACCGACTTGCCCGAGCCGGACTCGCCGACCAGCGCCAGGCATTCGCCACGACGAATGTCGAGGTTCAGACCGTGCACCACTTCCTGCCCGGCGAAGGCGACACGCAGGTCGCGGATTTCCATCAGGTTGTCGCTCATGTCAGCCCCTCGGATCAAGATCGTGGATCAAACGCATCACGGCAAGCCTCGCCGATGAATACCAACAACGACAGAATCAGCGCCAAGGCAAAAAATGCCGTCAGCCCCAGCCATGGCGCTTGCAGGTTGCGCTTGGCCTGGCCGATCAGTTCACCCGGCGAGGCGGTCCCGGCGGGCATGCCGAAACCGAGGAAATCCAGCGCGGTGAGGGTGGCGATGGCGCCGGTCAGAATGAACGGCAAGTAGGTCAGGGTGGAGGTCATCGCGTTGGGCAGGATGTGCCGCAACATCAGTTCGCTGTCGGTCAGCCCCAGCGCCCGCGCGGCTTTGACGTATTCCAGATTGCGTCCACGCAGAAACTCGGCGCGCACCACATCCACCAAAGCGAGCCAGGAAAACAGCGCCATGATCCCCAGCAGCCACCAGAAACTTGGCGAGACAAACCCGGACAAGATGATCAGTAGATACAGCACCGGCAGTCCCGACCAGATCTCCAGCACCCGTTGCCCGAGCAAATCCACCCAACCGCCGTAATAACCCTGCAACGCCCCGGCAACGATGCCGACCAACGCACTGATGCCGGTGAGGATCAGCGCAAACAGAATTGAAATCCGTGTGCCGAAAATCACCCGCGCCAATACGTCCCGCGCCTGATCGTCGGTGCCCAGCCAATTGCTGGAAGAGGGTGGGCTGGGTGCCGGTTCAGTCAGGTCGTAATTGACCGTGTCGTAGCTGAACGGGATCGGCGGAAACAGCATCCAGCCGCCCTGATCCTCAATCAGCCCGTGCACGTAAGCGCTGGCGTAATCCGGCTGGAACGGCAGTTCGCCGCCGAAATCGGTTTCCAGGTATTCGCTGAGGATCGGGAAGTACCAGGCGCCGTGGTAGCGGATCACCAACGGCTTGTCGTTGGCAATCAGTTCGCCGCCGAGGCAGATCAGGCACAGGCCAATGAACAGCCACAGCGACCAGCGTCCACGGCGGTTGGCCTTGAACTGCGCGACCCGGCGCTGACCCAGAGGAGAGAGTGTGAACATCAGGCAGTCCTCGCCGAGAAGTCGATGCGCGGGTCGAGCAGGGTGTAGCAGAGGTCACCGATCAGCTTGATCAGCAGGCCAAACAGGGTGAACAGAAACAGCGCGCCGAACACCACCGGGTAGTCACGCGACACCGCCGCTTCGTAACTCATGCGCCCGAGGCCGTCGAGGTTGAAGATGGTTTCGATCAGCAAGGAACCGGCGAAAAACACCTCGATCAGCGCCGAGGGCACCCCGGCCACCACCAGCAGCATCGCGTTGCGAAACACGTGGCCGTAGAGCACGCGGCGCTCGGTCAGACCCTTGGCCCGCGCGGTGATCACGTACTGGCGGCTGATCTCGTTGAGGAAGCTGTTTTTGGTGAGGATGGTCAGGGTGGCGAACCCGCCGATCACCAGTGCTGTAACCGGCAACACCAGGTGCCAGAGGTAGTCGCCGACCTTGCCCAAGGTGCTGAAGCTGTCGAAGTTATCCGACACCAGGCCCTGCACCGGAAACCAGTTGACGTAGCTGCCGCCGGCGAACACCACGATCAGCAGCATCGCAAACAGAAACGCTGGCATCGCATAGCCGATAATGATTGCGGTGCTGCTCCAGACATCGAATGCGCTGCCGTTGCTGATCGCTTTGCGGATGCCCAGCGGGATCGAAATCAGGTAAGTGATCAGCGTTGCCCACAGGCCGAGCGACAACGACACCGGCAGTTTCTGCAGGATCAGATCGGTGACCTTGGCGCCACGAAAGAAACTGCTGCCCAGATCCAGCTGTGCGTAGTTTTTCAGCATCAGCCACAGGCGTTCGTGCATCGGTTTGTCGAAACCGTAGTGATGCTTGATTTCCTCGATCAGCGCCGGGTCCAGCCCGCGACTGCTGCGCCCGGCACCACCCGTCGCGGCGACTTCGCCACCACCGCCCATGCCGTGCCCGCCGAAACCTTGCAGACGGGCAATGGCTTGCTCGACCGGGCCACCCGGTGCGGCCTGCACAATCACGAAATTGACCACCAGAATGCACAGCAGCGTGGGAATGATCAGCAACAGACGTCGACTCAGATAACGCAGCATGTCACTGCCCCCCCGCGAACTGGGCGTGCATCTGCTGCGTGGTCAACGGCTTGGCCGAGACCTCCCACCAGGTGTTGAGGCCTTCGTCGTACGCCGGTTGCACCGCCGGCATGCCGAAGCGGTTCTGATACACCGTCGGCGTGCCTTTGGAGTAGTAGTTGGGAATCATGTAGTAACCCCATTGCAGCACCCGGTCGAGGGCGCGGGCGTAATGCACCATGGCGTCGCGGCTGTTGGCCTGGACGAGACCGTCGATCAGTTGATCGACCGCCGGGTTGGCCAGCACCATCGAGTTCGAACTGCCGACTTGCGTGGCACTTTGTGAGGCATACAGGCTGTACAACTCGCGGCCGGGGGAGACGATTGGATCGCCACTGCGCGGGAAACTGGTGACGATCATGTCGTAGTCGCGGGCGTTGAGCCGATTGACGTATTGCGCCGAGTCGATCCGGCGCAGATTGAGGGTGATGCCGATCTGCGCGAGGGTGCGTTTGAACGGCAGCAGCATGCGATCAAAACCGCCCTGACCGTCGAGGAAGGTGAACTCCAGAGGCTCACCGGCGGCGTTGACCAGTCGGCTGTGTTGCGGCGTCCAGCCGGCCTCGGCGAGCAGCTTCAGAGCTTGCAGCTGCTTGTCGCGGATGTAGCCGCTGCCATCGGTTTTCGGCGCCTGATACACCGTGGTGAACACCTCGTCGGGAATCTGCCCGCGCAACGGTTCGAGGATCTTCAGTTCCTCGGCGTCGGGCAGGGCGGTGGCGGCCATTTCACTCTTGGGCCAGAAGCTGTTCTGGCGCACGTAGAAACCACGCATCATCTGCTTGTTGGTCCATTCGAAATCCCACAGCAGGCTGATCGCCTGACGCACGCGGCGATCCTGAAAGATCGGGTTTTGCAGGTTGAACACGAAGCCTTGGGCGGCGGTGGGTTTTTCCGGAGCGAGGATCGCCTGTTGCAAACGCCCATCACGCAGTGCCGGACTGTCGTAACCCACCACATAACCGGACGAGGAAAACTCGCGGTTGTAGTCGAAAGCGCCGGCCTGCAACAGCTGGCGCGCCACGTCGGTGTCACCGTAGAAATTCACCGTCAGCGTGTCGAAGTTGTACATCCCGCGACTGACCGGCAGGTCCTTGCCCCACCAGTCCGGGTCGCGCTGGAAACTGATGCTGCGCCCGGCATCGACTTTGCTCACGCGGTACGGGCCGCTGCCCAGCGGGGGTTCGAAGCCACCGCCGTTGGCGAAATCGCGAGTCTTCCACCAGTGTTCGGGCACCACGCGCAGTGTCGCCAGATCCAGCGCCAGTGTGCGGTTGAGGTTGTTCTTGAAGGTGAAACGAATCTGCTGCGGATTCTCGATCAGCACGTCCTGCACGTCGGCGTATTGCTGGCGATAGCTCAGGCTGCCCTTGGTCATCAGCAGGTTGAAGGTGTAGCGCACGTCTTCGGCGGTGATCGGCGTGCCATCGGCGAAGCGCGCCTTGGGGTTCAGGGTGAAGCGCACCCAGAGGCCTTCGGGATCGCGCTCCATCTGTTGCGCGACCAGCCCGTAAACAGTGTACGGCTCGTCGAGCGAACGGAACGCCAGCGGCGCATACACCCAGTCGTTGACCTGCACCACGGAAATGCCCTGATCGGCATACGGAGTGATGTAGTTGTACTGGCCGATCTCCATCGACGCGCGACTGAGCGAACCGCCCTTGGGCGCGTCGGGATCGACGAAATCGAAATGCTGGAAACCCGCCGGATACTTCGGCGCCTCGCCGTACACCGTCAGTGCGTAGCTGCCGGCGGCCAGTGCCGGCACGGCGGCGCAGAGCAAAGCGCCGCCGAGCAGCAGGCCTGCCATGTTGCGCATGAATCTCATGAAGTTTTTCCTCTAAGACCGAAAACTCACTGGCAACGCTGAAAACTGTGGGAGTGCCCTGTGGTGAGGGGATTTATCCCCGACCGGCTGCGAAGCAGTCGCAAACCCATTGCATGCGGTGATTCTGGTCATCCGCAGTTCAGGTTTTGGGGGCGCTTCGCACCCCATCGGGGATGAATCCCCTCACCACAAAAGCTCAGTCACACAAAGGATGTGTCCAGCCCTGGGGTCAGAAGTGATACGTCATGCGCGCAAACAGCGTGCGGCCCAGCGGGTCGGTGTAGCGCGGGTCATAACCGCTTTGGAAGTTGTAGGCCTGGTTGGTGAAAGGCGGGTTGCGGTCGAACATGTTCTTCATCCCCGCATCCACGTCCAGCACCTTATTGAAGGTGTAGCCGGCCGACAGGTCCCACACCGAATACGACGCCACGCGCGCATGGGTATCGCGGTCGTAGTCGTTGTAACCGGTGGTGAAGCGGTTGGTCAGCGACGCACGAGCCGCGCCGAAGGTCCAGCTGCCGGTGAGGTTGTGTTTCCAGCGCGCGATCACCCCGTCCCCTTCGAAGTCGCCGACCTTGTCGGTGAACGGGCCTTTGATGGTGCTCTGGAAGTCATAACTGTCGACGTAGGTGCCTTGCAGCCCCAGGCCGAACTGGCCGTAAGGGGTGTTCGGGAAGCGGTAATCCAGCGACACATCGACACCGTTGGTCTCGACGATGCCGAGGTTGGCGTTGCCGGTGACGATGTAGTTCAGCGTGCCATCGGCGTTGCGCACGAAGCGATCCGGGTAGCTGCCGGCCTGATCGAACACGGTGGATTCAGGGAACGGCTGGATCTGATTGGAAATGTGAATCCACCAGAAATCCAGACCCACCGACAGGTTGCTGACCGGCTGATAGACGAAGCCCAGCGTCACGTTGCGCGCCTTCTCCGGGGCCAGATCTTCGTTGCCGCCGATCTGATTGAGGAACTGCTGGCCGCAATCGCGCCCGCCGTTGCCACCCGGTTGTACCACGCCACCGGTACACAGCACCGGGTCGTTGTAGTAGCCCTGGGTGTAAGTGATGCTGCGCGGCGAATACAGCTCGTAGAGTGACGGCGCACGGAAGCCTTCACTGTACGCGCCGCGCACCACCAGCTCTTTGAGCGGCTGATAACGGAACGAGTATTTCGGGTTGGTGGTGCTGCCGAAGTCGCTGTATTTATCGTGACGCACGGCGGCGGACAGTTCGAGGCTGTCGAGCACCGGCACGTTGATTTCGGCGTACGCGGCTTTCACGCTGCGGTCGCCCTCGACGCTGCCGGCCGGGTCGATGCCGAGGCTCTGGATGTCACCGGCAAACTGTTCGAAGTCCTGGTGGAATTTCTCTTTGCGGTACTCGCCACCCAGCGCCAGACCGGAGGGACCGGCACCGAACCAGTCGCCGATTTCGCGGCTGATCCGCCCGTCAAACCCGGCCACGCGGCCGACGGCGGTGGAGTAGGCGCCGTGGTACATGGCCTGGTCGATGTACTGCTGACCAGCGGCCGATTGCGGACCGAACGGGTTGAGCAGACCGCTGGCCAGGCCGTTGATCATCGCCTGATCGCTGACATATCCACTGGTGACGCTGGAGACGATTTTGTTCTGGTTGTACGAGGCGCCGACGTTGTAATCCCAGCCGCCGACCAGACCATCGAAGCTCAGCAGAAAGCGCTGACTGGTGTTCTGGTCTTTCGATTCACGCGGGCCGGCAGCAGTCTCGCGCCAGTTCACATCGACCGGTTGCGTCGGGTCGAGGGCGAAGCCGGTCGGGCCGGGGGTGATGCCGTTGCCGGGGTAGTAGGGCGACGACGAGTCCAGGCTCAAACCGGTGAGCGGGGCCGGGCCGACAGCGGTGGCGTTGTTGTTGCGCGACCAGAAGTATTCGAGGTTGACGTTGTGGTCATCCGCCAGCTTGCCGGTGGTCTTGCCGAAGAACGACGTCTTTTCGGTTTGCGGAATCAGGTCGATGTATTCGCGGGTGCTGAAGCGGCACAGGCCATCGCGCGCCACCAGGTTCGGCCCGTTGCAATTGCTGTTGGCCAACGGGTTGGTGGCGTTGCCGTTCTGGCTGTAGTTGCCGGGGAATGCGGTGCCGGAGGTCTGGTCCAAGCCACGACCAGGGTCGTAGTCGCGGGCGAAGGAGCGGTCGTTGGCGTCGAGGTTCTGCTGCTTGTTGTAGTTGAACACGCCGAGCACGTTGAAGCGGTCTTGTTCAAGATCACCGTAGCCCCAACTGGCGCTCATGTCTTTGGTGGCACCGCCGCCGCTGTGGGTTGGGGTTTCGCCACCGAGGGTGAGCTGGCCGTCGGTCATGGATTTCTTGGTGATGAAGTTGATCACGCCGCCGATGGCGTCGGTGCCGTAGAGGGCCGACGCGCCGTCGCGCAGGACCTCAACGCGCTCGATGGCGGCAAACGGGATCATGTTCAGATCCACCGCGCCGCCGGCCGAGTTGGTGCCGGACAAGGCGTTGTTCGCCAGGCGTCGACCGTTGAGCAGCACCAGCGTCTTGTTCGCGCCGATGCCGCGCATGTCGGCAAACGAAGCGCCACCGGTGGCGGCGCCGACCGAGCCGGCGCTGTTGTTGATCGACTGGCTGCCGGTGATCCGCTGCACCAGTTCGGCGGTGGTGGTCACGCCCTGTTTGCGCAACTCATCGGCTTTCAGAATGGTGATCGGCACCGCCGTTTCCGCATCGACCCGGCGAATCGCCGAACCGGTCACTTCCACCCGTTGCAGTTGCGTGGTCGGCGCCACCACCGCTGCCGCAGCGGGCACGGCCGCGTTGTCATCCTCGGCGGCTTGCACAGTCCCGGCGCCCATCCCCATGGCCACCAGATACAACGGGACAAAACGGTGACGAGAGATCGTTGCCACCAAAGGTTTGAGCGTGAAGCGTGGAGTGTTCATCAGCATGGTTGTTTCCGACTTGTCAGACGTTATCGAAATGGCCTTGTGAGCCCCTCATTGCTCCGCTTTCGGTGATACCGCGTGCGGAAAACCACTTTCTTCAAGCAAGCCGATCCCCTCCGAAGACGCCTGGCGTTTTTTCGGTCGGCTGATTGCGACGGGATTCTTCAGCGGTGCCGGGCGCGCTTCTCAACGCGCGCCCGCACCGCACTCAGTGGGTGGTCATCACCGAAATCTTGCTGATGCCCGAACGTTCGATGGATGCCATGGCCTTGGCCACCTGGCCATAATTGACGTTGGCGTCGGCCTGCAACTGCACGCGTACTTCGGCGTCCTTGGCCTTGACCTCCTTGAGGCTGGCTTCCAAAGACTCCGGCGCCAGTTCGGTTTTTGCCAGGTAGAACTTGCCGTCCTGATCGACGCTGACCACCACCGGGTCTTTCTTTTCGGCGGGGGCGACGGCGTCGGTTTTCGGCAGGTTGACCTTGATCGCGTTGGTCATCAGCGGCGCGGTGACGATGAACACCACCAGCAGCACGAGCATTACGTCCACCAGCGGCGTGACGTTCATTTCGCTGAGCACTTCATCGCTGTCTTGGGTAGAAAAGGACATCAGCTGGCCTCCCGCACGGCGGCTGTGGTTTTGCTGGCGATGGCCTGGCGGCTGATGGAGAACGCGCTGCGTGAGGCGAGGGCGTCGAAGTCGTGGGCGAAGTCATCCATGTCCGCCGAGGCGAGTTTCAGGCGGCGCAGGAAGAAGTTGTAAATCAGCACTGCCGGGACCGCGACGGCGATCCCCACGCCAGTGGCGATCAGTGCATGACCGATGGGGCCGGCGACCGCTTCAAGGCTGGCCGAGCCGGTTTCGCCGATGCTTTGCAGGGCTTCCATGATTCCCCACACGGTACCGAACAGGCCAATGAACGGCGCGGTGCTGCCGATACTGGCGAGAATCGCCTGACCGTTTTCCAGCGAGCGGCGTTCCTTCTGAATCTGCTGGCGCAGGTTGCGCTCCAGGCGATCGGAACGGTTGATGGTGTGCGCCAGTTGTTGCGTGGTGCGCGGCGATTCTTCCACCAGCAAAGCTTCGAAGCCGCTGCTGGCGATGCGCGCCAGCGAGCCCGGGTACTGACTGGCGTGTTCGGCCGCGGTGAGCAGATCCGGTGCGCCCCAGAAGGCTTTGCTGAACTGTTTGTTCTGGGCTTTCTGGCGCAGGTATTGCGCCGACTTGACCAGCAGGATCGCCCAGCTGACCACGGAAAACAGCACCAGGCCCCAGAGCACACCGGGGACAATCATCGAAGACAGTGAATTGTTCATCGCTACACCTCGCTTGCATTAAGTCGGTTGTGAGTTCGTCGGGTTGTGCCGTTATTGCGGCAATTTGAAATCGATGGTCTGGGTGGCGAAGCCGTCAATCGGCGTGTCACCGCGTTTGGCCGGAATGAACTTCCAGTTCTTTACCGCCGCGACGGCGGCTTCATCCAGTTGCGGCTTGCCGCTGGACTTGGTCACTGTCACCGAGCCGGCGCGACCGTTGGCCAGCACCTGAATGCGCAGCACCACGCTGCCTTCCCAATTGCGCCGCAGCGCCAGCGACGGGTATTCCGGCGGCGGGTTGCCAAGGCTGGCAAGGCCGGAAATCGCTGCCGATTCCTTGACCGGGCCAGGCGCGGCGGCCGGGGCTGGTGGCGCGCTCGGTGTCGCCGGCGCAGCGGGAGCGGCCGGTTGTGCCGGGGCGGGCGGAGCTTTCGGCGGCTCGACTTTCTTCACCGGTTTGGGCTTCTCGACCGGTTTCGGTTTTTCGATCGGCTTGGTTTTTTCCACCTGTTTTGGCGGTGGCTTGACCGCGTCTTCGTCTTCCACCGGTTGTTCCGGTTCCGGAGGTGGGGGAGGTGGGGGCGGAGGTGGCGGTTCCGGCGTGGGCGGTGCCGGCGGCGTCGGGCTGGTCAACTCGACAGTCATTTCCGGAATCTGCGGCGGAGTCGGCAGTGCCTCGGGCCGGGTCTGCTGGAAAAACCACCAGGCGCCGCCGTGGATCAGCGCCGACACCGCCACCAGCAACAGCATCTGCTGCTTGTTCAAACCGCCGGGCTGCGAAGTGTTGGCTGTGAAGGCCGGCCTGTCCGGTGACGGCGGGATTGGCGCTTCCCGTAACGACCCCGGCAGGGTTCTGTGCTTTACCGCATCGTTCATTAAAGCTCCCTCGGGTTGATGAAGGGCAATAAGGTGCCGTCCGAACATTGGGGTGATGTTCGAGTGGGTGGGTGTAACTTTCTTCAAGGTGTACGCAGGCCGATAGTTGAACTATCTATAGAACAGGGCTTGCTTACAGTTACTGGCTTAGAGCCATCGATTTCGAGTGTTCATTGGCCATTCCCTGGTTGTTCTGGTGCTTTATGTAGGAGCTGACGCAGGCTGCGATCTTTTGATCTTTATCTTTAAAGGCAACATCAAAAGATCGCAGCCTGCGGCAGCTCCTACAGATCTTGTGTTCGAATTTTGTTTTGCAACCGCTGTGCCAATTGTTGCCGAAATGTAGAGTGGTTATTTCACGGCTGTTACCCATGTCGCATTTATATAAGTTTTATTGGCGCGCCGAGTTTTCTTTAGTGCGTGACTGTCCACGGCCCCGTTCTTCGGGGCTTTTTTACAAGCGAGTCAGGCCTGGCGCCGTATCAGGCGGATTCGCCAGATAGAGCGGCTGAGCTCGGGTCTGCCGGGGCACTTGCTGGTGCGCGACGGACAGAATTGGTGCGGGTCAATGGATTAGCGGGTCACAGGCTGTATTCCTTGTTTTTGTTCAATTGAAATCAATGTCTGGATATTGGTTAGTTGTGATCGGTGGAGCGCTTTTGGTGCAATAACGAAAAACCTGAAAGTTATTGTTCGACAATCCTGCTTTTGGTCTTCGAACTGTTGTTTGCGCAATAACTTGATGGGTTGTATTTAAAAAATAAATAGTGTGCTGCCGCTGGCGCAACCAATGGCGCCAAACGCAGGGCATGAGTGTCGGGTTCAGGTAATAAGGTAAGGGTATTGATTGCCGGGACTGTTACGGCGAACTCGGCTTTGCGCCGATGGATACCAACAGGCTTTGCAGAGCGTTTGAAGATTCACGCGGTGAACTCCTTGTTGCCAGCTCGGATACGCGAACTTTTGGTTCGGTATCGCACCTTACAAGAACGCGGATAGCGTTCGATGATTGCTCTTGGTGCGGGATGGGCACCGCCAGCGCTGTTTTGCGAGGTTTGGATTCGCAAGTCGCGATTGCATGGGAAAAACGTGCCAAAGCGGATACACCCGCTATAAATAGGGCTACACAGATCTGTCGAGATCGAGGAGGGGGCATGTATCAACTGTACGGACATCGCAATTCAGGTGCCGCAGCCATCGAGGCGGCGCTGGAGTTATGCCAGATCGCCTATCGCTTTATCGATATCGAAGCCTCAAGCGAAGCCACCGAGGCACTGGCGCGCCTCAATCCACTGAAGCAGGTGCCGACCCTGCAATTGCCCGATGGCAGTGCGATCACCGAGAGTGTGGCGATTCTGATTCATCTGGGCCTGAGTTTTCCCGAGTCCGGTCTGTTGCCGGCCAAGGCGGCTGATCGCGATCAGGCGATTCGCGGCATGGTCTACATCGCCAGCAATTGCTACGCGGCCATCGGTGTCATCGATTATCCCGAGCGCTGGCTGGTGATGCCGGACGAAGCCTCACGGCAGAACCTGATGGCCGGCGCGCGGGAGCGTTTGCACTGGAGCTGGGAAGTGTTTGCGGACCAGTTTTCCGCCGAGTTGTACCTGGACGACGAAACGCCCGGCGCGCTGGACGTGCTGGCGGCCGTGGTGACGCGTTGGGCGGGGAGCCGCGAACACCTGCGCCAGAGCCGTCCGGGATTCTATGCGTGGTTGCAGCGTATCGACCGGCACCCGGTGCTGGCGCCGGTGTTTGCCCGGCATTGGCCGGTTTAAGAGTGTAAAGATCAAAAGATCGCAGCCTCCGGCAGCTCCTACACTGTTCTCTGTAGGAGCTGCCGGAGGCTGCGATCTTTTGATCTTGGGGATTATTCCCCGCGAATGTACTGCTCCAGCTGCTTGATCAGTTCCGCCTGCTCGGCAATCGCCTCTTTCACCAGGTCGCCGATCGACAGCAGGCCGATCAGCTTGCCGTTCTCCACCACCGGCAAGTGGCGCAGGCGTTTATCGGACATGATGCCCAGGCAAGTGTCGACGGTCTGGTGGGTGTCCACGGTGATGACGTCCTTGACCATGATGTCGCGCACCGGTGTTCCCACTGACGAGCGCCCGTGCAGTACCAGTTTGCGTGCGTAATCACGCTCACTGATGATGCCGACCACTTTGTCATCTTCCATCACCACCAAGGCCCCGACGTTTTTCTCGGCCATTTTCATCAGCGCTTCGAGCACCATGTGACCGGGATCGATATGGTGCACTTCCTGATTTTTCTGATCTTTGAGCTTGAGCAGTTGGGCGACGGTCTTCATGGCGGTTACTCAGGTGTTGTCGTTGTTATTCAAGCATCGTAGACCCTTGCGCGCAGGGCAAGGTGGCAAAGCGGCAGATAGCACGCAAAAAACGTCATTTGCCGGTTTTTCCGGCTCACCTCTAACCCTGTGGCGAGGGAGCTTGCTCCCGCTGGACTGCGTAGCAGGCCCAAACCCTGAGAATTCGGTTTGCCTGATGCACGGCATTGCCTGGTTTTGCGACTGCTGCGCAGCCGAGCGGGAGCAAGCTCCCTCACCACAGGGAATGGGGTTATCCCTTGAAGGGCAGCGTAGAATGCCCCTCTGATTCAATTCCTGAGGTTGCAGCGGTGGATTTACAGCAGGGCTTCGTCCTGACCCGGCATTGGCGCGATACCCCGGCCGGCACCGAAGTCGAGTTCTGGCTGGCGACCGACGCCGGGCCGCGCCGTGTGCGCCTGGCGCCGCAGACTTCGGTGGCGTTTATCCCCGCCGTACAACGCGAAGCGGCCGAACGCCTGCTGCACGACGAAAAGAACGTCGAACTGCGCCCGCTGGCCCTGCAGGATTTCGAGCATCGCCCGGTGCTGGGCCTGTATTGTCAGCAACACGGCCAGTTGATGCGCCTGGAAACCGCGCTCAACCGCGCCGGCGTCGACGTTTATGAAGCCGACGTGCGCCCGCCGGAACGCTACCTGATGGAGCGCTTCATCACCGCGCCGGTGCTGTTCAGCGGCACTGCCGATGCCGACGGCGTCTTGCTCAACGCCCAACTGAAGCCCGATCCCAAATACCGGCCCAAACTGCGCCTGGTCTCGCTGGACATCGAAACCACCGAAACCGGCGAACTGTATTCCATTGCTTTGGAAGGTTGCGGCCAGCGTCAGGTGTACATGCTCGGCGCGCCGAACGGTGACGCGAGCATCGTCGACTTCGATCTCGAATACTGCGACTCGCGCACCGTGATCCTGAAGAAACTCAATGACTGGTTCGCCCGCCACGATCCCGACGCAATCATCGGCTGGAACGTCGTGCAGTTCGACCTGCGCATCCTCCACGAACATGCGCGGCGCCTCGGCGTGCCGCTGAAAATCGGTCGTGGCGGCGAAGAGATGCAGTGGCGCGAACACGGTAGCCGCACGCACTACTTTGCCTCGGCGGCGGGGCGGCTGATCATCGACGGCATTGAATCGCTGCGCTCGGCGACCTGGAGTTTTCCCTCGTTCAGCCTGGAAAACGTCGCGCAGACCCTGCTCGGCGAGGGCAAGGCGATCGACAACCCGTACCAGCGCATGGACGAGATCAACCGCATGTTCGCCGAGGACAAACCGGCGCTGGCCAAGTACAACCTCAAGGACTGTGAGCTGGTGACGCGGATCTTCGCCAAGACCGAACTGCTGACGTTTCTCCTCGAACGCGCCAGCGTCACCGGCCTGCCGGCAGATCGCAGCGGCGGCTCGGTGGCGGCGTTCACCCATTTGTACATGCCGCTGATGCACCGTCAGGGTTTCGTTGCGCCGAACCTGGGGACCAATCCGCCACAGGCCAGCCCCGGCGGCTTCGTCATGGATTCACAACCGGGGCTGTACGAGTCGGTGCTGGTGCTCGATTACAAGAGCCTGTACCCGTCGATCATCCGCACCTTTCTGATCGACCCGGTGGGGCTGATCGAAGGCTTGCAGCACCCGGACGATGCCGACTCGGTGCCGGGGTTTCGCGGTGCACGTTTCTCGCGCACCCGGCATTGCCTGCCGTCGATTGTCGCGCGGGTCGCCGAAGGTCGCGAGACCGCCAAGCGCGAGCACAACGCACCGTTGTCGCAAGCGCTGAAGATCATCATGAACGCCTTCTACGGCGTGCTCGGCTCCAGCGGCTGCCGGTTTTTCGATACGCGGCTGGCATCGTCGATCACCCTGCGCGGCCACGAGATCATGTTGCGCACCCGTCAGCTGATCGAAGCGCAGGGCCACGCGGTGATCTATGGCGACACCGACTCGACCTTCGTCTGGCTGCGTCGCGCGCACGGGCAGGAGGAAGCCGCGCAGATCGGTCAGGCGCTGGTCAAGCATGTCAACGACTGGTGGCGCGAGCACGTGCGTGAGGAATACGGCCTGCAAAGTGCTCTCGAATTGCAGTACGAAACCCACTACAAACGTTTTCTGATGCCGACCATTCGCGGTGCCGAGGAGGGCAGCAAAAAGCGCTACGCCGGCCTCGTTACCCGCGCCGACGGCAGTGACGAAATGGTCTACAAGGGCCTGGAAACCGTGCGCACCGACTGGTCGCTGCTGGCCCGGCAGTTCCAGCAGGAACTCTACGAGCGGATCTTCCAGCGCAAGCCGTATCAGGATTACGTGCGCGATTACGTGCGCAAGACCCTGGCCGGCGAGTTCGATGAGCGACTGGTCTACCGCAAACGCCTGCGCCGCACCCTTGATGACTACGAACGCAACGTGCCGCCGCATGTGCGTGCGGCGCGCCTGGCCGACGATTACAACGCGCAGCACGGGCGCCCGCGGCAATACCAGAACGGCGGCTGGATCAGTTACGTGATCACCCTGGCCGGCCCGGAGCCGCTGGAAGTGCGCCGCGCCGCGATTGACTACGACCATTACATCACTCGCCAGCTGCAGCCGGTGGCGGACGCGATTCTGCCGTTCGTCGACGATGACTTCTCAACCCTGATCGGGGGGCAACTGGACCTGTTTTGAGTCCAGCAGTTGCAGGGTCCATTCATCAAGGATGCCGTGGAAGTAGCGCTCCAGTGCCTGAGCGAACGGGCAATCTTCGGCGCTGAACTGCGCAAACAGGGTCATCGAGGAATGGAATTTCAGGTCATCGGGGTGGCCGAAAATCTCGGCAATCGAACGCTGGCGGATGTTCAGCACCAACTGCGTGCAGATACGCAGCCGCGCACCGAGCAAATCGTGGGCCAGATAGGCCTGCGCCTCTTCGGCGGACTGAATGGCGAAGCGTCGGGACATTTCGCTGCCGCCCAGCCCGGCGAACTGCGGGAACACAAACCACATCCAGTGGCTACGCTTGCGCCCCTCGTCGAGTTCACGCAGGACCCGTTCGAACACCGGGTCCTGCGCCTGGACGAAACGCTGCAGATTGAACAGGTCGTACTGATCAGTGCTTCTCATGACGAAGCCCTCGCCAACGGCCAGCGACTCAGACCATCGCCAGCCGCTGCTTGCGTTGTGGCGCTTTGAATACCTGGTCCAGCGCCGCCAGATCCCCGGCATCCAGTTGCAACTGCGCCGCTTGTGCATTGAGTTGCACGTGTTCCGGTCGCACAGCCTTGGGAATCGCAATCACACCATCCTGACGCAGAATCCACGCCAGTGAAACCTGTGCCGGGGTCACGTTGTGACGGGCGGCAATCTTGTTCAGTACCGGTTCGACGAGCATCGCGCCGCCCTGACCGATCGGGCAGTACGCCATCAACGGCATACGCTGTTGTTGGCACCAGGGCAGCAAGTCGAATTCGACGCCGCGTTCTTCCAGGTTGTACAGCACCTGATTGGTGGCGCAGGCCGGATTGGCCAGCTCTTCGAGGTCATCGACGTCGAAATTCGACACGCCCCAACGGCCGATCTTGCCGTCCTCGCGCAGGCGTTCGAAGGCTTCGACGGTTTCTTCCAGCGGATACTGGCCGCGCCAATGCAGCAGATAGAGGTCGATGTAATCGGTGTCGAGCCGGCGCAGACTGCGCTCGCAGGCTTGCGGAATGCCTGTGCGGCTGGCGTTGTGCGGGTAGACCTTGCTCACCAGAAACACTTGGTCGCGCAGACCGGCGATGGCTTCGCCGACCACGCTTTCGGCACCGCCCTCAGCGTACATTTCCGCCGTGTCGATGAGGGTCATGCCGAGTTCGATGCCTTGGCGCAGCGCGGACACTTCACGCTTGTGCGCCGAGCGATCCTCGCCCATGCGCCAGGTGCCCTGGCCAATCACTGGAACCTGCACGCCTGCCAGTTCAAGGGTACGCATTCAAACCTCCTGTGCTGATGGTCATACCTTAGTGGGCAGCAGGATAGCGCAGGGGTTCCATGGGGCTCAAAAGCAAAAGATCGCAGCCTTCGGCAGCTCCTACAGGAGGGATGGGGTCCCACTGTAGGAGCTGCCGCAGGCTGCGATCTCTTGATCTTCAGCTTTTACCTGGCAGAAAACTTCAACACCACGCTGTGGCTGTAAGTCTGCCCCGGATCGAGACGCGTGCTCGGGAAGTCCGGCTGATTCGGCGCATCCGGATAGTGCTGCGTTTCCAGGGTAAACGCACCCCAGTGCGGATAGACCTTGCCACCCTTGCCCTTGACCGTGCCGTCGAGGAAGTTGCTGGTGTAGAACTGCACCCCCGGCTCGCTGGTGAACAGCTGCAGATGCCGCCCTGACTGCGGATCGCTGACCTCGGCGGCGACTTTGTTCACATCACCTTTTGTATCCAGCACCCAGTTGAAATCGAAGCCACCCTGTTTCGGTTCGGCGAACTTCAGCTGCGGGTGATCGGCCTTGATGTGCGTGCCGATCGCGGTGGGTTTGGTGAAGTCCATTGGTGTGCCGGCCACTGGCGCCAGTTCGCCGGTCGGGATCAACTTGTCGGTGACCGGGGTGTAACGGCTGGCGTGCAAGGTGGCCACCTGCTTGAGAATGTCGCCATTGCCGGCGCCGGCGAGGTTGAAGTAGCTGTGGTTGGTCAGGTTGAGCACCGTCGGTTTATCGGTGCTGGCCTTATAGTCGATGCGCAACTCGTTGCTGTCGGTCAGGCGATAGGTCACTTGCGTGGTGAGATTGCCGGGGAAACCCATTTCACCGTCTGCCGACAGATAGGTGAGGGTCACGCCGACTGAATCCTTGTCCTTGGTTTCCTGCGCTTTCCAGACCTTCTTGTCGAAGCCCTGAGTGCCGCCGTGCAAAGCGTTGGACTTGTCGTTCTGCGGCACCTGATAGCGCTTGCCGTCGAGTTCGAACGCGCCGTCCGCGAGGCGATTGCCGAAACGGCCGATGGTCGCACCGAAATACGCCGTGCCTTTCTGGTAGCCCTGGACATCGTCGAAACCCAGCACCACGTCAGCGGCTTTGCCGTGTTTATCCGGTACCAACAGTGATTGCAGGGTGGCGCCGTAGGTGATGACGGTCGCCTGCATGCCGTGGCTGTTGCGCAGGATGTATTGCTCGACGGGCGTGCCGTCATTGGTTTTGCCAAAGGCTTTGTGTTCGGCGCTGAGGCCGGCCGCGTTGGCGGAGAGGGTGGCGATCATCAGGGACAGTCCGAGGCCGGAGAGCAGGTGACGTGATTGAAGCATGGTTGACCTTCCTTTTTGTTGTTGTTTTCAAAACAGGGTAATAGTCATGCTAATTGTGGATTGAGTGAGAATTTATAGCCGGTTAAAGGTTTAGTGCAAATATAAAGTCATACTAAATAGTTGCCGAAGGTCGGGAAATGGTGCCAGCGCTGCACTTTTCCGGATTCGGCGGCTCTATCCATGGCCAGGATGCGGCGACGCCCGCCGCACAGGAATGTCCCCGTTCGAGAATTCATGCCGAGAGCTTTTCACCTGATCGCCCGATTTGTTCGCCGCCCGTTCCTGTTGCTGGCCTGTCTGTCATCGCTGTTTGTCAGCGGTTGCACGCACCAGACCGGCAACGGTTTCATCGCTCAGATGCGTGACGGTCAACCGCAGGAATTTCTGCAGACCAGCGTCGACCGTATGGCCACGTTGGCGATGCGCGACAACCTCAACAGTCTTTATCGGTTGATGGGCAAGCTGTATTTGCGCAACCCGGAAGAACTGCGCAAGTCGGGCTTCCTCGACATCAACACGGCGGTGAAACAGGTGCGCCTGGCAGTCGAGCAGCAACAACCGTTGCCGGTGCTGGGCGGGCGCAAGGATCTGGCGGCGCTCAGCTATGCGATGAGTCCGGAGTTTCTCGGGGATCGGGTCGGCGCCTTCATCTATGCCATCGGCAGCATGCTGGTCACCGCCCACGGCAATCGCATCGAGTTCTACATGACCGATGCAATCAACCCGACCTTCGTCCACAACGCCGCGCGCAACATCGAAAAAGCCACATGGATTCTGGCCCAGCGGCAGAACAAGGAGGGACAGCCGCTGCTGTTCTCCAACGAAATTTCGGAGGAGGGCAGCAACCTGAGTTTCGCCACCGAGTTCGGCAAGATCGTCGCGCGGCTCGACCTGCTGGCGCAGATGCTTGATGAGCGCTACCGGCGCATAGGGTTGAATTACGCGCAGAGTCTGCTGTTCCTGAATTTCCTGCCGGTGCAATAAAACGCCCCGCAACCTGTAGGAGCTGCCGAAGGCTGCGATCTTTTGATTTTGTTTTTTAAGATCAAGATCAAAAGATCGCAGCCTGCGGCAGCTCCTACAGGGAAGTGTTGTCAGTCATGAGGGATAGGTTGTATACAATCCTCCATCACATTTGACTCAAAGGGAGCTGCACCTGTCATGACCGACTCCGCAAGCACCGACTTCAACCGTATCGACCGCGCTACCCGCACAGAAAAACTGCCCTATGCCGCGTTACTGGCGTTCGCCATGACCGGCTTCATCGCCATCCTCACCGAGACCTTGCCGGCCGGGCTGCTGCCGCAGATCGGCGCCGGGCTTGGGGTCAGTGAAGTGCTCGCCGGGCAACTGGTGACGCTGTATGCACTGGGCTCGATTGTCGCGGCGATTCCACTGACCGTGGCCACCCGGGGCTGGCCACGGCGGCGGGTGCTGTTGATGACGGTCGGTGGCTTCCTGGTGTTCAACACCGTGACCACGTTCTCCAGCCATTACGGCTTGACCCTGGCGTCGCGGTTTCTCGCCGGGATGGCGGCAGGGCTGTCGTGGGGAATCATGGCCGGTTACGCCCGTGGCATCGTGCCGGTGCATCAGCAGGGACGGGCGCTGGCAATCGCCATGCTCGGCACGCCGGTGGCGCTGTCGCTGGGCACCCCGGCGGGCACCTGGCTGGGCAACCTGATCGGCTGGCGCGCCTCGTTCGGGATCATGTCGGCGCTGGCGTTGGTGCTGGCGGGGTGGATTGTGCTGGCGGTGCCGGATCGTCCCGGCCAGGTCAGCACCGAACGTCTGCCGTTGCTGCAATCGCTGCGTCTCCCGGGTGTACGGCCGGTGCTGTTCGTGGTGCTGACCTGGATGCTCGGGCACAACATTCTCTACACCTACATTGCGCCGTTCCTGATGCAAGCCGGATTGGCCGAGCGCGTCGATCTGGTGCTGCTGGTGTTCGGCCTGTGTTCGCTGGTGGGGATCTGGATCATCGGCCTGCTGGTGGACCGCTGGTTGCGCTGGCTGACGCTGATCAGCCTCGCGGTGTTTGCCGTGACCGCACTGGTGCTGGCGCTGATATCCCCGTCGCCGTGGCTGATCTACACCTGCATGGCCGTGTGGGGCCTGTCGTTCGGCGGTTCGGCGACGCTGCTGCTGACAGCCGCGGCGGATTCGGCTGGCGAGCACGTGGACGTGGTGCAAGCGATGCTCACCACCTCCTGGAACGTGGCGATTGCCGGCGGCGGTCTGTTCGGCGGATTGCTGCTGGATCGGGCGGGAGCAATGTCGTTTCCGTGGGCGTTGTTGATCCTGTCGCTGATCGCGCTGGCGACGGTGTGGATCAACCGTCATCACAGCTTCAAACCAGGCCGGCGCGTCACCGCATGACTTTGTAGGAGTGAGCCTGCTCGCGATAGCATTTTATCAGACACGAATGAATTGTCTGCGGAGACGCTATCGCGAGCAGGCTCACTCCTACAGTAGAGATGATGTGGATTTGAACAAAGGCATAACGATAGACCGCATCGATATATGTAGTTATATGAAAAATCGCTATGCTGCGGGCCAGATTTTTCCTGTCGTTTTTCTGGACGTCTTAATGGAATTGGCAAATTTCGGCCTGGTGATCGCCGGGCTGGTGGTGGGTTTTATTGTCGGCATGACCGGTGTCGGCGGCGGCTCGTTGATGACGCCGATCCTGCTGTGGTTCGGCATCAACCCGGCAACAGCGGTGGGCACCGACCTGTTGTACGCGGCCATTACCAAATCCAGTGGCGTGCTGGTGCACAAAAAGAACAACAACATCGACTGGGCCATCACCGGATGGCTGACCCTCGGCAGCGTGCCGGCAGTCGCCATGACTTTGTGGTTTCTCAGCACGCTGCACACCGCGCCCGAGGCGATGAACGCGATCATCAAACAGGCCTTGGGCTTCGTGCTGTTCGCCACGGCGCTGGCGATTCTGTTCAAGAAGCGCCTGCTCGAATTCGCCCACAAACGCGCGGGCGGCAACTACAACCCGAGCGGCGCGCGCCTGAATGTGATGACGGTGATCACCGGGCTGATCCTCGGCACCATGGTCGCCCTGACCTCGATCGGCGCCGGCGCCCTTGGCACAGTCGCGTTGTTCATCCTTTATCCGCTGCTGCCAACCCGGCGGCTGGTCGGCACCGAAATCGCCCACGCCGTGCCGCTGACGCTGGTTGCCGGTCTGGGCCACGCGAGCATGGGCAACATGGACTGGGGCGTGCTGGGCTTTCTGCTGATGGGTTCGTTGCCGGGCATCTGGCTGGGCAGCCACCTGACCGGGCGCATTTCCGATGAATTGCTGCGCCCGTGCCTGGCGACCATGCTGCTGTTGATCGGCTATAAACTGGCTTTCTGATGTAGGAGCTGCCGAAGGCTGCGATCTTTTGACCTTCAAAATCAAAAGATCGCAGCCTGCGGCAGCTCCTACACTGGGGTATGAAGGATGTTGAGTTTCATGACGGTCACCGGCAAATCCTCGTAGACCAGATCCTCGACCACCTCCCAACCCAGCCGCGCATACAGCGCTTGCGCCGCATCGGTGTACAGATACAACGTCTGTACGCCCAACGCCCTGGCTTCTTCGACAATCCGATTGACCAGTTGCGAAGCAATTCCGCGTCCGCGTTCTTCGGCTTTCACGTAGACGCCCGCCAGCCACGGCGTCAGTTGCGGACGGATCTTCATGTCGCTGTCGATCAGCAGCGCGCCACCGAGCAATCTGCCGTCTTCAATGGCCACCACCGCGCTGGGAACCGCACCCTTGCCGCAGGCGGCGCGCATCCGTTCGGTGCGGGCCTCAAGGGTATCGCCGTCACGGAATTCGCCCCATTCCTTAAAATTGAGTTCGGCCAGTTCCTCAATCAAATGCGGGTGATCACACAGGTAATCGATGTGCATGGGTTGAACTCCATTTCGTGGGCAGAACGACCACCCTAATGCGCTCATAAAAGGTAATCAAATCCGCGTCACGATTATGCCGATGCGGTTGCGCAATGACGCGGCTGACCTAAGCTTCTGACAAGGCGAAACATATTTGCCGGGCACGACCCCGGAACAATCGCCGCGATGCGCAATCATTAGAGCGTGGATATCAAAAGGAGATGCGCATGCTCATCAGGTCACTGACCCTGACACTCTTGCTGGCGATTGCCGGCCCCTTGTTCGCCGCTGACAACGATTCGCCCATAGCCGGGGATATGGGGCGGGCCCGACCGTTGATCGTAATCGCACAAAGTACCGTCGACCCGGTGTGGGTGGGGCTGAAAAAGTCGCTGGAAGATCCGGCGAACAAGAAGGGCGTCGCCGACCGCAACATCAAGGTCTACACCATCCTCAATATGGCCGGACAACTCGATGGCAAGGACCTTGGTCAGCAGGACACCATGGCCCTGTTGCGTTCGTTGAAGCTCGGTGCCGGCGCGTACCCGAAAGTGTTCCTGCTGGGCAAGGACGGCGAAACCAAACTCTCGGCCTCGGGCGATGAAGCGAAGTCGGTGGACCTGAAGAAAATCTTCGACACCGTTGATGCGTTGCCGGCGAGCGAGAAAGAAATCAGCGCACCGACAGTCGCTGAAACCAAGGCCACCGCCGCCGAACCGGCAGCCAAGAAAGCCGAAAAGGGCGCCAAGGCGAGCAAACCGGCGAAACCGAGCAAGCCACCGGAAATGCCGGATGATTGATGGCATGGCCTGAATCAAAAAAATGGGCGACCTCTGCAGGTCGCCCATTTTTATTGTCCGCCCAAAAAGATCGCAGCCTGCGGCAGCTCCTACATGGGATCGGTGTAGGAGCTGCCGAAGGCTGCGATCTTTTGATTTTCAGTCGGTCAAAACGCTGAGGATCGTGTGAGCAATCTTCACCCGCTCCGGAATCGGAAAGTTCTTGTTCGCCAGAATCACTACGCCGACATCCTTCGACGGCACAAACGCCACGTAACTGCCAAAACCACCCGTAGATCCGGTTTTGTTCAGCAGCACATTATCCACCTGCGGCTGTGGCGGGTTGAGCCACTGCACCTTATGCGGCTGCAGGGCCATTTCCGTGCTGTTGCCGGCCAGCAAGCGGTCGAGGCTGATCGGGTAACGGTACATTTCCCAACCCAGGCCCTGGGTCATGTCGCCGACGCTGTAATAACCGGTGTGGGTGTTGGCAATGGCTTGTTGCAGCGGAGTTTCAAGGCTTGCCGGTTTCAGGTTGGCCTGCACGTAACGCAGCATGTCGGCGGCGCTGGTTTTCACGCCGTAGGCTTCTGAATCCATGGCGCCCGGGGTGACGCGCACCGGTTGATTGTTCTTGTCGTAGCCCTGCGCGTACAGGCTCATTTGCGCTTTCGGCACCTGCAGGTAAGTGTGTTGCAGGCCGAGTTTCGGCAGCAGGGTCTCGCTCATCACCTGATCATATGACTGACCGAGGGTCTTGGCGGCCAGATAACCGAACAGGCCCAGGCTCGGGTTGGAATACAGACGCTGGTTGCCAGCTGGGAAGCCCGGTTTCCACTGTTGGTAGTAGCCGAGCATCTTCTCCGCCGAGTCCCACTGGTCAGGGAATTGCAGCGGCAGGCCGCCAGCGCTGTAGGTGCCCAGTTGCAGCACGCTGATGCCATCGAAGGCGCTGCCCTTGAGTTCTGGCCAGATCTGGCTGGCCTTGGTCGACAGGTCCAGTTTGCCCGTCGCCTGCGCATAGCCGGCCAGGGTCGCGGCGAAGGTTTTGCTCACCGAGCCGATTTCGAACAGGGTGTTTTCGCTGACTTTCTGCCCCGTGTCCTTGGCGGCGACGCCGTAATTAAAGTAATGCGGTTGGCCGTTGATGGTGATGGCGACGGCGAGGCCGGGGATGTTCTGCTGCTGCATCACCGGGGTGACGGCTTTGTTCACCAGCGCTTGCAGTTGCTCGTCGCCGGGTGTGGCGGCCATGCACGCGGTGGCGCCGAAAAACAGGCCGAAAGCGCTGCAGGAAATGAATTTGCTCGGGGTGATGAAGGACATGAGTGAACCACTCTCCATGAGTGTTGAGGGTGATATCCCGCTACACTGCGGGCGATTTTGTTGTTGGGCAGCTGATCAGCGCCGACAATTTAGGCAGGCTGGCGCTCGTCGACAAACGATGATATTTCGGATGAGCCATTAGAAAAATTTGGGACTGGGCATGATTCGACCTCAATTGCCGCTCAATGCACTGCGCGCGTTCGAAGCCTCGGCGCGGCATTTGAGCTTTACCCGCGCCGCGGTCGAGCTTTGCGTGACTCAGGCGGCGGTGAGCCATCAGGTGAAAAGCCTCGAAGCGCAACTCAACGTCACCCTGTTCAAACGCCTGCCCCGCGGGCTGATGCTGACCAGTGAAGGCGAGACCCTGTTGCCGGTTTTGACCACGTCGTTCGATCATATCGCGCAGATGCTCGAGCGGCTGGTCGGCGGTCAGTATCGGGAAATGTTGACCGTGGGTGCCGTCGGAACCTTCGCGGTCGGTTGGCTGCTGCCACGATTGGCAGACTTCCAGGCGAAACATCCGCTCATAGATTTGCGGCTGTCGACTCACAACAACCGGGTGGACGTCGCGGCCGAGGGGCTGGATTACGCGATTCGTTTTGGTGCCGGGGCGTGGCACGGCATCGAGGCAACGCGTCTGCTGGATGCGCCACTGTCGGTGTTGTGCGTGCCGGAAATTGCCCGGCAGTTGCATACCCCGGGCGATCTGCTGCAACAGCGCTTGCTGCGTTCCTATCGCACCGATGAATGGCCGGAATGGTTTCATGCCGCCGGCCTGGCGACCCACGCGGCGCCGCCGCAAAGCATTGTCTTCGATTCGTCGCTGGCGATGATGGAAGCCGCGCTGCAGGGCAGCGGGGTAGCGTTGGCACCGCCGCTGATGTTCGCCCGACAACTGGCGGCGGACGTGATTCGCCAGCCGTTTGCGATTGAAATCACCACCGGCAGTTATTGGCTGACGCGCTTGCAGTCACGCCCGGAAACAGCGGCGATGACGGCGTTCAAAAACTGGCTGCTACAAATCACTGCCTGACACAAAACCCTTGCAGGAGCTGCCGCAGGCTGCGATCTTTTGACTTTGATTTTTGAAGATCAAGATCAAAAGATCGCAGCCTGCGGCAGCTCCTACAGGGGGAAGGCATCAGCGCACCAGACACGGCCGCTTGTTATCGAACGTCCACCCCGGAAGCAAAAACTGCATCGCCACGCTGTCATCCCGCGCGCCGAGCCCCATGCCTTTGTACAGCTCGTGAGCCTTGGCCAATTGATCCATGTCCAGCTCCACCCCCAGCCCCGGTTTCTGCGGCACTTGCACGCAACCGTCGACAATTTGCAGCGGTGCCTTGGTCAGGCGCTGACCGTCCTGCCAGATCCAGTGTGTGTCGATGGCGGTGATGTCGCCCGGTGCCGCTGCCGCGACATGGGTAAACATCGCCAGTGAGATATCGAAGTGGTTGTTGGAGTGTGAGCCCCAGGTCAGGCCCCACTCATGGCATAACTGCGCGACACGTACCGAGCCTTGCATGGTCCAGAAGTGCGGGTCGGCCAGAGGAATGTCCACCGACTGCAGTTGAATGGCGTGACCCATCTCGCGCCAGTCGGTGGCGATCATGTTGGTCGCCGTCTTCAGCCCGGTAGCGCGGCGGAACTCGGCCATGACTTCGCGCCCCGAGTAACCGTTTTCCGCACCGCACGGGTCTTCGGCGTAAGCCAGCACCTTATGTTGATCGCGGCACAGGCGGATCGCTTCTTTCAGTGACCAGGCGCCGTTCGGATCGAGGGTGATGCGTGCCTCGGGAAAGCGTTCGGCCAGAGCCGTCACGGCTTCGATTTCCGCGTCGCCACTGAGCACACCGCCTTTGAGTTTGAAATCCTGGAAACCGTATTTTGCCTTGGCCGCTTCGGCCAGACGCACCACCGCCTCGGCGCTCATGGCCTTCTCGTGACGCACGCGGAACCAGTCGTTATCGGCGTCCGGTTCGCTGCGGTAGGCGAGGTCGGTCTCGCGTTGATCGCCGACATAAAACAGATAACCGAGCATCTTCACTTGATCGCGTTGCTGGCCTTCGCCGAGCAGCGCCGCGACCGGTACGTCGAGGTGTTGCCCGAGCAGGTCGAGGAGGGCAGCTTCGAGTCCGGTGACCGCGTGGATGGTGATGCGCAGGTCGAACGTCTGCAGGCCACGGCCGCCGGCATCACGCTCGGCGAAGGTCTGGCGCACCTGATTGAGGATCTTCTGATAGTTACCGATTGTGCTGCCGAGCACCAGGCTGCGGGCATCCTCCAGCGTCTGGCGGATGCGCTCGCCACCGGGCACTTCACCGACGCCAGTGTGGCCGGCGTTGTCCTTGAGAATGACGATATTGCGGGTGAAAAACGGCCCGTGGGCGCCGCTCAGGTTGAGCAGCATGCCGTCGTGGCCGGCCACGGGAATCACCTGCATTTCAGTGATGATTGGCGCTTTGGCAGTGTCGTGTGCGGTCATGTTTTTATCCTTGTCAGCATTCTTCAGAACGAAAGTCAGGCGTGCTTCGGCGCGGCTTCGGCCACGGCGATGTCAGCAGCGGGTTTCGGTGTGGTGCGTGCGGCGAAGACGATGATCGCAGCGATGATCGAAGTCGCGGCCAGGCCATAGAGGCCGCCCTGAATCGAACCGGTGTGTTCTTCGAGCAGGCCGAAAGTGGTGGGCGCGACGAAGCCGCCGAGGTTGCCCACCGAGTTGATCAAAGCAATCACTGCCGCAGCGATCCGCGCATCCAGATACGCCTGCGGAATCGGCCAGAACAACGATGAGGCGGACTTGAAACCCAGCGCGGCAAAACAGATCGCGACAAAGGCAAAAATCGGCCCGCCGGTGGTGGACATGAACATCCCCGCTGCGGCGATCAACAACGCGGTGGCGACCCAGGCTTGCTGGTGCTTCCACTTGGCCGAGAAAGCGGCGAAGGCGTACATGCCGACGATCGACAGCAACCACGGGATCGAGTTGAACAGCCCGACCTGGAAGTCACTCATCTCGCCCATTTTCTTGATGATGCTCGGCAGCCAGAACGTCGCGGCGTAGATCGTCAGCTGAATGAAAAAGTAGATCAGGCAGAACAGGATGATCTGCCGGTCCTTGAGCAGTTTGCCCATCGATGGGCGGATCGGCGTCGCGGCTTCGCGGGCCTTCTGTTCATCGTCGATGGCGTTGACCAGTGCGTCCTGTTCGGCGCGGGTCAGCCATTTCGCGTCATGCGGTTTGGCGTCGAGCCAGAACCACACGAACACGCACAGCCCCACGGAAAACATGCCCTCGATGAAGTACATCCATTGCCAGCCGTGCATGCCGAGGCCGTTGATCTGCAAGAGCAGGCCGGACAACGGGCCGGAGATCAGCGAGGCGACTGCCGACCCGCTGAGGAAAATCGCGATCGCCTTGCCGCGTTCGGCACCCGGCAGCCAGCGGGTGAAGTAGTAAATCACCCCGGGAAAGAACCCGGCTTCGGCCACGCCGAGCAGAAAGCGCAGGATGTAAAAGTGCGTTTCGTTCTGGATGAACGCCATGCCGGCGGCGACCAGGCCCCAGGTAAGCATGATGCGGGTGAGCCAGATGCGCGCGCCGACTTTCTGCAAAAGCATGTTGGACGGCACTTCGAACAGCGCGTAACCGATGAAGAACAGACCGGCGCCGAAGCCGTAGGCGGCAGCCCCGATACCCAGATCATGTTCCATGTGAGTGCGGACGAAACCGATGTTCACCCGGTCAATGTAATTGACGATGAACATGATCACGAAGAGCGGCAGGACGTGGCGTTTCACTTTCGAGATGGCGGACGCGAGTGTCGAATCGACGCCCTCGTTCATCCCGGAGACGGAGGTTTTCACTTGGTTTTCTCCCACTGATTATTTTTATGCGGGGTAGGGCTCGGTGCTGCGTTGTTGATAGACATCATACAACTGAGATTTTTTGTCCTACAAGTGGGATGAAGCGATTAAATTTGTCTGGTGAACAAATTTTTTATTTCTTTTTGGTGTTTGGCCCCGTTTGTATTGGCTTTGATCGCGGCCGTCAGACGCGCCTCTTGGGTTCACGATCCAAATGTTCAAACAGGGCGTAGCGCTTGGTTGTTGCGTTTTTTTTCTTTTTATTGAGTGTTGTCATACAAGTTGGTGGCTGTTTCAGCACTAAAATCGACTCGTCAGCCATCACGCAGTGCTACGATCGGCAAGCCCCGATCACCGGAACCGAACATGCAAGAAGACCTCGACGCCCCCGCGCCCAAACGTGCGCACAACCTCGCACACGATCTGGTGGAAAAACTCACCCAGAGCATCCTGCTCGGCCGGCTGTCGCCCGGCGACAAGCTGCCGTCGGAGAACGCCATCGTTCAGGAGCACGGCGTCAGTCGCACGGTGGTGCGCGAAGCGATTTCCAAGTTGCAGGCCTCGGGCCTGGTCGAGACGCGGCACGGCATCGGCAGTTTTGTCATCGAGCGCGCTGCCGAGCAGGGCTTGCGCCTGAATGTCGACACCGCGCTCGGCGTGCGCAGCATTCTGGAATTGCGCATGGGCCTGGAGACACAGGCCGCGGCGTTGGCCGCGTTACGGCGCAGCGAGCAGCAATTGCTGCAAATGCGTCAGGCGCTGGATGACTATCAGCGTCTGCTGGACAGCAATGACAGTTGTGTCGAGGCTGATCGACGTTTTCATCTGCTGATCGCTGAGGCCACCGGCAATGTCTGCTTCAGTGAAATCATGCAGCATCTCGGCAGCGCGATGATTCCGCGTCAGCGGCTCAATGCCGCCGAGCGTGGCGCGGCGGATCTGAGCAAGCTGGGGCAGTTGGCCAATCTCGAACACGAAGCGATTTTGAATGCCATCAAGCGCCAGGATCCGGATGCCGCGCGCGCGGCCATGTGGCTGCACTTGACCAACAGCCGCGACCGTTTCAGTGCGCAGGGCTGATTGCCGTTGGTCTGCTCGATAGCACCGCCTGCGCAGGCACGCTTCCAAGCTGTATGGCCCGGGTTCTCCGGACCTCCTTGGTGAGGTGTGTCATGGCTAATGATTTGCTGTTTCAGGGTGGTGTGCTGCCGACCGATCCGACCCGTCCGGTACCCGGCACGGATGAGCCGACACTGGCCGATCACGATGCGCCGCCGGGCATGAGTCCGGGACGTGATCCGTTGAGTGATGCCGATCGGCCGGAAGACTGGAAGGACCCGGCGGCGGACGATGATGTGCCGCCGGCGGATGAGCCGACGCCGTTGTCGGATGACAGGCGCTGAGGCTGACCCGGCATGAGATATTTATAGTCTGCGCCGGCCCTTTCGCGAGCAAGCTCGCTCCCACAGGCAGAACGCATCCCCTGTAGGAGTGAGCCTGCTCGCGATGGGTTCGTCAGCCTCAGTAAAAAAACTCGATCAGACCTCAACCGGTCGACCCTCCACCCGCCGCTCCAGATTCAACGCCAGCACACTGATCAACACCACCGCCGCGCCAATCAGAACCATCAGCGCCGGCTGCTCGCCGAGGCCCACTGAAGCAATCCCCATCGCTGTCGGCGGTATCAAATAAAGTGTCATCGTCGCCCGACTCAAGTCCACATGTTTGAGCACAAAGCCCCAGGCCAGATAGGCCAGTGCACTGGGAAATACCCCCAGTGCCAGCACTGCCCACTGCACTTGCAGCGGCGCTTTCACCACCGCCGCACTCAGCCCCGGCAGATAAATCAGCAACAGCAGCGTCCCCGACCACACCGCATAACAGGCCAGACTGAAACCGTCATAACGCCGTGCGTGATGTTTTTGCAGGGCGAAGTAAATGCTCCATGAGAGCGCTGCCAGCAGGATCAGCAAGCCATGCGCGTCGATCTGCCCCAGGCCCCGATCGGCGCTGACCACGATCACCACCCCGACCAGTCCCAGCAACACGCAGCCCCATCGCCAGACACTGACCTGATCCTTGAACACGTAGCGCGCCAGCAGCGTACTGAACAGCGGGCTCGACTGCGCCAGTACGCTGGAGGCGCCGGCACTGACGCTTTGCTGGCCGATGTTCAGCGCCACGTGATGCAGGCTGACGGCAAAAAATCCCAGGGCGAACAACAGCGGTACGTCGCGCCGTTGCGGCAGGCGAATGCCCTTGAACGCCGCGATCACGGCCATGAACAACGACGCCAGGAGAAACCGCAGTAACGCCAGATGCCCCGGGTCGTAGGCTTGCAGGCCGATGTGGATGCCGGTGGGCGAATAGGCCCAGCAGCCGACCACGAAGGCCATGGTCAGAATGATTTTCAAGGGAGAAGGAGTCAGCATGATCGGCGCACTGCAAGGGTTGATGCGCCGAGTATCCGGGCGACGAACAAGTCTCCACAACTGACTTATACTGCGCCGAATATTCACTTTGAGTGATGAGTATGGAGCTGGCGCAGATCCGCATGTTCAAGACCGTGGCCGACGAGGGCAGCATTGCCCGCGCCGCTGAAAAGCTGTTTTGTGTGCCGTCGAACATCACCGCACGGATCAAGGCGCTTGAGGCGGAACTTGGCGTCGCACTGTTTCTGCGCGAGGGACGCGGGCTGCGGATCAGCCCGGCGGGGCAGACGTTTCTTGCGTATGTCGAGCGGATTCTGGCGCTGACCGCCGAAGCCAAGCGCGCGGTGGATCCCGCCGCCGAACCCTCCGGGCCGCTGCGTATCGGCGCGATCGAGTCCTCGGCCACCGGGCGTTTGCCGCGGCTGTTGGCCAAGTTTCACCAGCGCTATCCGCAGGTGGCGCTGGAATTGACCACTGGCACCTGGGGCCAATTACTCGACGACACCGTCAGCCATCGCCTCGACGGTGCGATCGTCGCGGTGGACGTCGAGCGCGCGCAACTGAAACGCACGCCGATGTACCGCGAAGAATTGCTACTGATTGCCTCGACATCATTCGGCCCGGTGCGCGACATCCACGATCTGCAGGATAAAACCGTGTTTCATGTGGCCGCAGGGTTGCCCGTATCGGGCGGCGCTGGAGCACTGGCTGTTGCGTCAGGGGCAGGCGCTGCCGATTGTCAGCCTGGCGAGTTACGGGGCGATTGTCGGTTGCGTGAGTGCTGGCGCCGGAGTGGCCTTGGTGCCTAAAGGCGTGTTCGAGCAATACGCCAAGGGCGCTGGATGCGTGGGGTATGAGTTTCCCGAACTGACGGCGATCGACAACCTGTTTTACTGGCACGAAAACGCCGGGGTACACCCGGCGCGTGAGGCGTTTGTGGCGATGTTGCGTGAAGAATTCCTCTGACTCCGCTACACCCGCATTCCCTGTGTAGGAGCTGCCGAAGGCTGCGATCTTTTGACTTTGTTATTGAAGAACAAGATCAAAAGATCGCAGCCTGCGGCAGCTCCTACAGGGGAGGGGTTCAGGGAGTCAAGTCGCGCATCAGCAGGCCAAAGCGCAAATCCACCGCATCCGGAATTGGCAGGTAAACTGTGTGCCCGTCGCCGGGGGCGACTTCAATGGTTTCACCCTTGGCACTCTGCAACTGGTGCAGATCGAAGTGGAAATTGCCCTTGGGCGTCATCAGTTCCAGATGATCGCCCAAGGCAAAACGGTTCTTCACTTTGACCTCGGCCAACCGGTCGCGGCGCTCGCCGGTCAGTTCGCCGACGAACTGCTGGCGCTCGGACACCGAGCTGCCGTTCTGATAGTTCTGGTATTCGTCATGCACATGGCGACGCAGGAAACCTTCGGTGTAGCCGCGCTGGGCCAGTGATTCCAGATCGGTCATAAGGCTGCGATCGAACTCACGTCCGGCCACTGCATCGTCGATCGCCCGGCGATAGACCTGGGTGGTGCGCGCGCTATAGAAGTGCGATTTGGTCCGGCCCTCGATCTTCAGCGAATGCACGCCCATGCGCGTCAGGCGTTCGACGTGTTGCACCGCGCGCAGATCCTTGGCGTTCATGATGTAGGTGCCGTGCTCGTCTTCAAAAGCGGGCATCAACTCATCGGGGCGATTGGCTTCCTGCAGCAGAAACACCTGATCGGTCGGCGCGCCGATGCCCAGGGTCGGCTCCGGCTGGAAGGTCTGCACGATCTCGCCGAGCTGGTTTTCCGTGGCTTGCTGCGCCGAATACTTCCAGCGGCAGGCGTTGGTGCAGGTGCCCTGATTGGCATCGCGCTTGTTCATGTAGCCCGACAGCAGGCAGCGCCCGGAGTAAGCCATGCACAGTGCGCCATGGACGAACACCTCCAGTTCCATGCTTGGTACCTGTTCACGGATTTCGCCGATTTCTTCCAGCGACAATTCCCGCGACAGGATGATCCGGCTCAGGCCTTGTTGCTGCCAGAACTCGACGCTCGCCCAGTTCACCGTGTTGGCCTGCACCGAAAGGTGGATCGGCATCTGCGGAAAATGCCGGCGCACCAGCATGATCAGGCCCGGGTCGGACATGATCAGCGCGTCCGGCGCCATCTCGATCACTGGCGCCAGATCCTTGAGGAAGGTCTTCAGTTTGGCGTTGTGCGGGGCGATGTTGACCACCACGTAGAAGCGCTTGCTCTGGGCCTGCGCTTCGCGAATACCGAGGGCGAGGTTGGCGTGGTCGAACTCGTTGTTGCGCACCCGCAGGCTGTAGCGCGGCTGGCCGGCATAGACCGCGTCGGCACCGTAGGCGAAGGCGTAGCGCATGTTCTTCAGGGTACCGGCGGGGGCGAGCAGTTCCGGGGCGGCGAGTGGGAGGTCTGGCTTCATGGCGGCATCGGTCGCAAAAGCGCGGCAGGGTAGTGCAGTGGCAAGTGCGGTTTATTGATCTGGATCTACGTTTGAGTGCGTGGACTTTATCTGTGCAGAAAGGGCACAGATCATGTGCCGGTTTCACTGTGTTCGGTGCGGCGGTGGCTGCTTAAGATTCGCTTGTCAAATCAACCGAAGCAGGACTTTCCCATGCAGAACTTTACTCGCCGCTTTCTCAGCGCTTGTGCATTTTCCGGTGTATTGGCCAGCAGCGCAGCGATGGCCGACAACCACCCGACCATTCGGGCAATGTCCGGCGCGACACCGGTCGATCATCTGCCAGCGGGCAAGTCTGCGCTGGTGGTGATCGACTTCCAGAATGAATATTTCAGCGGCCGGATGCCGATCCCGGACGGTGCCGCTGCCCTGGCGAAAACCCGTGAGCTGATCACCTTTGCCGACAGTCACAAGATCCCGGTGTATCACGTGCAGCACGTTGCCCCGGCCGGTTCGCCGGTATTTGCCATCAATGGCCAGACCGTCAAATTTCACCCGGACATGCAGCCGCGCCCACAAGACGTGGTGCTGCAAAAGAGCACCGTCAGCGTGTTCGCCAGCACCGACCTTGACCAGCAATTGAAAAAGGCCGGCATCCAGACCCTGATCATTTCCGGCCTGATGACCCACGCCTGCGTGGCGGGTGCCGCACGGGACGCCGCGCCTTTGGGCTACAACGTGATTGTCGCGTCCGATGCCTCGGCGACCCGCGCCATCACCCGCGCCAACGGCGTGTCAATCGACAAGGATTCGCTGCACAAGGCCGCGCTGGCGGAAGTCGAAGACACCTTCGGCGACGTGTTGAGCACTGCGCAGATCGTCAAACTGCCGGTGCGCTGATTAGCCGGGCTGCATCGTCCAGGCAATCTATGCTCCATGAACAAAGATGGCACTCGCGCGCGCCCCGGCTGACTAAGGTTCGGGGCGTGCGAGACGCCTGACTGACATGGATCGGACATGAACGAAAAAACCCTGCAATTCAAATCCCTCACCGTGCTGTTGTTGCTGGTGACGGTCGCCTTCATCTGGATTCTGCTGCCGTTCTACGGCGCGGTGTTCTGGGCGGTGATTCTCGGCATTCTGTTTGCGCCGATGCAGCGCAAGTTACAGCTCAAATTTGGCTGGCGGCGCAACCTGACAGCGCTCTGCACTCTGGGCATCTGCCTGGTGATAGCGATTCTGCCGGTGATCATCCTCAGCATCCTGTTGGTCCAGGAAGGCGCAACGGTGTACAACAACATCGAAAGCGGCCAACTCGACATCGGTGCCTACCTGGCACAGTTCAAACACAGTTTGCCGCCGTACTTTCAGCATTTGCTCGATCGCTTCGGCATGGGTGAGTTGAACGGCTTGCGCGAGAAAATCGTCAAGGCGTCGATGCAGGGCAGCCAGGTGCTGGCGAGTCAGGCCTTCAGTTTCGGTCAAGGCACATTCGAGTTCGTGGTCAGCTTCGGCATCATGCTGTACCTGCTGTTTTTCTTTCTGCGCGATGGCGCCGAGCTGGTGCGCAAGGTACGCACAGCGGTGCCGTTGGAAGAGAGCCACAAACGCCGTTTGCAGTTGAAGTTCAACCGGGTGGTGCGGGCGACGGTGAAAGGCAACCTGGTGGTCGCGGTGACTCAGGGCGCATTGGGTGGGGCGATTTTCTGGTTTCTCGACATTCCCAGTGCGTTGCTCTGGGCGGTGCTGATGGGCTTTCTGTCGCTGTTGCCGGCGGTGGGTGCGGGGATCGTCTGGGCGCCGGTGGCGCTGTACTTCCTGCTCAGCGGGATGATCTGGCAAGGCGTGGTGCTGGGGTTGTTCGGGGTGTTTGTGATCGGTCTGGTGGACAACGTGCTGCGCCCGATCCTGGTCGGCAAGGACACGCGCATGCCGGATTACATGATCCTGATCTCGACCCTCGGCGGTCTCGCGGTGTTCGGCCTCAACGGTTTCGTGATCGGGCCGCTGATCGCAGCGCTGTTCATGTCCAGTTGGGCGCTGTTCATCGAGACCAAACCGAAAGTCCAGTTGCCTTAAGCGTGGAATGGGCCGCTGACGATTTTCTGTGACAGGGCCTGCGCCGCGGGCAGTGAAGTGAGCGGGCCGCTGATCGGCTCGCCATCGCGCACCAGATACCAGCAGGCGAGCAATCCCGACGCTCTGAGCGATGCCGGAACAGCGCTGCCGATTACCGACATGATTTGAACCTGAGCCATGACAAGTACCTCCATCAATCTTTGGAGCTACCTTAGGGATTCGCTGCGCTCAGGGACAATCAACGCTTTCGATAGTGGTCATTGATCACAGTGAGGACTGCATCAGTCGACAACCTGGTCGAGCATGTGCACCACTTCGCGCTCATTGAGCAGGCCCTTGTGCACGAGATTCTCCGCCAGCAGCGAAAGAAACTTGGCGCAGCGGTGGCCTTCCAGGTGTTTCAGTTCAGTCAGCGCGCTGTACACCTTGCTCGAAGTGCACAGGCCGACGATGCGGTGCGGATTTTGTGTAGGCATGGGTCGTCCTTGTTTTTATCAACCTGTTGTTTACGGACGGATTCAGATTGCGGTTCCGTCATGACAAATGGATGACCGTTTTGTGTTTTGCCCCCGACGGTCAAGTCCATCATGCCGACTTTAGCTGCCGGGACTGTCCTCACAGCGACCTTGGCGAGATTTTTTCAGACTCTGCCCGACCGACGGTCATAAAAAAGCCCCGCTATAAAGCGGGGCTTGTTGGTTGCGATTACCAGCGCGGGCCACCGTAGTAGCCGTGTGGTCGGCCGTAGTAGCCGCGTGGTGGGCCGTAGTAGACCGGGCCAGGCACGTAAACAGGTTGTTGCACGTAGACCGGGGCCGGCTGGTAATAGACCGGTGGCGGCGGTTGTTGCACATAAACCGGTGCCGGTTGAGCGTAAACAGGCTGTTGCACATAGACCGGCCGGTCCTGGTTGATCAAAGCGGAGCCGATGATGGCCGAGCCGACGATCGCACCAAACACTGCCGGACCCTGCCAGCCACCGCCGTGGGCTTCTGCCTGACCTGTGATAGCGAATGCACCAATCAACAAGGCCACGATGGGGAGTTTACGAATCATGATAATTCCTCGGTTCTTCGACCCGGCGTCCGGGCCTGCACCAGGCCCAAAGTTGTCGCGGGGATACTTCTATGACAGCGAAATTCTGAAAATCAGCACAGCCGCTGGGTAAATTTTGTGTAAGGTCTGTACCGGCTTCTTTACCGGTTGGTCAAAGGGGCTCGCAGCCCGTTGCAGACAGGCGCTTATGATCGTCCAGAACCCGATGGAATGGCTAACTCCGTCCATCCGAAAGTCCGTTTTGAAGGAGAAGTTTCATGCAGATGAATCCCAACAAAGACACCCAGCTGTGCATGTCCCTGTCGGGGCGCCCGGGGAATTTCGGTCTGCGCTTTCATAACCATTTGTACGAGCAGTTGGGCCTGAATTTCTATTACAAGGCGTTCAGCAGTCAGGATTTGCCGGGGGCCGTCGGCGGCATTCGTGCGCTGGGGATTCGTGGTTGCGGGGTGTCGATGCCGTTCAAGGAAGCCTGCATCGCGCTGGTCGATGAGCTGGATGCGTCGGCAGCGGCGATCCAGTCGATCAATACCATCGTCAACACCCACGGCCATCTCAAGGCTTACAACACCGATTACATCGCCATCGCGCAATTGCTGGAAACCCACGCGGTACTGCAAGACACGACGTTCGCCCTGCGCGGCAGCGGCGGCATGGCCAAAGCAGTGGCGAGTGCCTTGCGCGATGGTGGCTACAAGAATGGCTTGATCGTTGCGCGTAACGAGCGCGCCGGACGGGCACTGGCGGACTCGCTGAGCTATCGCTGGCAGGCGGAGCTCGGCGAAGAGCGGCCGCAGATGCTGATCAACGTCACCCCGGTGGGCATGGACGGCGGGCCGGAGGCCGGGCAACTGGCGTTCGAGCCTGAAGTGATCCAGGCAGCCGACACGGTATTCGATGTGGTAGCGATTCCGTCCGAGACGCCGCTGATCGTGCGTGGGCGGGCTGAGGGCAAGAAGGTGATTACCGGGCTGGAAGTGATTGCGATCCAGGCGCTGGAGCAGTTTGTGCTGTACACCGGGGTGCGGCCAAATGAAGAGCAGTTTGCGGCGGCGGTGGCATTTGCTCGCAGCTGATCATTGAGTTTTGCGCTGATCCATCGGGCCTCTTCGCGAGCAAGCCCGCTCCCACAGGTATCAGGTTGCAACACAACCAGGTGAGCAACCACAAATCCTGTGGGAGCGGGCTTGCTCGCGAAGGCCGCGACTCGGTTGTTAGTCGGTTGCCTATACTGCGGCCTCAGCAAGCCCAGACTTGCCCCTCATAAAAAACCTGATCGAGGCTCCCCATGCATCCGCCCATCCTCAACCTGCACCAGGTCGAACTCGAATCCCTGCCCGAAGCCCTTGCTCCGGAGGGCGAAACCGCTGGTCGCTATCAGCAACGCATGGCGCGCATCGGCCAGCAGCTTGGTGCGCAGAAACTCGGCTATCGGTTGTACGCCTTGCCGCCAGGCATGCGCGGCAGTCCGTTTCACAGCCATCGGGTCAATGAAGAGATGTTCTATGTGGTGGCCGGGGAGGGCGAAGTGCGGCTGGGGGCCGAACGCTTTCCGATCCGCGCGGGCGACGTGATCGCCTGCCCGCCGGGCGGCCCGGAAACGGCGCATCAGATCATCAACACCAGCGACGGGGAGCTGCGTTACCTGGCGGTCAGCACCCAGCAGCAACCGGATATCTGTGAGTACCCGGACTCCAACAAATACGCGGTGATGGACAACTTCAAAGTCGATGACCAGGGTAATGCGTCAGGTTTTGTTGCCGTGGCGCGGCTGGCGGATGGGGTGGATTACTGGGATGGGGAATAACCCGTAGATATCATGTAGGAGTGAGCCTGCTCGCGATGGCGGTCTGTCAGGCAATGAAATTCTGAATGAACCAGCGCAATCGCGAGCAGGCTCACTCCTACAAGGTATTGTGGTGATTATTCGAGGCGCGCCAGACGCTCTTCCAGTGCGGCAATCCGTGCTTCCAGTTCTTCGATGCGTTCAACTGACACGCCGCTGGTCGCACGTTCCCCAGGATTTTGCCGCGCCGCCAGGATCGCCTCGATGTCCGCCGGATCGCCCAGCGCATGGGTGTAGCGGTCTTCGCGCTGCCCGGCCTGACGCGGAATCAACACCGCCAGCCCGCGCGCGATCAGGCGCTCAAGCTGATGCACCACTTGCTCGGCATCTTCGAAGTCATGCATCCGGCCGCTGCGGGTCAGCAGCTCATTCACCGTCTGCGGGCCACGCAGGAACATCAATCCGCTGAGAATCACCTGGGCCGGCACCAGCTCCAGCGCCTTGTCGAGCTTGTGCTCCCAGCGATCGGCGCGACTGCCCATGACCAGTTTGGCGTAACCGTGGCTTTCCAGCGCCCGCAGGCTCTGGCCAACCTGGCCTTGAGTCAGGTTCATCACCGGCTCGCGGCTGGTTTTCTGGTTGCAGGCCAGCACCAGTGCGTTGAGCGTCAGCGGGTAGGTTTCCGGGCTAGTGGCCTGTTTCTCGATCAAAGAACCCAGAATGCGGATTTCCGTGGCGTTGAGCCGTGGTTCGTCGGTGATGCTTTCAAGTTCGGTGGTCATCGCGCGTTCCCTCTGCAGTCGAAGGCGCCTAGCCTAATCCTTGGTTAACAAAAGGCAAGCCGTGTGGTCATCAAGCATGGCTATAATCGCCTCCACGTTCCACCCAGCCACTACACGAGACTGCCATGACCATTTCCCTGTACGCCGCATCCGTCCCGGTTTTTCAACAAATGCTCAACGCCCTGAGCGATGTCCTGAAAAAGGCTGAAGCCCACGCCACCGAGAAAAACATCGACCCGAACGCCTTCCTGCAAGCGCGCCTGTACCCGGACATGTTCCCGTTGGTACGTCAGGTGCAGATCGCCGTCGACTTCGCCAAGGGCGTTACTTCGCGTCTGGCTGAAGTCGAAATCCCGAAATATGACGACACCGAAACCACTTTCGCCGAGCTGCAGGCGCTGATCGCCAAGGTCCTGGCCTACATCGGCGAGATCAAGCCGGAGCAGATCAACGGCAAGGAAGGCATCGAGATCGTGACCCGTCCGGGCACGCCGAAGGAGAAGCGCTTCAGCGGCCAGGCTTACCTGCTGAGCTACGGTCTGCCGCAGTTCTTCTTCCACGTCACCACCACCTACGCGCTGCTGCGTCACAACGGTGTTGAAGTGGGTAAACGCGATTACATGGGCGCGTACTAAATCGTTAGAAGCCCTCACCCTAGCCCTCTCCCAGGGGGAGAGGGGACTGATCGCGTTGTTTGTTCGAGATACGCCGACTTGATCTATCGAGTCGAACTCAAGACTTGAATGCGACAAAGATCGGCTCCCTTTCCCCCTCGCCCCTTGGGGGGAGAGGGTTGGGGTGAGGGGGGAAAGATCTCGGCCACAAAAAAGCCCGCCAGGGTTCACACCTTGGCGGGCTTTTCATTGCAGCAATTGTTACGCAGTGCGCTGGGCTTTCGCCTCTTCACCCAGGCACGCCGCGGCGGTAAACAGCACATCGGTGGACGAATTCAACGCCGTCTCCGCCGAGTCCTGCAACACCCCAATGATGAAACCGACCGCCACCACCTGCATGGCAATCTCGCTCGGGATACCGAACAGGCTGCACGCCAGCGGAATCAGCAGCAGCGAACCGCCGGCCACGCCCGAGGCGCCACAGGCGCAGATTGCCGCGACGACGCTGAGCAGAATCGCGGTTGGAATGTCCACGGCAATCCCCAGCGTGTGCACCGCGGCCAGGGACAATACGGTGATGGTGATCGCCGCGCCAGCCATGTTGATGGTTGCCCCCAGCGGGATCGATACCGAGTAGGTATCTTCGTGCAGGCCCAGGCGTTTACTCAGTTCCAGGTTGACCGGAATGTTTGCCGCCGAGCTTCGGGTGAAGAACGCGGTGATCCCGCTTTCGCGCAGGCACTTGAGGGTCAGCGGGTACGGGTTGCGGCGCAGTTTCCAGAACACGATCAGCGGGTTCATCACCAGCGCGACGAACAGCATGCAGCCCAGAAGCACGCCCAGTAGATGCGCGTAACCGATCAGTGCGCCGAAGCCTGAGGTCGCGAGGGTCGAGGCCACCAGACCGAAAATGCCCAGAGGTGCGAAACGAATCACCACGCGCACGATCAGCGTCACGCCGTTGGACAGGTCGCCGAGCACTTCGCGGGTGGTGTCACCGGCGTGGCGAATCGCGACGCCCATGCCGATCGCCCAGGCCAGAATGCCGATGAAGTTGGCATTCATCAGCGCGCTGACCGGGTTATCGACCACGCTCAAAAGCAGACTTTGCAGCACCTCGGCGATGCCGCCTGGCGCGGTGACTGACACGTTGTCGGTGGATAACACCAGATGCGAGGGGAATGCCATGCTGGCGACAACCGCAACTACGGCTGCGGCGAAGGTGCCAAGCAGATACAGAAACAGGATCGGCCGGATGTGGGTTTCCTGGCCGTGCTTGTGGTTGGCAATCGACGCCATCACCAGCACGAATACCAGAATCGGGGCCACGGCTTTCAGTGCCGAGACGAACACTTTGCCGATGAACGCCGAGCCTTTCGCCGCTTCCGGGGCGAACAGCGCCAGAGCGATACCGGCAATCAGGCCGATCAGGATCTGCGTGACCAGGCTGAGGTTTTTCAGGCGTTGCAAGAGAGAAGGGGATGAAGCAGTCATAACGGCATCTCTGTTTTTATACGGTTCAGGGTTGCGTGAAACCGGTGATACATCGGGGGCAGGTCACCGGCACGAAACGAAAGGGCTGACGCGACATCAACGGCATGGAACCGGTCGTTGATCAGGGTGTACGTTTTTCGGGGCGCGGACTTTATCACAGCGTAGGCGTTATCCTTCAGGCCTGTGACGATCTGCCACCGGATTGATCGCCAAGTCGGCAGGTTTGTGCAAGTCAGCCCGGAAACACTCTGTTAAGATTCACCATCCTCATTTTCATAGTCTGCCAGCGGGCCTTTCGGTCATCGCTGGTGTCGTCGTTTTGCTGGAGTTGCTCATGCTGTTGCCCATTCTTCTGTTGTCCGCAGCCGGATTCACGGTGCTGACCACGGAATTCGTCATCGTCGGCCTGTTGCCGGCCATTGCCCGCGACCTGTCGGTAACCATTCCGCAGGCCGGTCTGCTGGTGACTCTATTCGCTTTCACGGTGGCGATGTTCGGTCCATTTTTGACCGCGTATTTCGCCCGCTTCGAGCGGCGCAAGCTGTTCATCAGCATTCTGATCATGTTCGGCCTGGCCAACACCGTTGCGGCGCTGGCGCCGAACATCTGGGTCATGGCCATCGCCCGGCTGATCCCGGCGCTCGGCTTGCCGGTGTTCTGGGCCTTGGCCAGTGAGACCGCAGTGGACATCGTCGGCCCGGATCACGCTGGCCGCGCGATTGCCAAGATCGGCTTCGGCATTGTTTGCGCGACGGTGTTCGGCATTCCGGTGGGCACGTTGATTTCCGATGCGTTCGGCTGGCGCAGTGCGTTTGCGATTCTCGCGGTGATCGCTTTCGCCAAGGCCTTGCTGCTGTTGGTTTACCTGCCGAAAACCAGTCTGCATCAACATCAGGTCAGCTTCGCCTCGCAGTTCAAGATCCTGCGCAACCCGCTGATGATCGGCCATGTGCTGTTGTCGATTCTGGTATTCAGCGGCATGTTCACCGCTTATACCTATCTGGCCGACATTCTTGAGCGTCTGGCCGGGTTCAACGGCACGGTGGTTGGCTGGTGCCTGATGGGCTTCGGTGCGGTCGGGCTGATCGGCAACTCGCTGGGCGGTCGCGCGGTGGATCGTCATCCGTTGGGCGCCTCGGTGCTGTTCTGCGCGTTCATGATTGCCGGCATGGTCTCGCTGGTGCCGAACATTCACTCGACGGTGGGGCTGGCGGTGGCCATGGGCATCTGGGGTATCACCCAGGCTGCGCTGTTTCTGGTCAGCCACGTGCGCCTGATGAAAGCTGCACCAGAAGCGCCAGCCTTTGCCGCCTCGCTGAACATCGCCGGGGCCAACCTCGGGATCGGCCTCGGAGCGATGATCGGCGGTCGAGTGATCGACAGTGCCGGCCTCGGTTTTCTGGGGTTCGCCGCTGCCGGGTTCATTCTGTTGTCGGTGTTCCTCGCCATGGTGCTGATGACGCTCAAACCGCGCGAAGCGTGCGCCCAGGCGTCATAACGCGGTAAACAGCTCGCGTCGGGCACCTTCGGTAATCGCAACGATGCCGGGGTGCTTGACCTTTCGCTCCACCGAAATGGCATAGAACGACTCGGTCACCGCGTCGGTCTGGCCAATCACTTCGACGCCGTACTGGCGTTTGACTTCATCGGCAATCACGCTCGGACCGATGAAGATCCCGCTGCCCGATTGGCCGAAGGCCTGCATCAGGGCGCTGTCATCGAACTCCCCGACGATTCGCGGCTGGATCTGCTGCTCGGCAAACCAGCGCTGCAAACGGCTGCGCACCACGGTTTCCGCGCCGGGGATCAACAGCGGTGCGCCGTTGAGGCTGCGCGGGAAATCCTGCCCGTATTGCGCCGCCAACTGCGCGGTGGCGAAGAAACTGATCCCACACTCGCCGAGCTTCTGGCTGTAGCCCTTGATGTCGAGATGCGATGGCATCGGGCTGTCGGAAATCACCAGATCCAGGCGCTGGATCGCCAGATCCGCCAGCAGGCGTTCGAGTTTGTCTTCGCGACAGGTGATGCGCAGCGGCTCGTGCAGCTCCATGGTCGGCGCAATCAGGCGATAGACGATGGACTTGGGCACCACGTCCGCCACGCCGACGCGAAACAGGATCTGCTGTTCGTTGGGCTGGGCACGTAGCATCAACTCCAATTCGCCGCCTAACTGGAACATCTGCTCGGCGTAGGGCAGGGCCTGACGCCCGGCTTCGGTCAGCTCCAGCTGACGGCCGACCCTTTGAAACAGTTCGATGCCGTAGGTTTGTTCGAGCAGCGAAATCTGCCCGCTGATGGTTTGTGGCGTGAGGTTAAGTTGCTCGCAGGCACGCACGATGCTGCCGGTCTTGGCGACCACCCAGAAGTAATGCAGTTGTCGGTAATTCAGCATCCGCCGCGTCCCCTTTTGTAGGAGCTGCCGCAGGCTGCGATCTTTTGATCTTGCTTTAAAAAATCAAAAGATCGCAGCCTTCGGCAGCTCCTACACTGATTTTCATAGTTCGTTAGGGCCGAAGTATAGCCGCTAAAAATACGAATTTTCCTGAAGTGTTTGTCTCCCTAGAATGCCCAGCCATCGACGGGCGGTCTGTGACCCTGTCTGTTCATTCGGAGGAAGTCCCATGAAATACACAATTCCAGCGTTGATGTTTACGTCTTTACTGCTTATGGCCGGTTGCGATCAGGCCGAGAAAAGCGCCCAGCAGTTGATGGGCAAGGCCGCCGAGAGCGCCAAACAGGCAATCGACGATACGCATAAAGCCGCTGAACAAGCGCTCAGCGACGCCACCGGCGGCCTGATCGAGAAAAAAGAAACACCGGAAAAAGACGCGGAAAAATCCGAATCTTCCTCCAAGACCATCTAAACCGTCTTACACAGAGTCAGGACTGACCCATGGAATATCTGTTAGAACTCGCCGCCAGCCCCGCCGCCTGGGTTGCTTTGGCCACACTGGTGGTGATGGAAATCGTGCTCGGCATCGATAACCTGATCTTTATTTCGATCCTGACCAACAAGCTGCCCGCGCAGCATCGGCAGAAGGCGCGGCGCATCGGTATCGGCATGGCGCTGATCCTGCGTCTGGCCCTGTTGAGCACCATCGCCTTCATCGTGCAGTTGACTGCCCCTGTGATAGAAATCATGGGCCAGGCGTTCTCCTGGAAGGACATGATCCTGATTGCCGGTGGTCTGTTCCTGGTGTGGAAAGCCACAACCGAGATCCATCACAGCATGGACCCGGCGCCGGAAGACCCGAAAAGCGCGACATCGACCGTGACCCTGGGCTTCGCTGCCGCGATCGGTCAGATCCTGATGCTGGACATGGTGTTCTCGATCGACAGCATCATTACTGCGGTGGGCATGACTGAGCACTTGCCGATCATGGTGATCGCGGTGGTGGTCTCGGTAATGGTGATGCTGTTTGCGGCTGAACCGCTGGCCAAGTTCATCAACGACAACCCGACGGTGGTGATGCTGGCGCTGGGCTTCCTGATCATGATCGGCATGACGCTGATCGCCGAAGGCTTCGGCGCCCACGTACCGAAAGGTTATGTGTACGCGGCCATGGCATTCTCGGCAGCGATTGAAGTGCTGAACATGATGTCGCGCCGGGCGAAGCAAAAGAAGCTGGCTCAGCAGGCGTAATCTGCAACAAATGAAAAGGCCGGCCGGACTTCAGGAGTCCAGCCGGCCTTTTTTGCTTTATGGCTTATGGCTCATGGCTGGTGCCTTATGTAGGAGCTGCCGAAGGCTGCGATCTTTTGACTTTGAAGATCAAAAGATCGCAGCCTTCGGCAGCTCCTACAGGGGGGGGCATATCTGGCGAGGTGGCAAAGTTTCAGTGCGCAGTCGCGTGGCGGTGCTTTTCTGGCTTGTGGTTCGGGGTCGAATCGACCGGATGGTGATGGCGCCGCGCAATACGCAGCACGCCCCATAGCATGGCGCCGGCCACTGCCAGCCAGCCGGCGATCAGCATTACGATAGTCATGGTCAGGCTCATCAGTGCCTCCTCTTTGCCCTGCGTCGGGCACTCACTTTTTCAATTCGCTCTGTTTCAGTGACAGTCTAGACAATGGGGTGTTTCAGACTATTGACCAAAGGTCGGTGATGACCAATCAGTTCGCTCTATGCAAACGATCGGTCTGCGGTTTAAGGCTATACCGCAGGCGTGCGCCGCCCTATGATCGCAGGCGTTGCCGGAACACGATGACCGGCGTCTGATCAGAGAGTGACGATGGTGCAGGTATTTTCTCGATTGCGAGGGGCATTGCTGTTGGCCGGTTGTGCGGCCGTGTTGGCAGGGTGTGCGGGCAGTGTGGCGCCGCAGGTCAAGCGCCTGCCGGAGCGGGTTGAGCTCAGCGGCACGTTCTATCGCGGCGAAGCCAATCAGAGTGGTCCGCAAGTGCTGGCCAGCCTGTTGTCGCAGCAGGGCATCATGATCACGCCGGGCCTGCTGGAAAAACCGTTGCATCTGCCGGGAGCACAGGACCAGTTGCAACAGAATCTGCAGAACCTGGCCCGCGATTACGGCATGGTGGTCTATCCGCTGGACAAGAACCTGCCAGCCTTGTTGACCCAGGTGGCGGCCGGTTATCCGGTGATGGTGCGTTTCAGTGAAGGCTCGGCGTTCTGGGCTGAACCGCGTTACGCGATCCTTTCCGGTTATGACCGGCTGAAACAGAAGGTGCTGTTGCGCGCCGGGATGAATCGCCGAGAACTGATGAGCTTCAGTTCCTTTGAATCGGCCTTCGAAAAATCCGGCGGCTGGGCGGTACTGATCCAGAAACCGTCGCAGATTCCTGCCGAAGTCGACCGCCAGCGCTGGCTCAAGGCTGCGGACGAGCTGGCGCAAGCCGGCCAGGAACGTGAAGCGGCGCAAGCCAGAAAGGCCTTGGCCACACATTAACCTTCCGTTCGTCATCTGCCGGGCACCCCTCACGCCCGGCACGCCTCTTAACGATAGAACCCGAATTCGCGGGTGAGTCAGGAGGCAAGCATGGCAGATTCCCCATCCCCGAAAGGCCCGCACTCGAGCGAGCATTCGTCCGGTCATGATCTGGGTTTCGATCCGGATTCACCGGATCTCGACGATCCGCAGGTTGATCCGGTCGGCCCCGCCAAGGCGCCAAAAGACGTGGAGCCTGGCGAAGACAGCAAGCGCCCGGCCAAGCCTTACGATCCTTTGGCTGACCTGAAACCCTGAAGTGAGGTGCGTATGAGTACCGATTCCAGCTTCGACGATAAAAAACCGGACAGTGTGCCGACCACGCCTGAGGACGACGTGGATCCTGTGCTGGATCCGGACAGCCCGCTGCGCGATCCGCTGGCGCGACCTAATGTGCTGACGCCAGATCCGGGCGCTGGTGACGGCATTCCGGACGACGACAAAATGCCGTTACCCAATGATTGAATAACGGGTATTTAACCACTGGCTGAATACCTCTGTGGCGAGGGAGCTTGCTCCCGCTGGACTGCGCAGCAGGCCTTTTCTTGTTAAAAAAGAAGGCCCGCTACGCGCCCCAGCGGGAGCAAGCTCCCTCGCCACAGGTGGGTAGGTCGGCTTACTTCGAGGCCTCAACCACGCCGCTCTGGCGATTCTTGAGGTTTTTCTCGGCCTTGTATTGTTGAGCCACTGCCGGAACGTTGGCGCTCCGGCCGGTTTCCATCCAGCTGCGGATACGACTGGCATCGGCAAAATGCGTGTACTTGCCGAACGCATCGAGAATCACCAGGGCGACCGGACGATTGCTCATCCGCGTTACCAGCACCAGGCAATGACCCGCGGGGTTGGTAAAGCCGGTTTTGGTGATCTTGATGTCCCAGTCAGCCTTGTTCACCAGATGATCGGTGTTGCGGAAACCCAGGGTGTAATTGGGTTTGCGGAACGCTACGGTTTTTTCCTTGGTGGTGGTCAGCTCGCTGAGGATCGGATGCTTGCTCGCGGCGACCAGCAATTTGCTCAAGTCGCGGGCGGTGGACACGTTGCGTTCAGACAGCCCGGTCGGCTCGACATAGTGCGTATTGGTCATGCCCAGCGCCTTGGCCTTGGCGTTCATTGCGGCGATGAACGCGGCGTAACCGCCTGGATAGTGATGCGCGAGGCTGGCGGCCGCACGGTTCTCCGAGGACATCAGGGCAATCAGCAGCATCTCGCGACGCGGCAGTTCACTTTTCAGTTTGACTCGGGAGAATACGCCTTTCATTTCCGGCGTGTGGCTGATGTCGACGTCGATCCATTCGTCCATGTTCTGGTGCGCTTCAACCACCACCAGTCCGGTCATCAACTTGCTCACCGAAGCGATCGGTACGATCACATCCGGGTTGCTCGAATAGATGACTTTATTGGTCTGCAAATCCATAAGCAGGGCGCTGCCAGAGGCGATCTTCAATTGCGAAGCATCGCGTGGCGCGGCGGTAGTTTCAGCGGCGTTGACGGTTGGCGTGACGAATGTGCCTGAAAAAACAAAAACCAGGCTCAGGATCGAAAGACGAATTTTCACGCGGGCGAACTCATAAAGGTTGGATATTCCGTTAGTTTGTAACGGGTTATTTCTTCAAAGCGTCGCATTCTAGGAGTATGGCTGAAGATCTGTCGATGGTTGTTTGAATGACCTGAAAATCTCGTGAAAAGGCCTGTAAAAATAGGGGTTTCCGGCGAACGGTTAGTGTTTTTTCTCAGATACGAAAAACCCCGCACAAGGCGGGGTTCTTTTATGGCGGAAAAACGTCTCAGGCGTGCAGGGTTTCTGCCGCGTAGAGGGTGTTTTCCAGCAGGCATGCACGGGTCATGGGGCCAACGCCGCCGGGAACCGGAGTGATCCAGCCGGCGCGGGGCAGGGCGGTTTCGTACACCACGTCACCGACCAGTTTGCCGTCGTCCTGACGGTTGATGCCGACGTCGATCACGATCGCGCCCTCCTTGATCCACTCACCCTTGACCAGGCCCGGCTTGCCGGCGGCGACCACTACCAGATCGGCGCGGCCGACGTGGCCGGCCAGATCCTTGGTGAAGCGGTGGGTGACGGTCACGGTGCAACCGGCCAGCAGCAGCTCCATCGCCATCGGACGACCGACGATGTTCGACGCACCCACCACCACCGCATCCAGACCATAAAGGTCCACGCCGGTGCTTTCCAGCAAGGTCATGATGCCTTTTGGTGTGCACGGACGCAGCAGCGGAATGCGCTGGGCCAGGCGGCCGACGTTATAAGGATGGAAGCCATCAACGTCTTTGTCCGGGCGAATGCGCTCCAGCAGCTTGGAGGCATCCAGGTGCTCGGGCAGCGGCAGTTGCAGCAGCACGCCGTCGATGGCCGGGTCGTCGTTGAGGCGATCGATCAGATCGGTCAGCGCTTCTTGAGTGGTTTCGGAAGGCAGGTCGTAGGCTTGAGAGAGGAAGCCGACCTCTTCACAGTCTTTACGCTTGTGCGAGACATAAACCTGAGAGGCAGGATCGCTGCCGACCAGGATCACCGCGAGGCCGGGAGTGCGCAGGCCTTGCTGGCGACGCTCGGCAACTCGTTGGGCGATCTGCTGGCGCAGGCTGGCGGCGATCGATTTGCCGTCGATTAGTTGTGCAGTCATTGCGCGTGATTAACCATCGAGAGGGGAAAAAAAGAGAACGCATTCTCGCATGTCAGGCGGTGAGGGCAAAGGCGCTTGGTCAGCAAATTCCCCTAACTCCTTTAATTAAATGAATTTTTTTCAAAAAAGATTTGACGACTTTAAGGTCGCTCTATACTATTCGTCGCACTTGTCGGGCACAGCCTAGCACTGGTTAAGAAGGTTGAGCGGGATTACGGTTCTGCGAGGCTGGAAAGCATTTAGTTTGTAGTCCTCCAAGGGTACAGATTAACAAGGCGCCCGTAGCTCAGCTGGATAGAGCATCCGCCTTCTAAGCGGATGGTCGCAGGTTCGAGTCCTGCCGGGTGCGCCATTAGGCAGCTTTGGCACAAGTAACGCGATATGGTGGGCGTAGCTCAGTTGGTAGAGCACGGGATTGTGACTCCCGTTGTCGTGGGTTCGATCCCCATCGTCCACCCCATATTTCGAAAGGCGCCAGATGTAACAGTCTGGCGCCTTTGCTTTAAAAGCTTCATCTGCGGATGTGGTGGAATTGGTAGACACACTGGATTTAGGTTCCAGCGCCGCGAGGCGTAAGAGTTCGAGTCTCTTCATCCGCACCAATTAAAGCTTCATTCATGCCGCAGGCCTGGTGAAGTTCAGCAAAGAAGTCGAATGGCTTTTTTGTGACGCAATATGGTGGGCGTAGCTCAGTTGGTAGAGCACGGGATTGTGACTCCCGTTGTCGTGGGTTCGATCCCCATCGTCCACCCCATATTCCGAAAGGCGCCAGATTTAACAGTCTGGCGCCTTTTTTGTTTTACGGCTGGTGGTTTGTTGCGTCGGGTTTCAGGTCGAAGGGCAGGGCATTCGTCGTGTTCATGGGCTTGCGGCCTGCGTGTCGACCACCGGCCATGTTCGCAGGATCGGCCGTCAGGGAGATGGTTCGCGGTCTCTTCTATATATAGAAGCGGTTGAGCAGAGCCCTGGCGTGATGGTCTTTATTCGTCTTCGGGGTGGAGTGCATTGCTGCATTCACACCTATAAATGGCCTGCTGTTTTTTTACCCGTTTTCAGTAGGGTGACTTCTTGAGTTTGACCCACTAGAATGCATGCCCTTGATTCTGGGGTCGGAAACGGCCGGCTAACGTCTGTGCAACGAGGAATATCCATGCAAGTTTCTGTTGAAAATACTACTGCTCTTGAGCGCCGCATGAGCGTCACCGTGCCGGCTGAGCGCATTGAGAGCCAGGTCAACAAGCGTCTGCAGCAGACTGCCCAAAAGGCCAAGATTGCTGGCTTCCGTCCAGGCAAAGTGCCAATGAGCGAAATCAAGCGCCGTTTCGGTGCTGACGCTCGCCAGGAAGCTGTTGGTGATGTCATCCAGTCCTCCTTCTACGAAGCTGTGGTTGAGCAGAAGCTGAACCCTGCCGGTTCGCCTTCGATCGAGCCGAAGTCGCTGGAAGCTGGCAAGGACCTGGAATACGTTGCCGTATTCGAAGTGTTCCCTGAGTTCACCGTTGCCGGTTTCGACGGCATCACTGTCGAGCGCCTGAGCGCTGAAGTGGCTGACGCCGATCTGGACAAGATGCTGGACATCCTGCGCAAGCAGAACACCCGTTTTGAAGTGGCCGATCGTGCCGCTCAGAACGAAGACCAGCTGAACATCGATTTCGTTGGCAAGGTTGACGGCGAAGCCTTCGCTGGCGGCTCGGCCAAAGGCACTCAGCTGGTGCTGGGTTCCGGTCGCATGATCCCGGGCTTCGAAGAAGGCCTGGTGGGTGCTAAAGCGGGCGAAGAGCGCGTTCTGAACCTGACCTTCCCAGAGGACTATCAGAACCTGGACCTGGCTGGCAAAACCGCCGAGTTCACCGTGACTGTAAACACCGTGTCCGAGCCTAAGCTGCCAGAGTTGAACGAAGAGTTCTTCGCTCAGTTCGGCATCAAGGAAAGCGGTATCGACGGTTTCCGCACCGAAGTTCGCAAGAACATGGAGCGTGAGCTGCGTCAGGCCATCAAGTCCAAGGTAAAAAATCAGGTGATGGACGGTCTGCTGGCCACCAACCCGATCGAAGTGCCGAAGGCTCTGCTGTCCAACGAAGTTGACCGTCTGCGCGTGCAGGCTGTTCAGCAGTTCGGTGGCAACATCAAGCCTGACCAACTGCCGGCCGAGCTGTTCGAAGAGCAAGCCAAGCGCCGTGTAGTGCTGGGTCTGATCGTGGCTGAAGTGGTCAAGCAATTCGACCTGAAGCCTGACGAAGCCCGCGTTCGTGAAATGATTCAGGAAATGGCTTCGGCTTACCAGGAACCTGAGCAGGTCGTGTCCTGGTACTACAAGAACGAGCAGCAACTGAACGAAGTTCGTTCGGTTGTGCTGGAAGAACAAGTTGTGGATACTGTTCTGCAGAAAGCTAGCGTGACCGACAAATCGGTCTCTTACGAAGAAGCGGTCAAGCCGGTAGAAGCTCCAAAAGCCGACTGATTGTTTTTGCGTTAAGAAGTACACACATAAGCCAGCCTTCGAGCTGGCTTATGTGTATTCAAGACATAACTATTTGGGAGTGACTGCAGAGCATGTTCCGTAATTCGTATATTCAGCAGAACTCTGATATCCAGGCCGCCGGCGGCCTGGTCCCGATGGTTGTCGAGCAATCTGCTCGTGGCGAGCGCGCCTATGACATCTACTCGCGCCTTCTGAAGGAGCGCGTAATCTTTCTGGTGGGTCCTGTAGAGGACTACATGGCCAACCTGATCTGTGCGCAATTGCTGTTCCTTGAAGCGGAAAACCCGGACAAGGACATCCATCTCTATATCAACTCCCCGGGCGGTTCGGTGACAGCGGGCATGTCGATCTACGACACCATGCAGTTCATCAAGCCAAACGTATCGACGACCTGCATTGGTCAGGCGTGCAGCATGGGTGCATTCCTGCTGACGGCCGGTGCTCCAGGCAAGCGTTTCTGTCTGCCGAACTCGCGTGTGATGATTCACCAGCCACTGGGCGGTTTCCAGGGCCAGGCGTCGGATATCGAAATCCATGCCAAGGAAATCCTCTTCATCCGCGAGCGTCTGAACACGCTGATGGCCAAGCACAGCGGTCGTACGCTTGAAGAAATCGAGCGCGACACCAACCGCGATAACTTCATGAGTGCAGAAGCTGCGAAGGAATACGGTCTGATCGACGAAGTCATCAACCAGCGTCCTGCGTAAAATAAGCAGCTCAAAATAAGGTGGGTCGGCAGGTCCGACCACCAGCGGGCTTGAAAAAGCCCGCAATAGCCTTCATCTTGTGTTGCAAGCCTATCGGATTTGGATCGAACGAATGACTGACACCCGCAACGGCGAGGACAACGGCAAGCTGCTCTATTGCTCCTTCTGTGGCAAAAGCCAGCATGAAGTGCGCAAATTGATTGCCGGCCCCTCGGTCTTTATCTGCGACGAGTGCGTCGACCTGTGCAATGACATCATCCGCGAGGAGGTGCAGGAAGCACAGGCCGAAAGCAGCGCGCATAAATTGCCTTCGCCTAAAGAAATCAGCGGCATCCTTGACCAGTATGTAATCGGTCAGGAGCGTGCGAAAAAGGTTCTGGCCGTAGCGGTGTATAACCACTACAAGCGCCTGAATCAGCGTGACAAGAAGGCTGACGACGTCGAACTCGGCAAGAGCAACATCCTGCTGATCGGCCCGACAGGCTCCGGTAAAACCCTGCTGGCCGAAACACTGGCCCGCCTGCTGAACGTTCCGTTCACCATCGCTGACGCAACCACCCTCACCGAGGCCGGTTACGTAGGTGAAGATGTCGAGAACATCATTCAGAAATTGCTGCAAAAGTGCGATTACGACGTGGAAAAGGCCCAGATGGGCATTGTCTATATCGACGAAATCGACAAGATTTCCCGCAAGTCCGACAACCCGTCGATCACCCGCGATGTTTCCGGTGAAGGCGTGCAGCAGGCCTTGCTCAAGTTGATCGAAGGCACGGTCGCTTCCGTTCCGCCGCAAGGTGGTCGCAAGCACCCGCAGCAGGAATTCCTGCAGGTCGACACCCGTAACATCCTGTTCATCTGCGGTGGTGCGTTCTCCGGTCTGGAAAAGGTTATTCAAAACCGTTCCACCAAGGGCGGCATCGGTTTCAACGCAGAAGTGCGCAGCAAGGAAGAAGGCAAGAAAGTTGGTGAATCCCTGCGTGAAGTCGAGCCTGACGATCTGGTCAAGTTCGGTCTGATCCCGGAATTCGTCGGTCGTCTGCCGGTTCTTGCGACGCTGGACGAGCTCGACGAGGCTGCGCTGATGCAGATCCTCACCGAGCCGAAAAATGCTCTGACCAAACAGTATGCCAAGCTGTTCGAGATGGAGGGCGTGGATCTGGAGTTCCGGACCGACGCACTGAAATCGGTCGCCAAGCGTGCCCTGGAACGTAAAACCGGTGCCCGTGGCCTGCGTTCGATTCTCGAAGGTGTGCTGCTCGACACGATGTACGAAATCCCTTCGCAGTCCGAAGTGAGCAAAGTCGTCATCGATGAAAGCGTGATCGAAGGCAAGTCCAAGCCACTGTATATCTACGAAAACAGTGAGCCGACGGCCAAGGCAGCGCCGGACGCGTAAGCGTCCACACTGCCGGAACAAAGAAGGGGCCTTCGGGCCTCTTTTTTTTTATGTCGTTTTTTACATCCGCTTTGCGCTTGTTTTTTTTCAAGGCAGCCCCCATCTTGGCTTCAAGCTTAATTCCATCTGATTACGGCCATATGGCCGCCGTAGAGGCGAAATCATGAAGACAACCATCGAATTGCCTCTCCTGCCATTGCGTGATGTTGTGGTTTATCCGCACATGGTTATCCCGCTGTTCGTGGGGCGCGAGAAATCCATCGAAGCCCTCGAGGCAGCGATGACGGGCGACAAGCAGATCCTGCTGCTGGCCCAGAGAAATCCGGCTGACGACGATCCCGGTGAAGAAGCTCTCTATCGCGTAGGTACGATCGCGACTGTGCTGCAGCTGCTGAAGCTGCCGGACGGCACCGTCAAGGTTCTGGTCGAAGGTGAGCAGCGCGGCGCTGTAGAGCGCTTCAGCGAAGTTGACGGGCATTGCCGCGCCGAGGTTTCGCTGATCGACGAAGTCGACGCCGCCGAGCGCGAATCTGAAGTGTTCGTACGCAGCCTGCTGTCGCAGTTCGAACAATATGTGCAGTTGGGCAAGAAAGTCCCGGCTGAAGTCCTGTCGTCGCTCAACAGCATCGATGAGCCGGGTCGTCTGGTCGATACCATGGCCGCGCACATGGCGCTGAAGATCGAACAGAAGCAGGAAATCCTCGAAATCATCGATCTGTCGGCCCGGGTCGAGCACGTGCTTGCCTTGCTGGATGCCGAAATCGATCTGCTGCAAGTCGAAAAACGCATTCGCGGCCGCGTCAAAAAGCAAATGGAGCGCAGCCAGCGCGAGTACTACCTGAATGAGCAGATGAAGGCCATTCAGAAAGAGCTGGGCGACGGTGACGAAGGTCACAATGAAATCGAAGAGCTGAAAAAGCGCATCGATGCTGCCGGCCTGCCGAAAGATGCCTTGGCCAAAGCCACCGCCGAGCTGAACAAGCTCAAGCAAATGTCGCCGATGTCCGCTGAAGCCACCGTGGTGCGCTCCTACATCGACTGGCTGGTGCAGGTGCCGTGGAAGGCGCAAAGCAAGGTGCGCCTCGATCTGGCGCGTGCTGAAGACATTCTCGATGCCGATCACTACGGCCTTGAAGAGGTCAAGGAGCGTATCCTTGAATACCTCGCCGTGCAGAAGCGCGTGAAAAAGATTCGCGGCCCGGTGTTGTGCCTGGTCGGTCCGCCTGGCGTGGGTAAAACCTCGCTGGCGGAGTCGATTGCCCATGCGACCAACCGCAAATTCGTGCGTATGGCACTGGGTGGCGTGCGTGACGAGGCGGAAATTCGTGGTCACCGTCGGACTTACATTGGTTCGATGCCGGGAAGATTGATTCAAAAGATGACAAAAGTGGGCGTGCGCAACCCGCTGTTCCTGCTCGATGAAATCGACAAAATGGGCAGCGACATGCGTGGCGACCCGGCGTCGGCGTTGCTGGAAGTGCTTGATCCAGAGCAGAACCACAACTTCAACGATCACTATCTGGAAGTCGATTACGACCTGTCCGATGTGATGTTCCTGTGCACCTCGAACTCGATGAACATCCCGCCGGCACTGCTGGACCGGATGGAAGTCATTCGTCTGCCGGGCTACACCGAAGACGAAAAGATCAATATCGCCGTCAAGTACCTGTCGCCCAAGCAGATCGCCGCCAACGGTCTGAAGAAAGGCGAGCTGGAATTCGATGAAGAAGCGATCCGCGACATCATCCGTTACTACACCCGCGAAGCCGGTGTGCGTGGCCTCGAACGTCAGATCGCCAAAGTCTGCCGCAAAGCCGTAAAAGAGCACGCGCTGGAAAAACGTTTCTCGGTGAAAGTGACAGCTGATCTGCTGGAGCACTTCCTCGGCGTGCGCAAATTCCGCTACGGTCTGGCAGAGCAACAGGATCAGATCGGTCAGGTGACTGGCCTGGCCTGGACGCAGGTGGGCGGGGAATTGCTGACCATCGAAGCGGCTGTGGTGCCGGGTAAAGGTCAACTGATCAAGACCGGTTCGCTGGGCGATGTAATGGTGGAATCGATCACTGCCGCGCTGACCGTTGTACGCAGCCGTGCCAAGAGCCTGGGCATTCCTCTGGACTTCCACGAGAAGCGCGATACCCACATTCACATGCCGGAAGGGGCGACCCCGAAGGACGGTCCTAGCGCTGGTGTGGGCATGTGCACGGCACTGGTGTCGGCTTTGACCGGGATCCCGGTGCGCGCCGATGTCGCCATGACCGGCGAAATCACCCTGCGTGGCCAAGTGCTGGCGATTGGTGGTCTGAAGGAAAAACTGCTCGCGGCTCATCGCGGCGGAATCAAGATTGTGATTATTCCGGAAGAAAACGTGCGCGATCTGAAGGAGATTCCTGACAATATCAAGCAGGATCTGCAGATTAAACCGGTTAAATGGATTGACGAGGTCCTGCAAATTGCGCTGCAATACGCGCCGGAGCCCTTGCCGGATGTGGCTCCGGAGATAGTTTCCAAGGACGAAAAACGTGAGTCTGATTCAAAGGAAAGAATTAGCACGCATTAATACGTTTTTGCCTGGGGGGCTTCCTTGACAGCTTTTTAGAGCCCTTGTTATAAAGCGGCTCTTAAGTGTCTGTAGGCCATTCAGCACTGTTTTTGCTTTCACCAAAAAACTTAGAATCATCTCAAAATAGATATAAGGGGACTTAGAGTGAACAAGTCGGAACTGATTGATGCTATCGCTGCATCCGCTGATATCCCGAAAGCTGCTGCTGGCCGTGCGCTGGACGCTGTAATCGAATCCGTCACTGGCGCTCTCAAGGCTGGCGACTCCGTTGTTCTGGTAGGTTTCGGCACGTTCTCCGTGACTGATCGTCCAGCTCGTATCGGTCGTAACCCACAGACTGGCAAGACGCTGGAAATCGCTGCTGCTAAAAAGCCAGGTTTCAAAGCCGGTAAAGCACTGAAAGAAGCTGTCAACTAAGCAAGTTTGTTTCAGGTTTTTACCCATCCGGGTCGGGGTCATGCCTGACTTGGCAGCGGAGCGGTAGAGCAGGTCGCTGGAACAGCCGCCTGTAACGCCGGGATCGAGGGTTCGAGCCCTGTCCGCTCCGCCAGTTACGAGAAGGCGCATCCTCGGATGCGCCTTTCTTCTATCCGGATTCTACCCACGCTCCACGGTTGCCTAATTTTTGAAGTTCAACCGTTTCTGGGGGACGCATGCTGCAGAATATCAGGGACAATTCACAAGGCTGGATTGCCAAGACCATTATCGGGGTCATCGTTGCACTGATGGCTCTGACCGGTTTCGATGCCATTTTCAAGGCCACGACGCACACCAACGATGCGGCCAAGGTCAATGGTGAAGAAATCAGCCAGAACGAGCTGAGCCAGGCCGTTGACATGCAACGCCGTCAGCTGATGCAACAGCTGGGCAAGGACTTCGATGCTTCCTTGCTTGACGAAAAAATGCTCCGCGAATCGGCCCTCAAGGGCCTGATCGATCGCAAGCTGCTGCTGCAAGGCGCAGAACAATCGAAATTCGCTTTCTCCGAAGGTGCACTGGATCAGGTGATCCTGCAGACCCCTGAATTCCAGGTGGACGGCAAGTTCAGTTCCGAGCGCTTCGACCAGGTGATCCGTCAACTGGGCTACACCCGTATGCAATTCCGCCAGATGCTGGCTCAGGAAATGCTGATCGGTCAGTTGCGCGCCGGTGTTGCCGGTAGCGGCTTCGTCACCGACGCCGAAGTGCTGGCATTCGCCCGTCTGGAAAAACAGACCCGCGACTTCGCTTCGCTGAACGTCAAGGCCGACCCGGCCGCGGTCAAGCTGACCGACGATGAGGTCAAGGCTTACTACGACGAGCACGCCAAGGAGTTCATGACCCCTGAGCAGGTGGTTGTCGATTACGTCGAGCTGAAGAAGTCCTCGTTCTTCGACCTGGTGGCGGTCAAGGATGAAGACCTGCAGGCGGCGTATCAGAAAGAGATCGCCAACCTGTCGGAACAGCGCCGTGCCGCGCACATCCTGATCGAAGTCAACGACAAGACCACCGACGCTCAGGCCAAGGCGAAGATCGAAGAAGTCCAGGCGCGTCTGGCCAAGGGCGAGAAATTCGAAGCGCTGGCCAAGGAGTTCTCGCAGGATCCGGGTTCGGCCAACAATGGCGGTGACCTCGGTTTCGCCGGTCCTGGCGTCTATGACCCAGCTTTCGAAAAAGTCCTGTACTCGTTGAACAAGGACCAGGTTTCCGAGCCGGTGCGTACCGACTTCGGTTACCACCTGATCAAGCTGCTGGGTGTTGAAGCGCCTGAAGTGCCGACCCTGGCCAGCCTGAAAGACAAGCTGACCCGCGAGCTGAAGACTCAACAGGTCGAGCAGCGTTTTGTCGAGGCGACCAAGCAGCTGGAGGACTCGGCGTTCGAAGCGTCTGACCTGGCCCAGCCTGCGGCAGATCTGAAACTGACTGTGCACACCTCCAAGCCATTCGGCCGTGAAGGTGGTGAAGGCATCGCCGCCAACCGCGCGGTGGTGACGGCTGCGTTCAGTCAGGAAGTGCTGGAAGAAAACGCCAACAGCACCGGCATCGAGCTGGATCCGGAAACCGTGGTCGTGCTGCGTGCCAAGGAACATCTGAAGCCTGAGCAGTTGCCACTCGAAGCGGTGAACACGGCGATCCGTGCCCAACTGACCAAAGAGCACGCCAGCGCTGCGGCCAAGACCAAGGCTGACCAGTTGATTGCTGGTCTGCGCGATGGCAAGACTGCGCAGGACAAGGCGGTTGATGGCCAGAACTGGAAGGTTGTGAAGGCGGCGACCCGTGCTCAGGAAGGGGTTGACCCGACTGTGCTGCAGGCGTTGTTCCGCATGCCTAAACCGGCAGCCAAGGGCAAGCCGACGTTCAGCAGCGTGACCTTGCAGGACGGTAGTTTGATGATTGTGCGTCTGGACGGTGTGAATGAAGCAGTAGCGCCGACTGATGAAGAGAAGGCGCAGTACCGTCGCTTCCTTGCTTCGCGTGAGGGTCAGCAGGATTTTGCGGCGTTCCGCAAGCAGTTGGAGAGTCAGGCGGACATCAAGCGGTATTGATGGTTGACTGAGTGGTAACAGGAAAGCCCCGGCCTTATGGTCGGGGCTTTTTTTTATGGTCGGGATTTGGGTGTATATCCGTTGCTTCGGGCGCTGCGCCTGGCGGTTTCGCCCTTGCGGCGAGTCACTTTGGCAAACGCCCCAAAGTAACCAAAAGTCTGGGCCCCGGCGTTCGGCCCTCGCTTAGGCTCGGGTTCCTTCGCTGCGGGATTCATCCGGGGGCATCGCCTCCGGTTTGCTTCGCTGCACCTCCTCTCGATGTGTTTGGCTTCGCCAAACGTCGCTGCGCTCCTTCCCCCGGATAAACCCCTCCACTCAGCCTGCCGATGGGGCCGGCACGGCAAGATCAAGAGCTTTCGGCGAGCTGACACTCGGCCTGTGTAGGAGCTGCCGAAGGCTGCGATCTTTTGATCTTTTGATCTTGATCTTGTGGGAGCTGGCCTGCCAGCGATGGCGGCCTGTCAGCCGACCAATCTCTGACTGCCCACACTCAACCCCACTGTAGGAGCGAGCCTGCTCGCGAAGGCGGTCGATCGGTCAACCAATCCGCGACAGGCAAACCCATCACCTCACCCCCGCGAACCCATGACCTCGCGCAATGAGCGCCGCATACAAGGTCAAAACCAGCAACCCCACAACAACCCACGGAAAACCCCCAACCCCCAGATTCCCCAGCAGCAAACCACCCGCCAGGCCACCCCCGGCAATTCCGACATTCCACAGGGTCACCAGCATCGACTGCGCCGTATCGGCAGCCTCTCCAGCGGTTTTCGCCGAGGCAGTCTGCAGCAGCGAAGGCATCGCACCAAACGCCAGACCCCACACGGCGACGGCGATGTAGATCACGGTCGCCGATTCTCGCCACAGGCCAAGAGCGGTGGCCGATAGCATGAACAGTAGCGTGCTGATCAGCACCAGTTCGCGTAGCCAGTGATCGATCAGGCTGCCGACGATCCATAGGCTCAGCACTGAGGCGAGGCCGAACACCAGCAGCACCCGGTCGATATCGCTGGCCAGTCCCGACGGTTGCAGGAATGGCGCGATGTAGGTGTACAGCAGGTTGTGGGCGATCACGTAGGTCAAGGTCACGAACAACACCGAGCGTACGCCGGGCAGGGCGAAGACCTGACGCAGAGGCAGGCGTTTTCCTGCGTGTTCTCCGGCAAAGTCCGGCACTTGCCAGCGCACCCAGATCACCAGCAACAGCGTCAGCGCAGTCATGATGGCGAAGCTCAGGCGCCAGCCGACCAGAGTGCCGAGTAGCGTGCCGGCCGGGATGCCCAGCGAGAGTGCCAGTGGCGCGCCAAGCATGGCGACGGTGATTGCCCGGCCTTGCAGGTGTGGGGCAACCATGCGGCTGGCGTAGCCTGCCAGCAACGCCCACAGCAGCCCGGCAAATATCCCGGCGAGCAAACGTGCTATCAGGGTCAGCCAGTACCACTCCGACACGGCGGTGATGCTATTGGCGATGGCGAAGCCGCCGATGGCTGACAGCAGCAATGGCCGACGACGCCAGCTGCGGGTGACGATGGTCAGCGGAATGGCGGCGAGCATCGAGCCAATCGCGTACAGCGTGACCAGTTGCCCGATCAGTGCCTGGGAGACATTCAGCCCCGCGCTCATTTGTGGCAGCAGGCCGGCGGGCATGGCTTCGGTCAGCACCGTGATGAAGCCGGCGGTGGCCAGGGCCAGCAGGGCGCCGAGGGGCAATCGTTCGCGGGTGTCGAGTGGCTGGGTGAGGGCCGAGGTCAGTTGTGCGTCGTTCATGAGTCAGCGTCCATGTGCCGAAGTGGGTGAAGGCCATAGGCTAGGGCGCTGCGCATTGGAGAAAAATGGGTTACGGTTCCGAACATATCGGACATGGATGTCGTGAATCGGAGGGGTGGAATGGACAGTCTGGGCAGTATTTCGGTGTTTGTTCAGGTCGCCGAGACCCGCAGTTTTACCGAGGCTGGGCGGCTGCAGGGCGTGTCGGCTTCAGCGGTGGGCAAAAGTATCGCCCGGCTGGAGGCGCGATTGGGCGTGCGGCTGTTTCATCGCACTACCCGCAGCATCACCCTGACCAGCGAGGGCACGCTATTTCTCGCACGCTGTCGCAAAATTCTCGCCGAGGTGGAAGCCGCCGAGTTCGAACTTTGCGATTCCGCATCACAACCCCATGGCAAACTGCGCATCAGCCTGCCGCAGGTGCACGGGCTGGTAATGCCGGTGATGAATGAGTTCATGGCGCTGTACCCGCAGATCGAGCTGGATCTGGATCTGACTGATCGCATGGTTGACGTGGTCGAGGAGGGCTTTGATGCAGTGATTCGTACCGGTCAGCCACGTGATTCACGCCTGATGGCGCGGCCCTTGGGCGAGTTTCACATGGTGCTGGTGGCGAGCCCGTTGTATCTGCAGCAGCGCGGCGTGCCGCAAATCCCCGCCGATCTGGCGGAGCACGCCTGCTTGCGGCACACCTTTCATGCCACTGGCAAGCTGGAGCCGTGGCCATTGATTGGCGAGGAGGGCGCGCCGGAGCCGAGCTTGCCGACGCGGCTGGTCACCACTTCCATCGAAGCCGTCAATCATGCAGCCCTGGCAGGGATGGGTATCGCCTGCCTGCCGGATTTCATGACCCATGAGGATGTGGCGCAGGGGCGTTTGCAGCGAGTGCTGGATGCGCATATGAAACACACCGGTCAGTTCTGGGTGTTGTGGCCCTCCAGTCGCCATGCCACCGCCAAATTGCGCGTCTTCATCGATCACTTGTCGCTGCGACTTTTTCCGGCAAACAAGGGTCAATAGGGTTGTAACGGCTTTAAGACACAATCCATGCGCCGCAGGGCCAAGTTCTGTTGCACAATACGCCCCGGACTGTTTTCCCTCAGGATGTTCAATGTTGATTTCAACTCCCATGCGTGTCGTTGGGTTGGCGCTGTTGTTGACCGCTGTTGCTGGCTGTTCGAAGGACAAGCCGATCTATGAGCATGAGAACTTCGATGATTCCGGCACGTTCTCGCGCAATTATCCGGTGGCTGACACCGCGAGTTGCGAGGCGGCCCGTCGTGCGTTGCTCAGCCAGGGCTACATCATCACCAGCAGTGACCCGAAACTGATCAGTGGCCACAAAAGCTTCCAGCAAACCGGTGAAACCCACATGGAGATCAGCTTCAATGTGGTGTGTACCGAAGACGGCAGCTCCAAGCACCATGCCACGGTGTTCGCCAACGCCTTGCAGGATCGCTATGCGCTGAAGAAGACCAACAACTCCGCCAGCCTCGGGGTTGGTGTGTTGGGTTCGGTGTCGATGCCGATCGGCTCATCCGACGATTCGATGGTCAAGGTGGCCAGTGAGACCGTGACCTCGCAGAAGTTCTACGAGCGTTTCTTCACGCTGGTTGAGCTGTTCCTGCCAGCCGATGCGAAAAAAGCCGCGCACATCGAAGAAAAACCCAAGACCGATCTCGGTGTGCCTGAGCCCAAGCCTGCCGCTGTAGCGCCGGTTACACCCGCACCGGCGGTAGAGGCAACGCCTGCACCGCCGCCAGCCGGGATTGTCGAGCCTGCCCAAAACATGACGCCGGCAGCCCCGGCAGCGACCCCGGCCCCCGCTCCGGTTGCGCCGACGCCAACGGGTTCTGAGCCAGTGGTGCCGCCGGCCGAGTCAGCGCCGATCACCCCGGCACCGAGTGCTGAACCAGCACCGGCCAGCGAAACGATCACGCCGCCGGCCAACCCGACCAATATCCCGCCGCCATCGGAGCCGATTCCGGCGATGCAGTAACACACACATCCCATGTGGGAGCGGGCTTGCTCGCGAAAGCGGTTGTTCAGTCACATCAATGCTGAATGTACTGACGCCTTCGCGAGCAAGCCCGCTCCCACATTTGTTTTGTGGTGTACTCAAATCTCGTTACATTCCCCCGACAAAAATCCCGCGATAAATTCCTGACCACCTGCTACGTTTTATTCATGAAGGCGGGATGTCACTTTTCCTTCATACGGGCACGATAGGCTCGAGGCACTGGTCAGTTGACCGGGCTATTTTCAAACGGGCAGCAGGGGGATCACACGATGGACGACTATCAAGAAGAACTGCTCGAATACCAGGCGTATGAACTGGATCAGCCAGAGCCGGCCGAAGACGCCACCGAGTTGTAAGGTGTCAGGCGGTTTTGCGGTGACTGCGGCGAAACTCGCCGGGGGTCTGGCCGCTCCAGCGCTTGAAGGCGCGTTGAAACGCCTCGGCTGAAGCAAAGCCCAGCAGGTAGGCGATCTCGCCGAACGCCAGTTCGGTGTCGCGGATGTAGGTCATCGCCAGATCACGGCGGGTGTCATTGAGGATGGCGCGAAACTGCGTGCCTTCCTCGGCCAGTTTGCGGCGCAAGGTCCAGGTCGGCAGTTTCAGGCGCGCCGCCACTTCTTCCAGGTCGGGTTCCCGGCCACCATTGAGCAACGGCCCCAGCAGTTGAGTGATGCGTTCACGCAGGCTGCGGGTGCGGGTCAATTGCTCCAGTTCTCGTTCACACAATTGCAGCAGATGCCGCCAGGTACTCGGGCAGTGCTCGGGATTACGCTGTGCGAGGCTGTTCAGGTTCAGGCGCAATTGATTGCGTTCGGCGCCGAACTGGATTGGGCAGTCGCCCAAGACGTTGTAGGCGTCGCGATAGTCCGGCGCGTCAAATTCGATCTCGATGCGTTCGGCGCGCAGTGGCTCGCGACCGACGCTGGACAGCTGATGCAACCAGCCGGCGATGATCGAATCCACTACAAAACGGTTATAGGCGTTGTACGGACTGATCGAATAGAAGCGCAGCCAGGCGCCATGGGCGTCTTCGTGAAAACTCGACTGCCCGCGATAATTGGAGCCGTACAGCGGCTCGAAGCGGATAAGACAACGGGCGGCCTCACGTACGGTCGGCGCTTGTGCGGCGGTGACCCCGGCGAGCCCGGCCTGACTCAAGCGGCTGAGCTGGCCCATGCGCAGGCCTAGCGCCGGATCGCCGGTCAACTGAATCGCGCTGTGCCCCAGACGCATGTAGCGCGGAATCGACAACCGCGCGCCGGCCTCGGCCAATCGCGCGGCATCCAGTCCATATTGTTCGAGCAGCGGTTGCGGATCGGCACCATGGCTGCGCACGGCATCAGCGAGGCTATGCACGAAACCTACCGACAGATCCCCCAGGCGCATCGGCAGCGGCTTCATGGCCTACAACCAGATGTTCAGCAGACGCGCGCCACGGGCTTCGCCATCGGCGAATTGCTGGCCGTTGCTGCTGAGGAAGCTTTGCCCCGAACCGGGCTTGTCCCAGAACTGGCCGCGCAGGAACACGCTCATGCCGGCGATCGCACGACTGCTCGGCGGTTGCGCGGTCAGTGTCAGGCGATGCCAGGCCTGACCTTCACTGATTTCCCCGGGCTTGAGGCTGACCGACCCCGGTGTACTCGAACCCTTGTAACCGGCCCACGGCTGATCCCACGCACCGTGACCGACGACGAAGGCCGGCACCGCCACCAGTTGCGCGCCTTGCTCGTCGAGTCGGCGATAGTTGTCCGGGTACCAGCTGTCGCTGCCGATCAGCACACCCAGACGCCCGGCCGGGGTATCGACCACGTTGATCGCGTGCTCGTCTTCGCTTCCGATCACGTCACGTTGCTCGAAGATCGGGTGCATCTGCCGCTGGGGCTGGCCCAGCGGCACGCCATCACGGCCGAATACCACGCTGCTGTTGAACAGCGCGCCGCTACCGGGCTTGAGCTGGCCATCACGAATGCTCGGTTCGGGCAGGACAATGGAGCCGGCCACCAGTGTGACGTGGAATTCCTTGGCCAGACCACCGAATAACGTCTGGTAATCCTTGGCCATGGCTTTGGACTTCATGCGCAGATGCGCGTCGTCGAGGCGATTTTCGCCCTTGGCAGTGAGCCAGGCGCGGGCAAACAGCAACGGATTACTCGCCGCCAGCCAGTTCATCGCTTCGACCAGAGTCGGCGCCTGGTAGAGCTCGTCTTTCTCGCCGCTGATCATCAGCCAGGTGCCGACATGCTCGGGCAGTACCACCACGGTTTTTTCGTTCAGCAGCCCCTGATCCTGTGCCTGCTGCAGGTAGGCCGCGAGTTTGCGGTGCAGGCGTTCCGGGCTTTGGTAGTCGGTGGGAAACAGTTCCGGCTGGATGCCCAGCAGATTGCCACGGTCGGCAGGCGTGCCCTGATCGACCGCCAGTTTGATGCGCAGGTCCGACAGGTAATGCCCCGCCGGCCGGTCCGCCGCCCACATGGCGTAGGTGGTCAGGGCGGCAACGATGGCCATGGAGAAAAACAGATACAGAAGTTTGCGCATGAAAACCAACAACAGCCGGGTACAGGGTGTGGCGACTAGGGTAGGGCGCATGCCTGCGCTTGCCAAGGGGCGCTGCGCATTTGGATCAATAAGTTGTCAGTTTCGGTCATTGAGTGACAGCAGTGCGACTCTTAGTCTGTCGAACATGACTGACGGGGGACGCAGAGCTCCCGCAATTTCCGTGATCGCTCGTTGTGGAGTTACCGATGACCGCCGCTCATTACCCGCACCTGTTGGCCCCGCTGGACCTGGGATTCACCACGTTGCGCAACCGCACCCTGATGGGCTCGATGCACACGGGCCTTGAAGAAAAACCGGGCGGCTTCGAGCGCATGGCAGCGTACTTCGCCGAGCGTGCCCGTGGCGGCGTCGGCCTGATGGTCACCGGCGGTATCGGCCCGAACGACGAGGGCGGCGTGTACTCCGGCGCAGCCAAGCTGACCACCGAGGAAGAAGCGCTCAAGCACCGCATCGTCACTCGCGCAGTGCACGAGGCGGGCGGCAAGATCTGCATGCAGATCCTCCACGCCGGGCGGTATGCCTACAGCCCGAAACAGGTCGCGCCGAGTGCGATTCAGGCGCCGATTAACCCGTTCAAGCCAAAAGAGCTGGACGAGGAAGGCATCGAGAAACAGATCAGCGATTTCGTCACCTGCTCGGTACTGGCGCAGAGCGCCGAGTACGACGGAGTGGAGATCATGGGCTCGGAAGGTTATTTCATTAACCAGTTCCTCGCCGCGCACACCAACCACCGTACCGACCGCTGGGGCGGCAGTTACGAAAACCGCATGCGCCTGCCGGTGGAAATCGTCCGTCGTGTACGTGAAGCGGTCGGGCCGAACTTCATCATCATCTTCCGTCTGTCGATGCTCGATCTGGTCGAGGGCGGCAGCAGTTGGGAAGAGATCGTGACCCTAGCCAAAGCCATCGAGCAGGCCGGCGCGACCCTCATCAACACCGGCATCGGCTGGCACGAAGCGCGGATCCCGACCATCGCCACCAAAGTGCCGCGCGCGGCATTCAGCAAGGTCACCGCCAAACTGCGTGGTTCGGTGAACATTCCGCTGATCACCACCAACCGCATCAACACCCCGGAAATCGCCGAGCAGATTCTGGCCGAAGGCGATGCCGACATGGTCTCGATGGCACGGCCGTTCCTCGCCGACCCGGACTTCGTCAACAAGGCCGCCGAAGGCCGCGCCGACGAAATCAACACCTGTATCGGTTGCAACCAGGCGTGCCTCGATCACACCTTTGGCGGCAAGCTCACCAGTTGCCTGGTCAACCCGCGTGCCTGCCATGAAACCGAGCTCAACTATTTGCCGGTGCAGCAGATCAAGAAGATCGCCGTGGTCGGTGCCGGCCCTGCCGGTCTGTCCGCCGCGACCGTGGCCGCCGAGCGCGGTCATCAGGTAACCCTGTTCGATTCCGCCAGCGAAATCGGCGGCCAGTTCAACATCGCCAAGCGTGTGCCGGGCAAGGAAGAATTCTTCGAAACCCTGCGCTACTTCAAGCGCAAGCTGCAGACCACGAATGTCGAGGTGTGCCTGAATACCCGCGTCGACGTGGCGAAGCTGGTCGAGGGCGGTTACGACGAAATCATCCTCGCCACCGGCATCGCGCCGCGTGTGCCGGCGATTCCGGGCGTGGACAACGCCAAGGTGCTGAGCTATCTGGACGTGATCCTAGAGCGCAAACCGGTGGGCAAACGCGTTGCCGTGATCGGCGCCGGCGGGATCGGTTTCGACGTCTCCGAGTTCCTTGTGCACCAAGGCGTGGCCACCAGTCTGGATCGCACGGCGTTCTGGAAAGAGTGGGGCATCGACACGAACCTGGAAGCCCGTGGTGGCGTGGCCGGGATCAAAGCAGCGCCGCACGCGCCGGCTCGCGAAGTGTTCCTGTTGCAGCGCAAGAAAACCAAGGTCGGCGATGGTCTGGGCAAGACCACCGGTTGGATTCACCGCACCGGTCTGAAGAACAAGCAGGTGCAGATGCTCAACAGCGTCGAATACCTGAAAATCGACGATCAAGGCCTGCACATCCGCATCGGCGAAACCGGCGAGCCGCAAGTGCTGGCGGTGGACAACATCGTGATCTGTGCCGGCCAGGATCCGCTGCGTGATCTGCAGGAGGGGCTGGTGGCAGCGGGACAGAACGTGCACCTGATCGGCGGCGCCGATGTGGCGGCGGAGCTGGATGCCAAGCGCGCGATCAACCAGGGTTCGCGTCTGGCAGCTGAGCTTTAACCCCCCACCTCTTGTAGGAGCTGCCGCAGGCTGCGATCTTTTGATTTTGCTTTTAAAGACCAAGATCAACAGATCGCAGCCTGCGGCAGCTCCTACAGGTTTTTTGGGTGCTGTTAGTATTGGTTTTTTCTGATGCTGCGACGCTGATGCTTTTTCCCTCTGACTGGCTACCCCAAGCCCCCCTCGAATTGCTTCAACTCGACTGGCTCACCACCTCCGGAATCGAGGTCGCGATCCTGCGTCTGGACCAGATCGACCGGCTGATCAGCGGCAACAAATGGTTCAAACTCACCGAGCATCTCAAGGCCGCCGACCGCACCGGTGCGCAGGGCGTGATCAGCCTCGGTGGCGCGCATTCCAATCATCTGCACGCACTCGCGGCGGCTGGCAAGCGTCTGGGTTTCGAAACGGTCGGCCTGTTGCGTGGCCATCCACAGCAAACGCCCACGGTTACCGATCTGCAGGCATTCGGCATGCAACTGCACTGGCTCGGTTACGGCGGCTATCGGGCGCGACATGAGCCCGGCTTCTGGGAGCCTTGGCAGGCGCAGTACCCGAATCTGCACGCAGTGCCGGAGGGCGGTGGCGGATTGGCCGGTGCGCTGGGCTGTAAAGCCCTCAAGCAACAGGTGAGTTACCAACTGAGCACGCTGGGCTGGAACGATTTCCACGGCTGGTGGCTGGCGTGCGGCACCGGGACGACCCTGGCAGGGCTGGTACTCGCGGAGGCGGGAGAGCGTCCGGTTTACGGCGCGCTGGCGGTGCCCGATGATCATGGCGTGGCACCGCAGGTGGAGGCGATTGTTCGGGAGGCGGGTCTTGCCGTGGCGGACTACGCGTTGTTCGACGCGAGCCGCGGTGGTTTCGCCAAGGTTGATCCGGTGTTGCTTGAGTTCATCGAGAGCACTGAGCGCAGTAGCGGCCTACCGCTAGAGCCGCTGTATACCGGCAAGGCGTTGTTGGCGCTCAAGGAGCAGATCGAGTCCGGCAGATTTGAGTCAGGCACCCGGCTGATCTTTGTGCACACGGGCGGTTTGCAGGGGCGCCGCGGATTCATTACAAGATGAATGAGTAACCCTGTGGTGAGGGGATTCATCCCCGATGGGCGGCGCAGCAGCCCTTTCTTTCAGGGTCGCTACGCGCCCCATCGGGGATGAATCCCCTCACCACAATGACTTTTCAAACCTGGGCTTCAGCGTTCCGCGCGCTTGGGCATCATCCGCAACAAGGTGTTATCACCCACCACATAATGGTGATAAAGCCCGGCCAGCGCATGCAGGCCGATCAGCCAGTAGCCGATATTGCCGATCAATACGTGCCAGTGCTCCACCTGCTTGGCGAATGCCTTGTCTTCATGAACCAGCAGCGGCAGATCGAAGCCGTAGAACATCACCTGATGCCCCTCGGCGCTGGTGATCAGCCAGCCGAGGATCGGCATGCTGATCATGAACAGGTACAACAGCCAGTGCATCACCCGCGCCAGCAAGGTCTGCCATTGGGGGGACGCCGGGAAGATTTTCGGTGCCGGGCCGATGCTGCGGGCCACCAGACGAAACCACACCAGCACGAACACGGTCAGGCCGAGCATGTAATGCACTTCGCGAATTAGTGAGCGGCCGCCACTGCCTTTGGGAAAAATCCCGCGCAACTCCATGCTGGCATACACCAGGATCAACAGGACCAGCATCAGCCAGTGCAGCAGCACGGACACGGTGCTGTAGCGGGATTCGGAACTTGTCCACGGCATACGGTGTTTCCTCACAGATCAGGGTCGCCACGTGCCGTTCTTGTGCGACGGCATGCTTTAACTGTAATCCGCTTTGGCGGATTTGCCTGAGGCTGATCGGAGTTTCAATGCGCTGACTCAAGGCTTCAGCCATAAAAAAAACGCCAGCGTCGCGAAGACCCTGGCGTTTTTTGTTGTTTTGACAAAAGAAGCAATCAGCTCGATTGCGGCATTTCACCGTTGGCCAGACGCTTGTTGATGTCGGCAATCACTTCCGGCAGGTCGCTGATGGTGTCGATCATGTAGTGCGGACGGGAATCGGCGAACAATGCATGGATGCGTTTGCGTTCGCTGGCCAGTTCGTCGCTGCCCAGCGCCCGGTAGCCGGCGTAATCCAGGCCCAGCGCGTTGCCCGAGCAGATCAGCGCCACGGTCCACATCCCGGCGCGACGGCCTTCGAGGATGCCCGGCACGGTGTCGTCGATCTTCACGCAGGCCGCAACATCATCGATGCCCAACGCAATCACGTTGGCCAGGGCCTGAGCCGGCCATGGGCGACCGTTCGGCACTTCGTCGGTGGCGACCACGTGGTCGGCGACGTAGCCATTAGTGGCAGCGAGGGCCACGACCTTGTCCATCACCTGTTTCGGGTAGCCGGAGCAGGAACCGATCCTGATCCCTTGCTGACGCAGGTTGGCGATGGTTTCCAGTGCGCCGGGAATCAGCGCCGAGTGCTCGGCGATCTTCTCGATCTGCAGCGGCATGAAGCGGTTGTAGATCGCGGTCACGTCATCGTCGGTCGGGGTGCGGCCGAACGCTTTGCGATAACGCTCGGCCACCTGCGGCTGATCGCACAGGGTACGGATATGGTCCCACTTGCCCATGCCCATCGGGCCACGGGCTTCTTCGATGGACACCTGAACGTCGAACTCGGCGAAGGCTTCGACGAAGATCTGCGTCGGTGCGAACGAGCCGAAATCGACCACGGTGCCGGCCCAGTCGAGGATCGCGGCTTGCAGTTTGCTTGGGTTGGTGTAGTTCATTTTGGTCAGAATCCTGTATTGGAATGCGATTCAAACTGTAGGAGTGAGCCTGCTCGCGATAGCAGTGTGTCAGTCGCCATCGTCGGTGAATGCTGAAACGCAATCGCGAGCAGGCTCACTCCTACAAAGGGATTTTTGGTGCGGGTTAGATCTCTAGCACTTCCATCTCGCGCAGCACTTCACCCACTGCCGCCACGGCCTCGCGCATTTGGTCCGGGCTGACGTGGCCGATGCAGCCGACGCGGAAGGTTTCGACCTGAGTCAGTTTGCCGGGGTAGAGGATGTAACCCTTGGCCTTGACCCGTTCGTAGAAGTCCTTGAACTGGTAGCGTGGATCTTGCGGGGCATGGAAGGTGGCGATGATCGGTGCCTGGATCGCTGCCGGCAGGAAGCTGCGCAGGCCGAGCTTGCCCATCTCTTCCATCAGCGCCTGACAGTTGGCGGCGTAGCGCGCATGGCGAGCAGGCAGTCCACCTTCTTCGTTGTATTGCAGCAACGCTTCGTGCAGCGCCGCGACCACGTGGGTCGGCGGGGTGAAACGCCACTGGCCGGTCTTCTGCATATACGTGTGCTGGTCATACAGGTCCATCGCCAGCGAATGCGAGTTGCCGGCCGCTGCTGCCAGCGATTCCTTGCGGGCGAAAACAAAACCCATCCCCGGCACGCCTTCCAGGCACTTGCCCGAGGCGGCGATCAGCGCATCGAACGGGACTTTTTGCGCATCCACAGGCAGTGCGCCGAACGAGCTCATGGCATCGATGATCAGGCGCTTGCCGTGTTGTTGCACGACGTCCGCGATTTCCGGCAGCGGGTTGAGGATGCCGGTGCTGGTTTCGCAGTGGATCAGCGCGACATGGGTGATGTCGCCATCGGCGCGCAGCAGGCGGTCGACGTCGGCAGCGGTGGTCGGTTCGTCTTCGGCGGTTTCGAAGGTGCTGAACGAGCGGCCGAGCACTTCGCAGATCTTCGCCAGACGCTTGCCGTAGGCACCGTTGATCAGCACCAGCACCTTGCCGTCACGCGGCACCAGCGTGCCGATGGCCGCTTCGACAGCGAAGGTGCCGCTGCCCTGCAATGGCACGCAGTAGTGAGTGGCGGCGCCGTTGAGGATTGCCAGCAATTGCTCGCAGAGGCTGGCGGTCAGTTGGTTGAAGCGGTCATCCCATGACCCCCAGTCGATCATCATTGCCTGGCGGGTGCGGGCCGACGTGGTCAACGGGCCGGGAGTGAGCAGGATGGGTGCGGCAGTACTCATTCGTGTGTCCTCGCGTTAGCGCTGTGGGATGAAGCTACGGGGCATACGTTGCAATTCGGCGGTCTATCAATCAAATTGTTTGTTGTTATGCCAGCCATCAGTGAGGGTTATTCATGAATTTGTTCCAGCTGCGCGCCTTCGACGCCGTGGCCCGGGAAGGCAGCTTCACCCGCGCCGCGGCGCGCCTGTTCATCAGTCAGCCGGCGGTCACCGGACACATCAAGGCGCTGGAGGAGCACTACCAGATCACCCTGTTACGGCGCACCGCGCGTCGGGTCGAACTGACCGAGGAGGGCACCAAACTGGCGGCGATCACCCGCGCGATGTTCGGTTTGGCCGAAGAAGCCCAGACCCTGCTCGAAGCCAATCGTCAGTTGCTTACCGGGCGCCTCGAAGTGGCGGCGGACGGTCCGCACATGGTCATGCCGATGCTCGCCAGCCTGCGTGCGCGCTATCCCGGAATAACGGTGAACCTGCGTCTGGGCAATGCGCAGGAAACCCTCGCCGCGCTGTTGTCCGAGCATGCGGACGTGGCGGTGCTGACCGAGGTCGAACCGCGCAAGGGCCTGCATCTGCAAGCGTTGAGCGAATCGCGGATCTGTGCGCTGGTGCCGGCGGCGCATGCGTGGGCGCAGCGTGCCGGCGAAGTGAAGCTCAAGGAGCTGGATCAGGTGATCATGGTGTTGCGCGAGCCGAGTTCGATCACCCGCCGTACCTTTGATCAGGCGTGTGCGCAGGCGGCGGTCAATCCACGGGTTCTGCTGGAACTGGACAGCCGTGAGGCGGTGACCGAAGCGGTGGCGGCGGAGCTGGGGGTGGGCGTGGTGTCGTCGGTGGAGGTCAGCCATGACCCGCGGGTGGTGGCAATTCCGATTGTCGGCGACGGGCTGGTCAATCGGCACATGATTGGCTGTATGGAGCGGCGGCGGGAGTTGCGCCTGATCCAGGCGTTCTTCGGTCTGGCGCCGGCCTGACAATTCGCGGCGCCTCATTCGCGAGCAAGCTCGCTCCCACAGGAATTGCGCTATGCCCATATCCCCTGTAGGAGCTGCCGCAGGCTGCGATCTTTTGATCTTGTTTTTAAAAGCAAAATCAAAAGATCGCAGCCTGCGGCAGCTCCTACAGGAGGTGGGTCAGGTCAGGCTCTCGCGCACCATATCGAGAAACGTCGCCACCACCCGCCGCGAACTCTGCTCGCGCAAGCACACCAGCGTCTCGGTCAATCGTCGGGTGCAATCGGTAATCGGCAACGCGCAGACTCGCGAATCCGCGCCAAACTCCGCCGCTGATACCACCCCCACACCGATCCCCACCACCACCGCCTCGCGCGCCGCCTCCCGGCCCTCGACCTGGATTGCCGGACGAATGCGAAAACCGGCGCGGGCCATTTCCTCTTCCAGGGTCTGGCGGGTTACCGAGCCGTGCTCGCGCAGCACCAGCGGCGTGTCATCGAGATCGGCCAGACAGATCGACTCGCGCTCGGCCCACGGGTGATGGCGCGAAACGAACGCCACCATCGGGTCGTTACGCAGCGGCACGCACAGCAGACGTTCATCAGTGACATCACGCCCGAGCAGCGCCAGATCGGCCTGGTAGTTGAACAGGCGAAACAGCGATTCATCGGTGTTGCCGGTTTCGATCTTCACGCTGATCCCCGGATACCGCTCGCAGAACCGCGCGATCTGCGGCAGCACGTGTATCGGTGCGTCCACTGCGAGAATCAGGCTGCCGGTCTGCAACGCCTGGGATTCCTGCAGCAGTTCCTGGGCTTCAGCCTCGATCACAAACAGCCGCTGAGTAATCGCCAGCAGCCGCTCACCGAGATCGGTCAGGCGCACCGAACGCTTGTTGCGATGGAACAGCAACACACCAAAGCGCTCTTCGAGTTTGCGCACCTGGTCGGAAATTGCCGGTTGTGTGAGAAAAAGCCGTTCGGCGGCTTTGGTGAAGCTTCCATGGACGGCCACGGCGTGGAAGGCTTTGAGCTGGGCGTGGGACACCGACATGCAGCCTCCAGTAACAAGCTGAGCTTATGTGTGAAATACGATAAATCGATTTTATTTATTAAACAGTAATTGCTTTGATCCGCTCACGCCAGCGCTGACTGTCCGCTCGGACAGCAGCGTTGGCGATGAGCCTGTGCGTGCAACAACAGGACTCATCTGACCGCTATCGCCATCAGGGATGGGGCGCTGGCGCAGTGCTCAACAATAAAAACACAGGCGTTTACTTAACGATTCTGCCGGCACACTCACACCCTGAGGTCAGAACCACAATGAACAAGCACATCGGCACCATTGCGCGTTGGCGCATGCAGATTTTCGCTGTCACCTGGCTCGCGTACGCCGCTTTCTATTTCACCCGCAAAGCGTTCTCGGTGGCCAAACTGGGCATCGCCGAAGACCCGACCTTCATGCTCGACAAGATGGCCATGGCCAACCTCGATGCGATCTATCTGGCGGCCTACGCCATCGGCCAATTCACCTGGGGCATGCTTGCCGACCGTTTCGGCCCAAGGGTCGTGGTGCTTGGCGGGCTGCTGATTTCCGCTGGCGCGGCATTGGTGATGGGCAGTTTTGCCACCTTGCCGATCTTCGCCACCTGCATGCTGATCCAGGGGCTGGCGCAGTCCACTGGCTGGTCGGGATTGTGCAAAAACCTCGGCAGTTTCTTCCCGGCGCAGCAGCGCGGGCGGGTGCTCGGATTGTGGAGTTCCTGCTATGCGTTTGGCGGTCTGGTGGCCTCGCCGTTCGCCGGCTGGTGGGCGTATACGCTGATGGGCACCTGGCACGCGGCGTTCATTTCCAGCGCGGTGGTGGTCGCGGTGGTGGCGCTGTTGTTCTTCATTTTTCAGCGCAACAAACCGGAAGACGTCGGCCTGCCGGCGGTGGAACCGGAGCCGGAACTCAGTGCCGCGGAAACCGAAGCCAACAGCAAGCTCAGCGTCTGGGAGCCGTTGAAGGAAATCCTGCGCAACCGCACGGTGCTGGTGCTGGGCCTGGCGTATTTCATGTTGAAACCGGCGCGTTACGCGATTCTGTTGTGGGGGCCGGTGATCGTCTTCGAGCAGATGCCAAGTGTCGGCAAGGTCGGCGCAGCGATCATTCCCACCTCGTTTGAACTGGCCGGTCTGCTCGGGCCGATCATGATCGGTCTGGCCTCGGACAAACTGTTCGGCGCCCGGCGAATGCCGGCCTGCGTCCTCAGCCTGCTGGCGCTGACCGTGACCCTGGCGCTGTTCATGGGCTCGTTGCACACCGGCAGCGTGATGCTGGTGGTGGCGTTGCTGTTTGTCATGGGCCTGACCCTGTACGGGCCGGATTCGATGATCAGCGGCGCGGCCGCCATCGACTTCGGCAAGGCCAAGGCCGGTGCCACGGCAGCCGGTTTCGTCAACGGTTGCGGCTCGGTCGGCGCGGTACTCGGCGGATTGCTGCCGGGTTACTTCGATTCGGTGACGGTGTTCATCGTCTTCGCCGGCTGCGCATTGTTCTCGGCGCTGGTGCTGATTCCGCACTGGAACAGCCGCCCGGTCGGGGTGATGGAACCGCGCGCGTCCATTCCCAATTGCCCGCTGACCATCAAACCCCTGCGTAACTGAAAACCCTTGCCTCGCGGCCTGCTGCGGCGTTCGCGGCAGGCTGTGTCGTGGCCATCTGACTGGAGAATCCCATGCGACCGTTTTGGCTAGAGCAAGCCTTGCAGGCCGAGCCATCCGCGACGTGCCCGTCGCTGCAAGGCGAAGTGCGCACTGACGTGTGCATCGTCGGCGGCGGCTACACCGGGTTGTGGACGGCGATCATGCTCAAGCAGCAGAACCCGGAACTCGATGTGCTGCTGATCGAAGCCGATATCTGCGGCGCCGGTGCCAGTGGGCGCAACGGTGGTTGCGCGTTGTCGTGGTCGGCCAAGTATTTCACCCTCGAGCGGCTGTTCGGCGTCGAGGAGGCGGTGCGCCTGGTCAAGGAGTCCGAGCGCAGCATCCACGCCATCGGCGCGTTCTGCGAACGGTTCGGCGTCGATGCCGATTACCGCCTCGACGGCACGCTGTACACCGCCACCAACCAGGCGCAGGTCGGTTCGACCGACGCCGTGATCGCGGCGCTTGAGCGCAACGGCATCAACTCGTTCACCCAGCGTCCGCTGGCCGATGTGCAGCGCATGGCCGGTTCCAGCAAGCATCTGGAAGGCTGGTTCTCGCCAGCGGCGGCCAGTGTGCAACCGGGCAAACTGGTGCGCGGCTTGCGTCGGGTGGCGTTGCAACTGGGCGTGAAGATCCACGAGAACACGGCGATGACCGGCCTGGAGGAGGGCCGTCCGGCGCGTATTCACACTGCTGGCGGCTGCGTAATAGCCGACCGCGTGGTACTGGCGATGAACGCGTGGATGGCCCGCGCTTTTCCGCAGTTCGAACGCAGCGTGGCGATTGTTTCCAGCGACATGCTGATCACCGAGCCACGCCCCGATCTGCTGCAGGACATCGGTTTGACCAGCGGCGTTACGGTGCTCGATTCGCGGATTTTCGTGCACTACTACCACAACACGCCGGACGGCCGGATTATGCTTGGCAAGGGTGGCAATACGTTCGCGTTTGGTGGGCGGATGTTGCCGGTGTTCGATCAGCCATCGCCCTATGCGGATTTGCTCAAGCGCAGCCTTGGGGAGTTTTTTCCGGCGTTTGCCGAGGTCAAGGTGGATGCGACCTGGAATGGGCCGTCGGATCGATCGGTCACCGGGTTGCCGTTTTTTGGGCAAATGAGTGCCAGTGGCAATGTGTTTTATGGCTTTGGGTATTCCGGCAGTGGTGTCGGGCCGTGTCACATGGGCGGGCAGATTCTTGCTTCGTTGGTGCAGGGGCTTGATAACCCTTGGACCCGTTCGCCACTGGTGAACGGGCCGCTGGGGTATTTTCCGCCGGAGCCGATTCGGTATCTGGGGTCGTTGATGGTGCGTAATGCGATCCGGCGCAAGGAGCGGGCTGAGGATCATGGGCGGCGGCCGCGGCATCTGGATGTGCGGTTGGCGAGGTTTGCGGCGGCGGCGGGGAAGGCTGACAAGGGGTGATTGGGGGCTGGCGAGCGCTGCGTTCTTTTGGGTTACCGAGTACATATCCGTTTCTGCGGTAACGGCTTCTTATGGTTTCGCTCTTACAGCGACTCACTTTTCCAGACGCCGAAAAGTAAGCAAAAGGCTTGGCCCCGGCGTACGGCCCTCGCTTAGGCTCGGGTTCCTTCGCTCCGGGGTTCATCCGGGGGCATCGCCTCCGGTTTGCTTCGCTGCACCTCCTCTCGATGTGTTTGGCTGCGCCAAACGTCGCTGCGCTCCCACCCCCCGGATAAACCCCTCCACTCAGCCTGCCGAAGGGGCCGGCACGGCAAGATCAAGAGCTTTCGGCGAGCTGACACTCGACCTGTGTAGGAGCTGCCGAAGGCTGCGATCTTTTGATCTTGATCTTGATCTTGATCTTGATCTTGATCTTGATCTTGATCTTGATCTTGATCTTGTGGGAGCTGGCTTGCCAGCGATGGCGGCCTACGAGCCGACCAATCTCCAACTGCCCGCACCCAATCCAACTGTAGGAGTGAGCCTGCTCCCGATAGCGACCTCCGAGTCAACCAGTATTCGGCAGCTGTCCTCAATTCCAATATCTGCGGCGCTTACGGATCAGCTCCGTGCAGCAGCCAATCGAGCAACAGGCTGCTGTCGCGCGGTGGTGGCGTTTCGTTCGGTGGTGCGGGACGCGGGTTGGCGAGGCAGAGGATCGGTCGATCCGGGTCGCTGTCGAGGAAGCTGACCCACACCTCACTGCCGGCGCGGGGCAGCTGGTGGGCGGCGAGCCGGCCGGTGCCGGTCAGCGCGATCGGCAGCCACAGGCATGCAGCTTCAGCTGTCTGCGCCGGCCAGAGACTGACGCCGATGCGCCCGCGATCATCCAGTGCGGCTGGCTGGCCGGGCGATCCCAGCACTCTTGCCAGGTGATAGCCGCCGATGTTCGGGCGCGGTTGCGCCAGGGGCGGGCGAAAATCGCTCGACCAGGGCAGGGCGCAGAAGTCATTTCGATAATGATGCACGTCGGTTGTCGGATCGAGGATCGAGGGGTGCTGGCCTTGATGGTGCAGCTCAGTGATCAGCCATTGCTCGTTGAAGGCATTGATCGGGTGTTCGCTGATGTGCACCAGATGACCGCTGCGCAACGCGCTGCAATCGCCGGATCCCCGAATCGTGCGCGACTGGCAGCGCTGGCGCTGCAGATGGCGCCGGCTGCGCTGTTCGGTGTGGCGTTGGTCGCTGGAAAGGTTCTGCGGTGTGAGCGCTGGCACGGCGTGGTTGGCCGCGTCTGCGGTGATGACCGCCTGACCCCGGTTGCGAATGCCCGGCGCGGCCATGACCGGTGTCGCGTCATGACGCTGCAGCAGCGTGCTGATGCGTGGTGATGGCGTATCGTCGGAAGCGGCAAACGGCACTGGCAGCGGTTCCTGCGGCAGGCTCAGGTTGTCATCGGCAAATACCACCACATGCCCGTCCGGGCGATGTTCGAAGTGATAGTGAATGCCTTCCTCCTCACACAGCCGTTGCAGGAAGGTCAGGTCGCTTTCCTCGTACTGCAGGCAAAATTCCCGTGGCGGGTACTGGCCGACGCTCATCTCGATCCGGTAACTGTCCGTCGGCAGGTGATGTTCTTCGAGCAGTTGCGCAATGATCGCCGGCACGCTCGCTTGCACGAAGACCCGGCGCCGCGGCGACTGCTCCAGATTCAACAGGTGCGGGACTAGCGTCAAGCTGTAGCCGATGCGGTGGCTGGCGCGATGCTCGCAATTGACGCTGTGGATCAGGCCGTGAATTCCGTGATCGACACCCAGGCGCATGAACGCCGGTTGGCGCAGCAGGCTGCCCGGTGCCAGGGCCGGGGCCAGACCGATCACGTCAATCTCGAAACGAAAAGACTGATTGAGTGCTTCCTTGCCGTTGAAACGCAGCACCGGCAGGCACAGCTGACCATCGGTCAGGATCAGGGTCAGGGTGTACGGGCTTTCCTGGTCATTGAGCATTCATACGGGCTCTGTGGGGTAATACGGACGGCAGAGGGTACGAAAACGCGAGCACGAATGGTCATGGCCATTGGGTTTTTCAGAAACGCCCTACAAGGTGTGGTGAAGATGTCGATTCAACAATGAATTTTTTTGGTCGATTGCCGACTTTAGGCCGTATAAACTTGGCGCCACGCGTCGGCCAATAGATGTCTCGGCGCCACAGATCAAGAGAGTGAGTAATGGGCGCACAGTGGAAGGTTAAACACAAAGAAGCGGCAGCCAACGCCAAGGGCAAGATCTTCGGCAAACTGGTGAAAGAAATCACCATCGCTGCCCGCAACGGTGCCGATACCGCCACCAACGCACACCTGCGTCTGGTGGTCGAACAGGCCAAGAAAGCCTCGATGCCCAAGGAAACCCTGGACCGCGCCATCAAGAAAGGCGCCGGCCTGCTGGGCGAAACCGTGCAGTACCACCGCGTGACGTACGAAGGTTTCGCACCGCATCAGGTTCCGTTGATCGTCGAGTGCGTCACCGACAACATCAACCGCACCGTCGCGGAAATCCGCGTGGCGTTCCGCAAGGGTCAACTTGGCGCTTCCGGTTCGGTGGCCTGGGACTTCAACCACGTCGGCATGATCGAAGCGTCACCGGACACCCCGGACGCCGATCCGGAAATGGCCGCGATCGAGGCCGGTGCCCAGGACTTCGAGCCGGGCGAAGAGGGCGCGACCCTGTTCCTGACCGATCCGACCGACCTCGACGCCGTGCAGAAAGCCCTGCCTGAGCAAGGCTTCACGGTGCTGTCGGCCAAACTCGGCTACCAGCCGAAGAACCCGGTCAGCGGCCTGAGCGACGAGCAGATGGCCGAAGTCGAAGCGTTCCTCGAAGGCCTCGACAACCACGACGACGTGCAGGACATGTTTGTCGGTCTGGCGGGCTAAGATCAAAAGATCGCAGCCTGCGGCAGCTCCTACAGGTGTACACATAACCCTGTAGGAGCTGCCGCAGGCTGCGATCTTTTTGTGATTATGTGTGCAATACCTGAATCACTTCGCTGAACCCCGGCCGCGCCAGCACATCTGCCTGACAGCAACGCTGTTCCAGCGCTTGCAGCCGCTCGCGTCGTTCATCGCTCAGCCCTGAGTCGATGCGCGCCAGCAATTCCCCGAGCAGAACCCCGAACGCCCGCACTTCGATGCGTTGCAGTGCCCGGGTTTCCAGGTTGTCGGTGGTGGCATGGAACGACGCCGCGCCGAAATCCCCGAGCAAGCAATCGCCCTGATCGTTCAGCAGAATGTTGTGGCCGTAGAGGTCGCCGTGGGTGATGCCCTGTTGATGCAAGTGCTCGGCCGCCGAAGCGATGCCCTTGGCAATGTTCAGCGCCACTTCGGCACTGAAGCGGCAGTCCTCGGCATACACATCCCGCGAGCAGCTCGCCAGGCTCGGCAATGCCGCCAGGTTACGAAAGCTTGGGTCGATCAGTTGCATCACCAGCCCCTGTTGGCCATCGGGATGCCCGTGAATACGGCCTTCCACGCGGATCAGGTTCGGGTGCAAGCCCGCGGTGATGCAGGCGTTCATCTCGTGCAGCGGCGAACCGTCGCTGGTCATTTCACCTTTATAGAGCTTGACCGCGACCGGCACCTGCGAGCCGTCGGCGCGCTGCCACTGCGCCCGGGAAATCACCCCCGAGGCGCCTTCGCCCAGCCGTTGTTCCAGACGCAGCGCCGACCAGTCGATCAGCGGCGTGGCTTCCAGCGCGGCGGCATCGGCTTCGGTTTCCAGCGGATTGCCGGCATACGCCAGCCAGGTCAGGCTCGGCAGGGTCAGCAGCCACTGCGGCAGTTCACGCAGGCGATTGGCGGCGATGCGGATCAGCTCCAGGCGATGGCACTTGCTCATGGAGTCTGGCAGCGCTTGCAGGCGATTACCGGCCAGCAACAGTTTTTGCAGATACGGGCGCTCACCCAGTTCGGTGGGCAGGCTTTCGATGCAGTTGTCGGTCAGGATCAACCAGCGCAGCAGCGGCGGCAGTGCTGCGCCCGGCACGTGGCTGATGCGGTTGGCCTTGAAGCCGATCATCGTCAGCGCAGCGCATTTTCCGACGCATTCCGGCACTTCGGTGAAGCGGTTGTCCGAGCAGAACAGAATGCGCATCCTGGTCAGGCGGTGCAGGTCGTCGGGCAGACTGCTCAAGGCGTTGCCGCTGAGGTTGAGCACCTCCAGCGTATCGGCCAGCTCGAAAATCTCCCGGGGGAACTCGGTCAGGCCGCAAGACAGATCCAGCCGGGTAATGCCCGACAACTCGCCGGCGCGCAATTGAGCAAGGGTGTGCATGGGATGTTCACTATCTAAGGAAAGAAGCGCCGGGCGCTCGGAATGGGCGACATGATAACGGCAAAGCCTGGGTTTGCACTGAAGAACACTCTGATCCTCTGTGGGAGCGAGCTTGCTCGCGAAGGCGTCCTGTCAGTCAGTGATTTGTCATTGACACTCCGCTTTCGCGAGCAAGCTCGCTCCCACAGTGGTAATCGGTGGTAATCGGTGGTGATCAATGGGATCAGTGGATTTCCTGCAACTGCCCCAGGCGACTGCGGGTGCGCGCCAGATCGATGGCATTGCCGCCAAGGGCCTCGCGCAGTGGCAAGCGGCTGAGCAGGGTCAGGTGCTTGTCCTGGTCGTAGAGCACGTCAATCAGGTTGATGAAGCGCTGTTGTGCGGCGATCGAGCACTCACCGAGTTCCGGCAGGTCGTCGATGATCCACTGGTCGAAACGCCGGCACAGCTCCAGGTAATCCATCACCGCTGTCGGTTGCTCGCACAGGTCGCTGAAGGTGAAAGCGACCCGGCTGCCATCGCACAGGCGCGCCTGAACGTGTCGGCTGCCCACCGGCAGCGCAATGGCCGGGGCACCTTCGGGCGGCAGGTTCAGCGCCTGGCGCTGGGTCGCGGTGGCTGGCCATACATAGTGGCCCTGGGTGAACAACTGATGCGCATGATTGCTCGCCTGACTGCGGTAATCATGCGGGCCGCCGACTTCCATGATCTGCATGCGGGCGTTGATCAAGTCGATCACCGGTTTGAAGCGCGCGTGATAGAGCGGGTTGGGCAGCAAGCCTTCCGGTGGATAGTTGGAGGTCACCAGCAGCAGGATGCCGCGCTGGAACAAGGCCTTGAACAGGCGGGTGATGAGCATCGCATCGCCGATGTCATGCACATGGAATTCGTCGAAACACAGTACCCGGCAGTCGTGTAACAGCTCATCAAGGGTGACATCGAGGGCATCGTCCTGTTTGCGATGCTCGAACATGCCCTGATGCAGGCGGGCGAAAAATGCATGGAAGTGCACGCGCTGCTTCTGCGCGGTGGGCAGAGCCTGGAAAAAACCGTCGAGCAGCCAGCTCTTGCCACGTCCTACCGCACCATGCAGGTACAGGCTCGGCGGCGTTTGCGGCCTGGCGCCGAACAACAGGCTGGCCTGCTGCGCCATGCAATCGATCACCCGCTGCTGGCTGTGGCTGAGGGTGTAACCCTGACCATGGGCCTTGTGCCGGAAATAATCGCGGATCGACTGGGCATTCGCGTCATGCCCGGCATGCGCGGGCCGGCCCTTGGCGAACCAGCGGCGCAGCGCCGACCAGCGCAGGGTCAGTGGCGATCGTTTGGGCGCTCGAGAGGGCACAGTGCAGTCACTCCGTGTTCATCAGACCGGCGCCCGGGAGCGCGGCGACGTAGTGTAACCAGAGGCTGCGCCCGGCTTCCATCGCGGCTCGTCGACAGTGGGCGATCACTGAACAGATTTGTGCGGGACGTACAGCTATTTTCAGCGATGTAATTCGCCGTGTTGCCAAACTTTCGAAACATATCCCGGCAGATCCATGGATCCAATCGACTGGCGGATTCGTCGTCCGTTGCTACCCTGAAACACAGTAACGTCATCCAGGATGTTCCCTCACAAGGAATGGGACAGTGATTGTACGTGTGGTGATGGGCCTGCTCGGGGTGCTTGGGGCCTCGGTGCATGCGGCGGATCTTCAGGTCGAAGTCCGCGTTGACGTGCAGCGTGGCTGCCAGTTGATCGGCCAGCAGCGCGAGGCGGGTATCGAACAATTGGGCGTGCTGGATTTCGGCAGTACTGCGCGTCTCGACGACCCGGCCGGGCCACTGGGTGCGGCGCTGACCAACCAACGGTTGCCGCGCCTGGAGTGCAACCCCGACACGCCGTATCAACTGCAGGTCGACGGTGGCCTGCATGGCGGCGCTGGCGAGGTTCGCTACATGGCGGGGGCGGCGGGGAGCCAGCCGATTCCATATCGGCTGTATCAGGACGCGGCGCGCCGGGTGCCGCTGGTGGTGAACGTGCCAGTCAGCGGCCGGGTGCCGGACACCGGCACGGTGGAGCTGCCGCTGTACGCGCGGATCGAGCGTCTGGCGCAGGTGCCGCAGGTCAGCCGCTATTCGGATCTGGTGAAAGTCACCGTGACCTGGTGAGTGCAGGATTTCAGGCAATTCGCTGGAAGCGGGTTGCGCAGGGAAGGGGCGTTCAATGCTGAACGCAAGGTACGCAGGCATCCTGAAGGAGTAGGACGGACGCAATGACAGGCAAGCACTGGATGGTTATCGCCACGGGTACGTTGCTGTTGCTCGCTGACGACGCACAGGCGGCGATCAGTGGGCAGATCAATGCGCGGCTGATCCTGATCGCCGGGTGCGAAGTCACCAACAGCGCCACCCCGGCGATCCCGGTGAGCAATCTGGGCACCCTCGATTTCGGTCAGCAAGGGCCGACCTGGAACGCGCCGATCAAGGCCAGTCTCGACGGCGACAGCAGCGGCAAGCTGAACGTCGCCTGCAATCCCTCGGTCACCGGTTTCACCGTCACCATCGACGGCGGCAGCCACGGCGACGGCACCACCCGCCGCCTGAGCAACGGGCGCCAGACCCTGCCTTATCAACTCTTTCTGGATGCCTCCGGCAGCCAACGCTACAGCATTGGCCAACAACACAATTTCGCTGTCACCAGCGGTGCGCAGATACCGATTCCGGTGTTTGGCACGGTGGTGGCGAATACCCGCGCGGTTCCGGCAGGTGTCTACACCGACACGCTGACGGTGACGCTCGACTGGTAACCCCGTAGAGGACGGACACCATGCGCAAGTTTGCATCAAGGATAGGTTTGTCGTTGCTCGGCCTGACGCTGGTTTCCAGTGCCCACGCCGCCACCACGGTCACCGGACAGATCACCGCCAGCCTGACCCTGATCAGCAGCTGTCAGGTCAACGGTGCCGGCGGTTCCACCGGGCTGAACTTCGGTGCGCTGAACTTCGGCACCGCCAACAGTCTGTTCACCACCGCGAGCGGGCAGGTACTGGGCGGCGGTGGCGGGGCACTGTCGATTCTCTGCTCCAGCGGCACGACGCCGGTGGTCAAGGTGCGTGCCGGTGCTCACGACGGGCAATCCCCGGGTGGCGCCCGCGCGTTGTACGACGGTGTCGCCAATTACGTGCCGTACGATTTCTACACCGATGCCGGGCATTCGCAACTGCTGCCGATCGACGGCACGATCAACCTGGCGACCAGCACTGGCGTGGCGCAGACGGTGAATATCTACGGTCAGGCGGTGGGCAAGGCCGGGTTGCCGGCGGGGACGTACACCGACACCGTCGCTGTTGAACTGACGTTCTGATGCCATGCGCCGCCAGGGCTGTGCCGCGCTGCTCCTGCTCTGTGCGGGCAGTGTGCCGCTGCCGCTGGGGGCGGCGACCAGCCAGAGCTTTCAGGTCAGCGCGACCATCACGCCGGGATGCCTGGTGGTGGGCGGGGTGTCGAATTACGGCGGACTGAATTTCGGTTCGAGTTCGGCCCTCGCGACCGGCACGGTGCAAGTGGCATTGACCGGCGGCGTGCAGTTGCAATGCACACCGGGGGTGGCACTGAACATGACGGTCGATGGCGGCCAGTACAACAGCAGCGGTCGCCACATGCAGATCAACAGCGGCAGTGCGCGGGTGGCGTATGCGCTGTTTCGCGATGCGGCTTACAGCCAGAGCCTGGGCATCGGCCAGAGCGTGGCGGTGGCCTATAGCGATGCGAACAACATCAGCCTGCCGATTTACGGTCAGGTGCAATTGCCGGGCAATCAGCCCGGGGGGACGTACAGCGACGTGTTGCAGGTGCAGCTGTCGTGGTAAAGCGACATTTGAATGGCCGACAAGGAGCAGGTTCATGGGGGCAGTTACGTCTGGGCATTCGTTGTTGCAGGGCGCGTTGCTGGCGCTGGTCATGTTCGGGGCCGGCCATGCGCAGGCCGCCAGCTCGGTGCTGATCTGGCCGATCGATCCGGTGCTGGAGGCCGATCAACAGGCCAGTGCGCTATGGCTGGAAAACCGTGGCACGGAAACCGCCAACCTGCAGATCCGCGTGTTCGGCTGGAGCCAGAGCGGCTTTGAAGAGCAATACCAGAACCAGCGCGACGTGATCGGCAGCCCGCCGGTGGCGAAGATCGAGCCGGGGCAAAAACAACTGGTGCGCCTGACCCGGACCAAGGATGTGCCGCCGGGGCAGGAACTGGCCTACCGGATCATCATCGACGAAATCCCTTCTGCCCAGCCGCCGGCTGCCGAGGGCGGCAAGACCGCGGCCGCGATCCGCTTTCAGATGCGCTATTCGGTGCCCTTGTTTGCCTACGGCGCGGGGCTGTGGAGCAAGGAAGACAGCACCCGCCCGCGTGACCCCAAAGGTATCGGTGTGCCGCAGCTGAGCTGGCGCACGGTGGCGGTGGACGGTCGACCGTATATCGAAGTGCGCAATCAGGGCGCTGTGCATGCGCGGCTGACCGACGTGGCGATCAAACAGGGTGGACAGAGCAAGCCATTAGCCGAGGGGTTGCTGGGTTATGTGCTGCCGGGCGCGGTGATGCGCTGGCCGGCACCTGGGGCGTTGGCGAGTGAGTCGGCGTTGCAGGTGCGAGTCAATGGCGGGGCCCAGGTGCAGAGCATTGCGCCGGGACGCTGAAAAAGGAGCCAATGCCGAGTGGACTTTTGTAGCGAGGGAGCTTTCTCCCGCTGGGTTGCGATGCAGCCCCAAGCCATGTCAGGCAGTCCGCTTAAACAGTTCTGACGACGGCTGTGCCGCCGAGCGGGAGCAAGCTCCCTCGCCACAATGAATGCATCGTGTCGTCAAAATTCCAGAGAAAGATAACTGGCTTTGGCAAGAGTGGCATCAGGAGGATCGAGTCCATTGACGGACGTAAAGCGTGTATGAGCCCGGGATGGGCTCGTCGTATTCAGCGTCCGTTGTGGCTCATGACTGGCGCGTGTTGCCTGATGTTCGTGCAACCATCCGAGGCCGGCGAACTGCCGCCACCGCCCAGCGGCATGGAGGCCGTGAGTGATGCACAGTTGTTTCTGGAACTGGTAGTCAATCAGATGAACACCGGGCGGGTGGTGGCAGTGCAGCAGCGCGACGGGCATCTGTTTCTGCCGGCCAGCGTATTGCGCGAAAACGGGATGAAATTGCCCGAGGGCAGCGCTGACGAAATCGATCTCGACGGCCTGCCGGGACTGCACAGCGAATACGACAGTGTCGGTCAGCGCCTGCTGCTGGTGGTGCCACCGCAGTGGTTGCCGGACCAGTTCATCGGCAATCGCGAGAACTATCCGCGCACCCCGGCGCTGAGCAGTTTCGGCGCGTTGTTCAACTACGATTTGTACCTCAATGACACCGATGATGCCGGCACTTATCTGGCGGCCTGGAACGAGCTGCGGCTGTTCGATAGCTGGGGCACGTTGTCCAACACCGGGCAGTACCGGCGCACTTTGTCTGGGGATTCGCTCAGCACGCTGGACAACGGTTACCTGCGCTACGACACCACCTGGCGTTACTCCGATGACGAGCGAATGCTCACCTACGAGGGCGGGGACGTGATCAGCGGCGCCTTGCCGTGGAGCAATTCGGTGCGTCTGGGCGGTGTGCAGTTCTCACGGGATTTTGCCGTGCGCCCGGATCTGGTGACCTATCCGTTGCCGCAGTTTGCCGGTGAGGCCGCAGTGCCGTCGTCGGTGGATCTGTTCATCAACGGCTACAAGTCGAGCAGCACCGACCTGCAACCGGGGCCGTACACCCTGACCAATATTCCCTTCATCAACGGCGCCGGGGAGGCGGTAGTGGTGACCACCGATGCGCTGGGGCGGCAGGTGTCGACCACGGTGCCGTTCTATGTCACCAGCAGTCTGCTGCAAAAAGGCCTGAGTGATTTTTCGGTGGCGGCCGGTACGTTGCGCCGCGATTACGGATTGAAGGACTTCAGCTATGGCCCTGGCGTGACTTCCGGCAGCCTGCGCTACGGTGTCAGCGACAGCTTCACCGTGGAAAGCCACGCCGAAGCGGCTGACTCGCTGACCCTCGGCGGCATCGGCGGCAATTGGCGTCTGGGCAATTTCGGCGTGCTCAACAGCGCCATCAGTCAGAGCCGATTCGACGGCGACGGCGGCGAGCAGTTGAGTCTTGGTTATCAGTACAGCAGCCAGCGCTACAGTTTTTCCTGGCAGCGCTTGCAACGCCGCGATCAGTACGCCGACCTGAGCGTGATCGACAGCCCTTACATCAGCCTCAGCCGGCGCAGCGAGCAGGCGACTCTGAGCGTCAACCTCGAGCGCTGGGGCAGCCTCGGTGCCGGTTATTTCGATGTGCGCGCGGCGGACGATTCGCGTACGCGTCTGCTCAATCTGAGTTGGAGCAAACCGCTGTGGCGCAACAGCAGCTTCTATTTGTCGGCCAACCGCGAGATCGGCGACAGCAACTGGGCGGTGCAGGCGCAACTGGTGATCCCGTTCGATCTGCGCGGCAGCCTGGCGATCAGTAGCGAGCGGAGCAAAACCGGGCAGAGTCAGCAGCGGGTCAATTACAGTCGTTCGGTGCCGACCGAGGGCGGGGTCGGTTTCAATCTGGGTTACGCCAAGGGTGATGGCCCCGATTATCGTCAGGCTGATGTGACCTGGCGTCTGCAATCTGTGCAGTTGCAGGCCGGGGTCTACGGTACGTCCGACGCCGAGACCCGTTGGGCCGATGCCAGTGGCTCGCTGGTATGGATGGACCGCCAGGTGTTCGCCGCTAATCGCATCGACGACGCGTTTGTGGTGGTCAGCACCGAGGGTTTCGCCGATATTCCGGTGCGCTACGAAAACCAGCAGGTCGGTCAGACCGATAAAAACGGGCACTTGCTGGTGCCGTGGAGCAGCGCGTACTACCGCGGCAAATACGAAATCGATCCGCTGAATCTGCCGGCCAACGTGCGCAGCCCCAACGTCGAACAACGCATCGCCGTGCGCCGTGGCAGCGGCTATTTGCTGGAGTTTCCTCTGACCCGGGTGATCGCCGCGAGCATCGTGCTGGTAGATGCGCAGCAACGCGAACTGCCATTGGGCGCCGGCGTGCTGCACGAGCAGAGCGGGGCGCGCACTGTGGTCGGCTGGGACGGGCTGGTCTATCTGGAAAACCTGCAGGCGCAGAACTCGTTGCAGGTGACGCTGGCCGACGGCAAAACCTGCAAGACGCAATTCGAAGTGGATATGCAGCAAAGCCAGGTGCCGCTGATCGGCCCGTTGGTGTGCCAATGAACGCGGCGCGGATTTGCCTGTGTCTGGCGTTACTGTTGCCGGGGATGGCGCAGGCCTTGTGTTCGGTGGTCAGCACCACGCCGGCGGCGTTCGGCTCGATCAGCTCGATTGCCGTGCGCACCACGACGCAGCCCAGTTCCACACTCAATGCAGGCTTGAGTTGTACTGGTTCGCTGCTGTCATTGCTGACCAGCAACGATCATTTCTACGCCACCATCACCTCGACCCAGAGCGGCTTGCTCGGGCCGACGGGCGACGTCATTGGCTACACAATCTACGCCAACAACAGCACCAGCTACCCGGTGACTCGCGGCACCGCCTATGACTTCGCGCGTAACGGCATCATCGACGCCCTGGGACTGCTCAACGGTACCACCCCGAAAACCGTGCCGCTGTATCTGGGCACGACCATTGGCAGCAACGTCGCCGCCGGGGTTTATACGGAAACCCTGAGTATTTTCTGGAACTGGAATTACTGCTCCGGGATCGGTATCGGCAGTGTTTGTCTGGGGCGTGACATCAATAGCGGTACGGCGACGCTGACGGTGAACCTGACCGTGTCCAACGACTGCACGATTACTGCGCCGAACATTGCCTTTGGCAGTGCACCGGTGATCAGCGCTTTTACCCCGGTGACCGGGCAGACCATCAACCTGGCCTGTACCAAGGGCAGCGCCTACACCGTCGGTTTGAGCGACGGGCAGAACCCGGCCAGTGTCGGCGGCCGGCGGCGGATGATTTCCGGGAGCAACTATCTGGCCTACGACATCTTCAAAAGTGCCGGCACCACCCGGTGGGGCAGCGTCGGCAGCGCGCGCCGGTCGAGCACCGACGCGGAGGTCAATCCGGGGAATGGCTTGGGTACGGGGAGCCAGATTTTCAATTACAACGCGAAGATCTACACCGATCAGACCACGCCGCCGGCGGGCACTTACCTGGACAATGTGGTGCTCGACGTAGGGTTCTGACTCAACAAAGTCCCCTGTAGGAGCTGCGGCACGCTGCGATCTTTTGATTTTTAACATCAAGGTCAAAAGATCGCAGCGTGCCGCAGCTCCTACAGTGGGGCTTTCAGAATTGCATTGATTGCTTCAGTTGTTTTGCCGCCGGCGAATGCGTCGGGCTGACCATTGCATAGTTGTACCCGTCACCGGACCAGTAATCGGCCTGCAGATCGCCGTCGCTGCGGCTACCGCGAGGCAGGAAGGTGTTCTTCGGCCCCGGTGGTCGCACATAGAAACTGACCTTGTGGCCGCTGCGATCCTCATACATGACCATCGCCGCCGGGCCTTCGTCGGTGCTGAGCAGGCGGCCACTGACCGGTTCGAAACCGGCGGATTTCAGATCCGGCAAGCGACTGGCCTGGGTGAAATAGTGGTCGAGCCAACGCTGCATGTCGCCGTCAGTGTCGACCTTGTAGTCCGCCGGCAATATCCCTTGCTGGGCGATCAAACGATAGGCCTGCAAGGCGTCGGTCATCGGCAACATCGAAGACCTCACGAGGGTCATTTCCCGCGCCTGCCAGCCACTGAACCCGCCGATGCCGACCGCGATCAGCAACACCGCCGCGCTGGCCAGGTGACGACGCGACTGACGCTTGAGGCGCTGGCGAATCAGCGCCGGATCGAGTTCCGGATTGGCCGGTTGCTGCAACGCACCACCCAGGGCTGCGCGCAACAACTGGGCGTCGTGCTGCCAGGCGCGCACCTGCGCGGCGGCTTCCGGGTGAGTGGTCAGCCAGGTGTCGACCAGACGCCGGTCGGCTTCGTTGAGTTGGTGATCGACGTACGCGTGCAGGTCGCGCTCGCTGGGGGGCATGCTGATCATTTGAGTATCCGCAAAGAAGGGCTGCTGATTTCGCCGTCGCTGAGTTGGCGCAAGGCCTGGCGGGCGCGGGACAGGCGCGACATCACGGTGCCGGTGGGGACGTCCAGAATTTCGGCGACTTCCTTGTAGCTCAGGCCTTCGACCGAGACCATCAGCAACAGCGCACGTTGCTCGGTGGGCAGGCAATCGAAGGCTTGCAGGGTCGATTGGGCGATCACGGTGCGCTCGACCGAGGGTTCGGCGTTGTCGCGACCGGTGAAGAATTCGAGCATCCGCGCATAACGACGAGAGCGTCTGTGGGCGTCGAGAAACTGCCGATAGAGGATCGCGAACAGCCACGCGCGCACGTCACCCTCGGCGCGTTTCGCACCCCAGCCGGACAGGGCCCGCTCGAGGCTGGCCTGCACCAGATCGTCGGCGCTGCTGCTGTTGCGGGTCAACGACACAGCAAAGCGGCGCAATCTGGGAATGATTTCTCTCAACTGTTCGTCGAATTCGCTCATGAATTTCTGCTAGTCACTACGCTGTGGACTAGGGAGACGTCTGCCGTTCGAGGTTATTCCACGTTCGGAAAAATAAATACCGGGCCATGGAATAAATCCCGCTGGGGCGCGTCTTGCTGATTCTTCCTACTTGTGGCCGATGGCCCTGGAGTTATTCATGGTTGATCGCACTTCACCGCCGGGCAGGCCGTCGCGCCCGCCCTTGAGTGCCGCGAGCACAGTGTTGCGCCTGACGGCGATTGCCGTGGTGGTTGCCGCAGTGGCCGGGGCGTTTGCCTACGTGCACGGTAACCTTGACCCACAACGTCTGACGCCCAAGGCGCTGGTCGATGTGCTGGAGAAAAACAACGGCGTGCACCCCGGGTTCCGGCGCAACCACGCCAAGGGCGTGTGCGTGATCGGGCATTTCGAGAGCAGTGGCGAGGCGCGAGCGTTCTCTTCCGCGCAGGTGTTCAACGAGGCGCAGACGCCGGTTGTCGGGCGTTTCGCATTGCCGGCGGGCAATCCCTACGCCCCGGACAGCAGTGTGCCGATCCGCAGTCTGGCGCTGCGTTTTACCCAGGCCAACGGTCAGCAATGGCGCACCGGGATGAACAGCATGCCGGTGTTCCCGGTTGGCACTCCCGAGGCGTTCTATCAATTGCAGCAGGCGCAGTCGCCGGACCCGGCCACGGGCAAACCGGATCCGTCGAAAGTGCCGGCATTCTTCGCCGCCCACCCGGAAGCCGTGCCGTTTCTGACGTGGGTGAAGACCGCCAAACCGTCGGCCAGCTATGCCACTGAAACCTACAACAGCGTGAATGCGTTCTATCTGGTCAACGCCAGTGGGCAGAAGCAGGCGGTGCGCTGGAGTGTCACGCCACTGGCGCGCGATGCCGCCGGAGCCTCGGCGCCGGAGGGGGCGGATTTTCTCGAGAAGGATCTGGTGCAGCGTCTGGCCGAAGGGCCGTTGCGCTGGCAGCTGAATATCACCCTGGCCAACCCCGGTGATCCGGTGAACGATGCCAGTAAAACCTGGGCCGAGGGCCGCAAGGTGATCAACGCCGGCACGCTGGTGCTGGAGAAGACCCAGCCGCAGCTCAGCGGCGAATGCCGCGACATCAACTACGATCCGCTGGTGCTGCCGGCCGGTATCGAAGGTTCCGACGACCCGCTGCTCGCCGCGCGTTCCGCCGGTTACGCCGATTCCTATCTACGGCGCACCAGTGAAGTCAGCCAATTGCCCGCCGCCCGTCAGGAGGCTCGCCCATGAGCACGCAACCGACTCATTTCCCGCTGTTGGCGCGGCTGCTGCACTGGCTGATGGCGCTGATGATCATCGCCATGTTGTTCATTGGCGCCGGCATGGTCACTTCGGTTTCACAGCGGCATGAATGGCTGATTCATCTGCACAAACCGCTGGGGATTGCGATTCTGCTGCTGGTGGTCGTGCGTCTGTTGGTGCGGTTTTCCACTCGACAGCCGCCGCTGCCGGCGGATCTGCCGGGCTGGCAGGTGATGGCGGCCAAGGCTTCGCATGTGTTGTTGTACGCCTTGATGCTGGTGCTGCCGCTGCTCGGTTGGGCGATGATCAGTGCGTCCGGGGAGCCGGTGATGCTCAGCAATACCTTGCAGTTGCCATCGATTTTGCCAGCCGATGCGCAAGTGTTTGCCCTGCTGCGCAAGGCACATGGCTATCTGGCGTACCTGTTGTTCCTGACTGTGCTGTTGCACCTGGCGGCGGCGCTGTTCCATGGTTGGGTGCGTCGCGACGAGGTGCTCGACAGCATGTTGCGCGGTCGCGGTCGCGATTAACCCGTCTGTGTGGCGCACCGCTGCGGTGCGCCACTTTTCAGAGTCAGCCACCAATAACTCAGCGCCACTGCGTTGATAGCGGCGCCAAGCAGACACACGCCGGTCCAGCCGGCCCAGGCGTACATCGCCGTCGAGGTAATCGAACCCAATGCACTGCCGATCGAATAGAACAGCATGTAGCCGGCGGTGAGGCGGCTTTGCGCTTCGGGGCGCACGCTGTAGATCATGCTCTGGCTGGTGACGTGCACGGCCTGCAAGCCCAGATCGAGGGTGATCACGCCGAGCAACAGCGCCCACAACGAGGACTGCGTGAGGGCGATCGGCAGCCACGAGGCGAGCATCAGCAGCAGCGACAGGCCACTGACCCATTGGCCGAGGCCGCGATCAGCCAGATGTCCGGCGCGCGCGGCGGCAAGTGCACCGGCGGCACCTGCCAACCCGAACAGGCCGATTTCACTGTGCGACAGCGACAGTGGCGGGGCGGCCAGCGGCAGCACCATCGGCGTCCACAGGACCATGGCGCTGGCAAAGGTCAGCAACGCGAGAATCGCCCGTTGTCGCAGCACCGGCTCTTGCCTGAACAGGCGGAACACCGAAGCGATCAGCGCGCCGTAACGGCTCGCCGGCTGCGCGGCTTCATCCTTGGGCAATACGCGCAACAGCAGCAGTGCCATCAGCAGCGTCAGCCCCGCCGACAGCAGATAGATCGCCCGCCAACCGGCCAGATCAGCCATGGCCCCGGCAATGGTGCGGGCGAGCAGAATGCCAACGACGATGCCGCTGGTGACCACGCCGACCACCCGGCCGCGTTGCGCCGGGATCGCCAGGGTCGCGGCGTACGCCACCAGCACTTGCGTCACCACCGCAAGCAAACCGGTCAGGGTCATGCCGAGCAGCAACCACACACTGTTGGGCGCCAGCGCGATCATCAGCAGCGCGGCGGCCGAGAGCAGGGTCTGGGTAACGATCAGCCGCCGACGGTTGAGCAGGTCGCCTAGTGGCACCAGCAACACCAGACCGATGCCATAGCCGATCTGCGTCAGGGTGATGACGATGCCGATGGTTGCCGGCGACATGGCGAAGGCCTCGGCCATGGCATCCAGCAGCGGCTGCGCGTAATACACGTTGCCCACCGCCAGCCCGCAGGCAATGGCGAACAGCAGTACCACGCTGCTTTTGAGAGGTTGAGATTGCATGCCCTGATTCCTTTTTGGGTTTCAAATTAAAACCAGAATCACGTTAAGCATTCTGGTTTTAATTTGCAACCTTGTTGGTCGTGGCGTTTGATTGCGCAAAAAAAAGATCGCAGGCATAGCTGCGATCTTTGGGTAGAGCGGGGGGAGGGATCAGCGCAGAGTGTCGACCATGTCTGCGATGGTGGTCAGCACGTCCTTGCCCAGCTGTTTCGAGCGCTTGCCCGACCAGCCTGTTTCTTTGTTCGGATGGTCATCGTGATCCTTGAACGGCATTTCCAGGGTCAGCGACAGGCAGTCGTATTTCTGGCCGACCGCGTTGCATGCCAGAGTCATGTTGGCCTGGCCCGGTTCGTCGCGGGTGTAGCCGTACTGGGTCTGGAAGTCTTTGGTGGTGTGCTTGAGGTGCGTGCGGAAATGCTCTTCGAGCTTTTCGATGCGCGGCGTGTAACCCGGGTTGCCTTCACAACCGGCGGTGAACACGTGGGGGATTTCCTCATCACCATGTACGTCGAGGAACAGATCGACGCCGTACTTTTCCATCTGCTGTTGTACGAAAAGGACTTCAGGGCTGATGTCCTGGCTGGCGCTCTGCCAGGCGCGGTTCAGGTCCTGGCCCATGGCATTGGTTCGCAGATGCCCGTGGAAGGCGCCGTCCGGATTCATGTTCGGCACCAGATACAGATCGGCGCTGGCCAGCAGCTTGTTCAGCACCGGGTCGTCGTGGCGTTCCAGGCGTTCGATCACGCCTTCCATGAACCATTCGGCCATGTGCTCGCCCGGGTGCTGTTGCGCGATGATCCAGATTTTGCGCTGGCCTTCGGCGCCGCTGCCCTTGCGCAGCAGTTGAATGTCACGACTCTCGACGCTTTTGCCGGTGGCCAGCAGTTCGGTGCCGGCCTTGGTCAGCGCTTGCTCGATCAGCCAGTCGTGACGACCGCGGCTGTAGGGTTCGAAGTAGGCGAACCAGGCGTGGGTCTGCTCGGCTTCGAGGCAGAAGCGCAGGCTGTCGCCTTCAAAACTGGTAGGAATGCGGAACCAGTTGACGTGGTCGTAGGAAGCGACGGCCTGATAGCCGGTCCAGGCTTTGTTGTAGGAGGATTGGCTGGCGTTGACCAGGCGAAACCAGTGTTCCTGATTAACATGCAGGCCGCTGGCCTTGAAGTGGAACCACTGGAAGTGAGCGCTACGGGTATCCGGGCGAATGGCCAGAACCGGGTTGAGCGGATTGGAGATGTCGATGACTTGGATGTTGCCGCTGTCGAAGTTGGCGCTGATGTCGAACGAAGATTTGGCCACGGTCATATCGGTTCCTGAATATGATTTTTATGGCAGCTACTTTACACGCAAGACTGGGGTGAAACCGAGGGAAATTGCGGCTTGCGGTGGGGGCGTCTTCCGTGACGCGCAAGCAGCTTAGAGAGTGTGCGATTGATTCTCAAGTGCTAATTGTCATTAGTTTGCTCCAATCGGGCCGGGCTTTGCTTGCCAAGCGATATTCTTTTGATATTATCCGCGCCATCGAATTTGCAGCACCAAAGACTTCATTAGCCTGAAGCCATAAGCCCGAAAAACGGGCAAAAAAAGACCCGGCAAAAAGCCGGGTCAAAAACCGTGATTAGCCTGATGAGGAGATAGTCCAGAAGACCGACCTGAGGTCTCTGGTCCATCGACTGATCTCGCGACCAGCTGCTTGCAATAATAATCATTATCATTTGCAAGTCAAATGTTTTTATCTGCGCGATTGGAAAATTCTTTCCTGTCCGTCTGCTTCCAGTGTCCGTCAGAGCTGCCCGCCATCAATTGAATGGTCGACCATCGCTCGCGCCATATCCACCATATGCACCACCGAAAATGCCAGGTCACGACTCGCGCCTTGCAGGTTTTCTGCTGCCTTGAAGGCGGTGGCGGCTGCACAACGCAGCAGATCCGACGCGTGCACCAGGGCCTCTTCGCCGCTGAGATGGCGTTTTACATCGAAAAAGCGTTCGTCCACCTCGGGTTCTGACACAGCTGGTTTCAAGTAATAGTCCAGTGCTCGCTGCGCTGCTGCGTTGCCCTGAGGGGAGGTGAACGTGGTGTCCATTTGCAGATCGGGCAAGTCTTTGCTGCTGATATTCATGGTGAAGGGTCACTCCTTGTTCGATTGAAAGTCCGTGCTTCCAGCATAGTACGATGCGTAGTTGTGACCAGAATTTAAATACTACAATATGTGTTTTGCCGGCCGAAGGCGGGGCAAGTAAGGTGCCGCACATGGATAAATGGATTGAGTTGGTCAAGGCCAAAATGAGTGAACTCAAAATCACTCAAACAGAGCTCGGAGAGCGCGTCGGCATGTCCCAGGGCGGGATCGGCCATTGGCTGAACAAACGTCGCGAGCCGGGTATCACGGAAATGAACCGCGTATTGCAGGCACTCGGGATGGACTTCCTGGAAGTTGTGCTGGTGATTCGCGAGCCGCAGGAGACCGACGATGACGACATGCCCCTGGCGCAGAAGTACAACCCGTACTTCCGCTATCCGGTCAGCGACTGGCACACGCCGTGCGAATCGCGCGAGAGTGCAACCGCCGCTTACGCCCCGACGCATGACAAGCAGCGCTTCGAACTGACGGACTATCACGCCCGTGGCGCAGCGTTCTGGCTGACCGTGACGGGAAACTCGATGACCGCACCTTCCGGCCAGAGCATCGCCGAAGGCATGCTGATCCTGGTGGATCCGGAAGTGGAAGCGCTGCCCGGCAAACTGGTGATCGCCCAGTGGCAGGGCTGCGATGAAGCGATCTTTCGCAAGCTCGACGAAGAGGGCGGCTAGCGTTATCTGGTACCGCTCAATCCGACCTGGCCCAAAGCCCTGTTCACCGATGAGTGCCGAATCATCGGCGTGGTGGTTCAGGCCACGGCGCGTTTCTAGTCAGATCGATCCTCGCTCGGCGTAGGATTGATCTCCCATTTACACGGCTTCCAATTCAACCAAAGCGCTGCCTTCGCCGACCATTTCACCTTCCTGGCAATACAGCGCTTTGATCACTCCCGCATGGGGCGCGCGAATGCTGTGCTCCATCTTCATTGCTTCGAGCACCACCAGTTGCGCGCCGGCCTCGACCGACTGCCCGGCCTCCACCAACACCCGCACGATGCTGCCGTTCATGGGTGCAGTCAGACCACCCTGATGGCTGTGGCTGGCGTCGACGGCGCTGATCGGGTCGTACGTCTGAATGCGCCGCAACTCGCCGTCCCATTGCAGGTACAGCGAATCGCCCTGACGAATGGCGCGCAAGGTACGGCGTACGCCATCGTGCTCGACCACCAGTGCTTCACCGGACAGTGTGGCGTTGCCTGAGCTATTCAGCGTCAGCGCCCGATCCTGGCCCTCGCAGCTCAAATGCAAAGTGACTTCTGCCGGCAGGCCGGCGCGCAAACCACTGTTCAAGGCCCACGGCGACCCCGGATCATCCGCCCGAACAGTACCCGGCAAACTCTGCGCGAAAGCCTGTGCTGCCGTATTCCAGAACCCATCACTCAGTTCACCCGGAGCCGGCAGAAGCGTTTCCTGATAACGCGGAATAAACCCGGTATCCAGCTCCGCCGCAGCAAACGCGGGATGCGCGATGATCCGCCGCAGGAAGTTGATGTTGGTCTTCAAGCCGCCAATCGCGAACTCATCGAGCATGCTTAACAGCCGCAGGCGAGCCTGCTCGCGATCTTCGCCCCAGGCAATCAGCTTGCCGAGCATCGGGTCATAGAACGGCGAAATTTCATCGTCTTCTGCAACCCCGCTATCCACCCGACGCCCCGGTCCGGCGGCCGATTCACGGTAAAGCTCCAGACGTCCGGTGGCGGGCAGGAAATCATTCGACGGATCTTCGGCATACAGGCGCACTTCAATCGCATGGCCATTGAGCGGCACTTGTTCCTGTGTGATCGGCAACGCTTCACCGCGTGCCACACGAATCTGCCACGCCACCAGATCAAGACCGGTGATCGCTTCGGTGACCGGGTGTTCGACCTGCAAGCGCGTGTTCATCTCCATGAAGAAGAATTCGCCGCGCGCATCGAGCAGAAACTCCACGGTGCCGGCACCGACGTAACCGATCGCCTGCGCCGAACGCACAGCCGCTTCGCCCATGGCGCGGCGCAGTTCCGGGGTCAGGCCCGGGGCCGGGGCTTCTTCGACGACCTTCTGGTGCCGGCGCTGGATCGAGCAATCACGCTCGTTGAGGTACAGGCAGTTGCCATGCTGATCGGCGAACACCTGAATTTCCACATGGCGTGGTTTGAGCAGGTATTTCTCCACCAGCATCCGCGAATCGCCGAACGACGACTGCGCCTCACGCTGCGCCGAGGCCAGCGCTTCGGCCAGTTGGCTGACGTCCTCAACCACTTTCATACCTTTGCCGCCGCCACCGGCCGTGGCCTTGAGCAGCACCGGATAGCCAATGCGTGCGCAGGCATCGCGGAAGGTTTCGAGATCCTGCGCCTCGCCGTGATAGCCCGGCACCAGCGGCACGCCGGCGGTTTCCATCAAGGCCTTGGCTGCGGATTTGCTACCCATCGCGTCGATGGCCGAGGCGGGGGGACCGAGGAAAATCAGCCCGGCCTGTTCAATGGCACGGGCGAAGCCGGCGTTCTCCGACAGAAAGCCGTAACCCGGGTGAATCGCCTGCGCGCCGCTGGCCTTGGCCGCTGCGATCAGTTTTTCGATTTGCAGATAACTGTCAGCGGCTTTGCTGCCACCGAGATCAACGCGGATATCCGCTTCCCGGCTGTGGCGCGCTTCGCGGTCGGTGGCGCTGTGCACGGCGACGGTGGTCAGGCCAAGCGCCTTGGCGGTACGCATGACCCGGCAAGCGATCTCGCCGCGGTTGGCCACCAGCAGGGTGGTGAGAACAGGTGCGCTCATCAACGCGGCTCCTTGGTGGTGGTTGCGGCTTGCCAGCTCGGTGCACGTTTTTGCAGGAAGGCGCGCAAGCCTTCCTGGCCTTCAGGGCTGACGCGGATGCGCGCGATGGCGTTTTCGGTGTAGCGGCGCAGCGCCGGGGTCAGCGCGCCGTTACCGACTTCGCGCAACAGATCCTTGCTGGCGCGCATCGCGGCAGGACTGTTGAGCAGCAGGTTATCGATCCATTGCTCGACGGCTTGATCAAGCTCGGCGGCCGGGTAGCTCTCGGACAACAAGCCGATTTCTCGCGCACGCTGCCCGCCGAAGCGCTCGGCGGTCAGCGCATAGCGACGTGCCGCACGTTCGCCGATGGCCTGCACCACGAACGGACTGATCACCGCCGGCGCCAGGCCGATGCGCACTTCCGACAGACAGAACTGCGCATCATCGGCGCCAATCGCCATGTCGCAGCAACTGATCAGCCCCAGCGCGCCGCCGAACGCCGCGCCTTGCACCACGGCCACGGTCGGGATTTTCAGCTTGGCGAGGTTGTACATCAGCTCCGCCAGTTCGCGGGCATCGTCCAGGTTGGTGTGGTAATCGAGTTCGGCCGATTGCTGCATCCACGCCAGATCGGCGCCGGCGCTGAAATGCTTGCCACGCCCGCGCACCACCAGGAAACGCAGGCTGGCATCGCTGGCGACCTTGTCCAGCGCCAGAATCAGTTCGCGGATCATCTCAGCGTTGAACGCGTTGTTCTTTTCCGCACGGTTGAGCCACAGGGTGGCGAAACCCCTTGGGTCGTTGTGCAATTCGAGGGTGTTGAAATCGCTCATATTCTTCCGTCTCCACGGTTCTTGTGGGAGCGAGCCTGCTCGCGAAAGCGGTGTATCAGTCGAAGTATCCGGAGCTGACAGACCGTCTTCGCGAGCAGGCTCGCTCCCACAAAAAAAGCATCACATCCGGAACACGCCGAAGCGGCTCGGTTCGATAGGCGCGTTCAACGACGCGGACAAGGCCAGGGCCAGCACATCGCGGGTCTGCGCCGGGTCGATGACGCCGTCGTCCCACAGGCGTGCGCTGGAGTAGTAGGGGTGACCCTGCTCTTCGTACTGGTCGAGGATCGGTTGCTTGATCTCGGCTTCCTGCGCGGCGCTGAAGGTCTGGCCGCTGCGTTCGGCCTGCTCGCGTTTGACCTGCACCAGCACGCCCGCAGCCTGTTCGGCACCCATCACGCCGATGCGCGCATTCGGCCACATCCACAGGAAGCGCGGATCGTAAGCGCGCCCGCACATGCCGTAGTTACCGGCGCCGAAACTGCCGCCGATGATCACGGTGAATTTCGGCACTTTGGCGCAGGCCACGGCGGTCACCAGTTTCGCGCCGTGCTTGGCGATGCCTCCGGCCTCGTATTTCTGGCCGACCATGAACCCGGTGATGTTCTGCAGGAACAGCAGCGGAATGCCGCGCTGGCAGGCCAGTTCGATGAAGTGCGCACCTTTTTGCGCGGCTTCGGCGAAGAGGATGCCGTTGTTGGCGAGGATCGCGATCGGGTAGCCATGCAGGTGCGCAAAACCGCAGACCAGCGTGGTGCCGAACAGCGCCTTGAATTCATCGAACACCGAACCGTCGACCAGCCGCGCAATCACTTCGCGCACGTCGAATGGCTGTTTGGCGTCGGCCGAAACCACGCCATATAACTCGTCGCTGGCGTACAGCGGCGCAATCGGCGTGCGCTGCTGCACTTCGCCGAGCTTGCGCCAGTTGAGGTTGGCGACGCTGCGGCGGGCGAGGGCGAGGGCGTGTTCGTCGCTCTCGGCGTAATGGTCGGCCACGCCGGAAATCTTGCAGTGCACATCGGCACCGCCGAGGTCTTCAGCGCTGACCACTTCTCCGGTCGCGGCTTTCACTAAAGGTGGGCCGGCGAGGAAGATCGTTGCCTGATTGCGCACCATGATCGCTTCGTCCGCCATCGCCGGCACATAGGCACCGCCCGCGGTGCACGAGCCCATGACCACGGCGATCTGCGGAATGCCCATCGCGCTCATGTTGGCCTGGTTGAAGAAGATCCGGCCAAAGTGCTCGCGATCCGGGAACACCTCGTCCTGACGCGGCAGGTTGGCGCCGCCCGAGTCCACCAGATAGATGCACGGCAGGCGGTTCTGCTGGGCGATGGTCTGCGCGCGCAGGTGTTTTTTCACGGTCAGCGGGTAGTACGAGCCACCTTTCACCGTCGCGTCGTTGGCGACGATCATGCACTCGACGCCTTCGACCCGGCCGATCCCGGCAATCACCCCGGCGGCTGGCACGTCTTCGCCGTACACCGCGTGCGCGGCGAGCTGGCTGATCTCGAGAAACGGCGAGCCCGGATCAAGCAGGCGGTTGATGCGTTCGCGCGGGAGCAACTTGCCTCGCGAGGTGTGACGTTCCTGGGCTTTCGCGCCGCCGCCCTGCGCCACTTGGGCGAGCAGGGTGTGCAGCGCGTCGACCTGTTCAAGCATCGCCGCGCTGTTGGCGGCGAACTCCGCTGAACGGGGATTGAGCTGGGTATGCAGGATAGCCATGTGCAGCTCCGTTTTAGCGGGTTTCGTTGAACAGTTCGCGGCCGATCAGCATGCGCCGGATCTCACTGGTGCCCGCGCCGATTTCGTACAGCTTGGCATCACGCAGCAGACGCCCGGCCGGGAATTCGTTGATGTAGCCGTTACCGCCGAGAATCTGGATCGCGTCGAGGGCCATTTGTGTGGCGCGCTCGGCGGTGTAGAGGATCACCCCGGCGGCGTCCTTGCGCGTGGTTTCGCCACGCTCGCAGGCCTGAGCGACTGCATACAGGTAGGCGCGGCTGGCGTTGAGCTGGGTGTACATGTCGGCGACTTTGCCCTGGATCAGCTGGAATTCGCCGATGCTCTGGCCGAACTGCTTGCGATCGTGGATGTACGGCACGATCAGGTCCATGCACGACTGCATGATCCCGGTCGGACCGCCGGACAGTACGACGCGCTCGTAATCGAGGCCGCTCATCAGCACTTTCACGCCACCGTTGAGCACACCGAGGATGTTTTCTTCCGGCACTTCGACGTCATCGAAGAACAGCTCGCAGGTGTTGGAACCGCGCATGCCGAGCTTGTCGAACTTGTTGCTGCGGCTGAAGCCTTTCCAGTCGCGCTCGACGATGAACGCGGTGATGCCGTGCGGGCCTTTTTCCAGGTCGGTCTTGGCGTAGATCACGTAGGTGTTGGCGTCGGGGCCGTTGGTGATCCAGGTCTTGCTGCCATTGAGCACGAAGCGGTCGCCGCGTTTGTCGGCGCGCAGTTTCATCGAGACCACGTCGGAACCGGCGTTCGGCTCGCTCATGGCGAGTGCACCAACGTGTTCGCCGCTGATCAGCTTCGGCAGGTATTTGGATTTCTGTTCGTGGTTGCCGTTGCGGTTGATCTGGTTGACGCAGAGATTGGAGTGCGCGCCGTAGGACAGCGCCACGGAAGCCGAGCCGCGGCTGATTTCTTCCATCGCCACCACGTGCGCCAGGTAACCCAGGCCCGCGCCGCCGTACTCTTCCGGCACGGTGATGCCGAGCAGGCCCATGTCACCGAATTTGCGCCACATGTCGGCCGGGAACAGGTTGTCGTGGTCGATCTGCGCGGCGCGTGGCGCGATCTGATCGGCGACGAAGGACTGAACTTGATCGCGCAGCATGTCGATGGTTTCACCGAGGGCGAAGTTCAGGGATGGATAGCTCATGGGTCACCTTTTGGCTTTTTTGTAGGTTGGAAGGGCGGTCGAACGGCTCTCACCTTTACGTTAACGTAAGCCTGTGACGAATGACTGTCAATCACCCTTTACGTTAACGTCAACTTGAGCGAGAGTAGGGGCAGTTCAGGATTGAAAGCGGAGTGCTTTTTTGTGAGCGCGAGCTTGTGTGGCGAGGGGATTCATCCCCGAAGGTTGGCGAAGCCGACCCAAAACCTGTGAATGCGGTTCAGCAGGAAAAACTGAGGGTGCGCTTCGCACACCATCGGGGATGAATCCCCTCACCACAAAGCCACCCGCAAAAAAGTGAGCTCCGGTAAACCCACTAATAAAGACAATAGGGGTCGTCATGGATCAACCCAGTGCAAACTCGCAGCGCAGCTACAACCGTGGCTCACAGGACAAGGCCTTGCTGGCGATGACCATCGGGCAGAAGTTCGACCAGACGGTTGCGCAACACCCGCACGGCGAGGCGCTGGTCGTAAGGCATCAGCAGTTGCGTTACACCTGGCGGCAACTGGCCGACGCGGTGGATGTTCACGCCAGAGCCTTGCTGGCGCTGGGTTTGCAGGCCGGCGACCGGCTCGGCATCTGGGCGCCGAACTGCGCGCAGTGGTGCATCACGCAAATCGCCACGGCGAAGATCGGCGTGATCCTGGTCAACATCAACCCGGCCTACCGCAGCTCCGAACTGGAATACGTGCTCAAGCAGTCCGGTTGCCAGTGGCTGGTGTGCGCCGGCGCGTTCAAGTCCTCCAACTACCACGCCATGCTGCAAGGGCTGGTACCGGAACTTGCGGAGCAGTCCATCGGCCGATTGCGTAGCGAACGTCTGGCGGATTTACGTGGGGTGATCAGCCTCGACGCACAGCCACCGTCGGGCTTCCTGCCGTGGTCGCAACTGGCCGATCTGGCGAGCAGTGTTTCGCCCGAACAGTTGCGTGAGCGCAGCGACAGCCTGCACTTCGATCAACCGGTGAACATCCAGTACACCTCCGGCACCACCGGTTTCCCCAAGGGCGCGACCCTCAGTCACTACAACATCCTCAACAACGGTTACATGGTCGGCGAAAGCATCGGCCTGACCCCGGGTGACCGTTTGGTGATTCCCGTGCCGCTGTACCACTGCTTTGGCATGGTCATGGGCAACCTCGGCTGCATCACCCACGCCAGCACCATGATTTATCCCAACGACGCGTTCGACCCGTTATTGACCCTGCAAACCGTCGCCGAAGAACAAGCCACCGGTCTCTATGGCGTGCCAACCATGTTCATCGCCATGCTCGATCAACCGCTGCGTGGCGAATTCGATCTGTCGAGCCTGCGTACCGGGATCATGGCCGGCGCCACGTGCCCGATCGAGGTGATGCGCCGGGTCATCAGCGAGATGCACATGAGCGAAGTGCAGATTGCCTACGGCATGACCGAGACCAGTCCGGTGTCGCTGCAGACCGGGCCGAACGATGAGCTGGAACTGCGCGTGACCACCGTCGGCCGCACCCAGCCGCAACTGGAAAGCAAGATCATTGACGAGGCGGGCAACCTGGTGCCGCGCGGCACGATCGGTGAGCTGTGCACCCGCGGTTACAGTGTGATGCTCGGTTACTGGAGCAACCCGCAAGCCACGGCCGAAGCCATCGACGAGGCCGGCTGGATGCACACCGGCGACCTGGCGAGCATGAACGATGAGGGTTACGTGAACATCGCCGGGCGTAACAAGGACATGATCATTCGCGGTGGCGAGAATATTTACCCGCGTGAGCTGGAAGAATTTTTCTTCACCCACCCGGCGGTGGCGGACGTACAAGTGATCGGCATTCCGTGCTCGCGTTACGGCGAGGAGATTGTCGCCTGGATCAAATTCCATCCCGGCCACAATGCCACCGAACAAGAGCTGCAAGCGTGGTGCAAGGAGCGCATCGCCCACTTCAAGACGCCGCGTTACTTCAAGTTTGTGGAGGAGTTTCCGATGACGGTGACGGGCAAGATCCAGAAGTTTCGGATGCGTGAGATCAGTATCGAGGAGCTGAAGGCGCTGCATTGAAGATCAAAAGATCGCAGCCTGCGGCAGCTCCTACAGGGGATCGGTGTAGGAGCTGCCGCAGGCTGCGATCTTTTAAAAAACAGAAATCACAGAAAGCACAAAGGGGAGCCGAAGCTCCCCTTTAATTTTGTCGTCGCGTGCTCTTTTTTATTATTGAGGGGCGGTCTGTTGTTGTTTTTGGCAACCGTGGCCCTTTACCGCTGTTTTTGGCGACCCCCATCCGGGGTCAAGAGCAAACGTATTTTTTTGAGCGCTGATCTGCTTTCTCGTTAAACGATCCAACCGATTCGGGAGCTACCTGAAGGTAGTTTTATTGTTCTCTGCCCGGTTGCGGGTCATTCCGAGGAATACCCTGAAAAGCACACCTTCTCCAAAAAAATCTGTTAGCTGCGTCTCTGCAGTGTTGTTTTTGTTATGTCAGAGTCGGTACGTCTTATTTTTATTGGTTTGCTGCTTTTTATTCTTGTTATGCCATAGAGATAGCAGAAGCCGTGCCAACTTTTTAAAACCCTTTTAAATCAAGGCGTTGGTATTTTTGAAGGATTTTTCCTTCAGGGCAAACCAGACAATTTGTTTCCGTGTTACTCGACTTCGCCCACGTTTCGGACACAGCGGTAACACCTTCGCCCTCACTGGGCGTTACGGGCCTTGGCCACACGCGAACCGCTCGGGCGACCGAGCACCGCGCTGATCTGCTGACCCGCCGCAATCAAGGCGTCCAGGTTGATACCGGTCTCGATGCCCAGGCCGTTGAGCAGGTACACCACGTCTTCGGTGGCGACGTTACCGCTCGCGCCTTTGGCGTACGGGCAGCCGCCGAGGCCGGCGATAGAGCTGTCGAACACCGCGATGCCTTCCAGCAGGCTGGCATAGATGTTGGCCATCGCCTGGCCGTAGGTGTCGTGGAAGTGCCCGGCGAGTTTTTCCCGTGGCACTTGCGCCGACACCACTTCGAACAGCCGCCGGGTCGCGCCGGCGGTGCCGGTGCCGATGGTGTCGCCGAGGGACACTTCGTAGCAGCCCATCGCATACAACTCGCGGGCGACCATCGCCACTTGTTCCGGTGCGACCTCGCCTTCATAAGGGCAGTCGAGCACGCAGGACACGTAACCGCGCACGGTAACGCCGTGCTGTTTCGCCGCTTCCATGATCGGTGCGAAGCGCGCCAGGCTTTCGCTGATCGAGCAATTGATGTTGCGCTGCGAGAACGCCTCGGACGCCGCAGCGAACACCGCGACTTCTTTCACACCGGCCGCCAGTGCATCTTCAAAACCGCGCAGGTTCGGCGCCAGTGCGCCGTAGGTCACGCCGGGTTTGCGCTGGATCTGCGCAAACACCTCGGCGGATCCGGCCATTTGCGGCACCCATTTCGGTGAGACGAAACTGCCGACTTCGATATAACCAAGGCCGGCGGCGCTCAGGGCGTCGACCAGTTGCACCTTGTCAGCCACGCTGATCGGTTGGGCTTCGTTCTGCAGGCCATCGCGCGGGCCGACTTCGATCAGGCGTACTTGAGAGGGGAGGGACATGGGGTTGACCTGCTCTTCTGAATTCGAGGTGAACCCTTGTAGGAGTGAGCCTGCTCGCGATAGCGGTGAGTCAGTTAATATTTGCTCGACTGACACACCGCTATCGCGAGCAGGCTCACTCCTACAAGGGATTTGTGTTGTTTACTAGCTCGCCTGCTGGCCCTTGAGCGTCTGCTCCAACGCCTGCACGCAGCGTTCTTCAGCGGTGTCGAGTTCCAGCTTCATCTGTTCGATGTCGAGCAACTGCTGCTCGAGCTGTTCGCGGCGCTCGCCGATTTTTGCCAGCATGCTGTTGAGCTGTTTAGTGTTACCGCTGGACGGGTCATAGAGCTCGATCAGCTCACGGCATTCGGCCAGGGAGAAACCGATGCGCTTGCCACGCAGGATCAGCTTCAGGCTGACCTTGTCGCGCGGCGAGTAGATGCGTTCCTGGCCACGGCGCTCAGGGCTGAGCAGGCCTTGTTCTTCATAAAAGCGGATCGCCCGGGTGGTGATGTCCAGCTCGCGGGCGAGGTCGGAAATGCTGTAGGTCTGGCTGCTCATGAAAGCGCTCGGAAAAAGGTCTTGGCGCTAAGCTAATGGCGAGTTGACGTTTACGTCAAGAAGGATGATCTGCGGTGTTCTTGTGGGCCTCATCGCGAGCAGGCTCACTCCTACAATTGAAACGCGGTCGTATGTAGGAGTGAGCCTGCTCGCGATGCCAGCGACTCGGTGCAAAGACTTACACCTTGTCGAGCTTCTTCTCCTGCGCTGCCACCTGCTGGCACAACTCGATGATCTGCTCGCGCATCCAGCGATTTGCTGGATCCTGGTCGGTGCTTTCATGCCAGTACAGGTGAGTCTCCAGCGGCGGCACGTCGTTGACCGGCAGGTTGAACGCATGCAAGTCATTACGCCGGGCAAAGCGTTCGGGCACCGTCATCACCATGTCGGTCTGCTGCATGACCTGCGACGCCATCAGATAATGCTGCGAGCGCAGGGCGATCTTGCGCTGAATGCCCATTTTGCCTAGCGCCAAATCGACATAACCCAACCCGCTGCGGCGGCTGGAGATGTGAATGTGAGTCAGCGACAGGTAATCATCGAGACTGAGTTTTTCCTTGCCCGCCAGCGGATGGCCCTTGCGCATCGCACAGACGTAACGGTCTTCCATCAGCTTGACGTGGCGCACCTGCGGGTCGGTGTTGAGCGGTGCATCCACGGCGAAATCCAGACGTCCGGCGGCCAGTTCCTTGGTGGTCTCGCGGCGTTTGGACAGGAAACTTTCAATGATCACCGTCGGCGCCAGACGCCGCAAACGCTGGAACAGCGGCGGCAGGATCACCGCCTCCGTCAGGTCGGTCATGCTGATGCGGTAAGTCTTCACTGCCTGCGCCGGGTTGAAGATCCGGCTCTCCTGCACCGACACCCGCAGCAGTGACAGCGCGTTGCGTACCGGGCCGATGATGTTCTGCGCCATCGGTGTCGGCACCATGCCCTGGGCGGTGCGCACGAACAGCGGATCGTTGAAGGTCTCGCGCAACCGCGCCAGCGCGTTGGACACCGCCGGCTGGGTAATCCCGACAATCTGCCCGGCGCGGGTCAGGTTGGCTTCGGTGTAGATCGCGTCGAAGACGATGAAAAGGTTGAGGTCGACCTTACTCAGATTCATAACGCGGCTTCTCTTGTTCTAGGGGCTGACGATCAGCGGATCATATATCGGTGATGAATGTTTATACACGCCGAGAATAGGCTAGGTAAATTATCAGCGCTGTTCTAGCATCGATTGCATGATCTGAACAACCTCTGCCTAAAGAAGGTAATTGCTCATGGATTTCGCTTATTCGCCCAAGGTGCAAGAACTGCGTGAGCGCGTGACCGCGTTCATGGACACTTACGTTTACCCGGCCGAAGCCGTGTTTGAACGCCAGGTTGCCGAGGGTGATCGCTGGCAGCCGACCGCGATCATGGAAGAGCTCAAGGCCAAGGCCAAGGCTGAAGGGCTGTGGAATCTGTTCCTGCCGGAATCGGAACTCGGCGCCGGCCTGACCAACCTGGAATACGCCCCGCTGGCAGAAATCATGGGCCGCTCGCTGCTGGGGCCGGAGCCGTTCAACTGCTCGGCGCCGGACACCGGCAACATGGAAGTGCTGGTGCGCTACGCCAACGAAGAGCAGAAGCAGCGCTGGCTCGAACCGCTGCTGCGCGGCGAGATCCGCTCGGCGTTCGCCATGACCGAGCCGGACGTGGCCTCGTCAGATGCCACCAACATGGCCGCCCGCGCCGTGCGTGATGGCGATGAGTGGGTGATCAACGGCAAGAAGTGGTGGACTTCCGGCGCCTGCGATCCGCGCTGCAAGATCCTGATCTTCATGGGCCTGAGCAATCCCGACGCGCCGCGTCATGCGCAGCACTCGATGATCCTCGTGCCGGTCGACACCCCCGGGGTGAAAATCGTCCGTCCGCTGCCGGTGTTTGGCTACGACGATGCCCCGCACGGGCATGCCGAAGTGTTGTTCGACAACGTGCGCGTGCCTTACGAAAACGTCCTGCTCGGCGAAGGTCGCGGCTTCGAAATAGCTCAGGGTCGCCTCGGTCCAGGGCGGATTCACCACTGCATGCGCTCGATCGGCATGGCTGAACGTGCGCTGGAATTGATGTGCAAACGCTCGGTGAGCCGCACCGCGTTCGGCAAACCGCTGGCGCGTCTGGGCGGTAACGTCGACAAAATCGCCGACTCGCGGATGGAAATCGACATGGCGCGCCTGCTGACCCTGAAAGCGGCGTACATGATGGACACCGTCGGCAACAAAGTAGCGAAGAGCGAGATCGCGCAGATCAAGGTCGTCGCACCGAACGTGGCGCTGCGGGTGATCGACCGGGCGATCCAGATCCACGGCGGGGCCGGGGTTTCCAACGATTTCCCGCTGGCCTATATGTACGCCATGCAGCGCACCCTGCGCCTGGCCGACGGCCCGGACGAAGTGCACCGCGCGGCGATCGGCAAGTTCGAGATCGGCAAGTACGTGCCGAAGGAAATGCTGCGCAGCGAGCGCTGATCCTAGACCAAGTTATCGTTCATCGCTGGCAAGCCAGCTCCCACAGTTTTTTTGAACGTACATGAATTTTGTGTACGACTCGGACACTGTGGGAGCTGGCTTGCCAGCGATGACTTAAGCCGATTCAGTGCATCAACATCAGGTCTAATACACCCAAACCTCAACCCGCCGATTCTTGATCCTGCCTTCATCCGCACTGTTCGCCGCCACCGGCATCAACGCGCCAAACCCGCGCACTTCGCGCATCACCACGCCGTTCTTCACCAGTTCGCGGCGCACCGCCATCGCCCGCAGTTTCGATAACAGGTCGGCGCGGGCCGGATCGTCTTTCTCGTCGCCAAACCCCACCAGCGTCACCGCGCGCTCGGTCTTGTCGTGGCGCTGTATATAGTCGAGCACCCGCGCCAGATCCTGCCGCGCCTTGTTGTCGAGGCTGGCGCTGCCTTCCTCGAAACGGAAATTCACCGTCAGACGCTGGGCATGGCGGCTGAGGGATTGATAACCCTCGGGCATCAGCGCATTCGGTGTCACGGTCATCGCGTGCACGGTCTGGCTGATGAAGCCGTTGGCCGCGACAATCTTCTGGCCCTGTGGGCTTTGCGCAAACGCCACCAGTGCCGATGCCCACGGATTCTGGTTGCCGGGCGGCAGATAAAAGAACAGGCGTCGCGACAGCGGATAGTCCTCAGTGGCAATCAGACTGTTAAGCGGCAACATCGATTGCGATGCGCCGTCGGCAATCGCCACGGCTTTGGCCTGGCGCACATAAGGCAGACCGATGAAACCGATACCCTGCGGATCGCTGCTCACCGCGTCGGACAATTGCTCGCTGGATTCGAAGCGTTTCGCACTGGAACTCAGACTTTTCCCACGCCGACCCAGCACCAGTTCCTTGAACGTGTCGTAAGTGCCGGATTGATCATCCCGCGCATATAAATGAATCGCGCCGCCGCGACCGCCGAGGTCTTCCCAGGTTTTCACCTCACCGGCGAAGATCCGCGCCAGTTGCTCGGTGTCCAGTTGCTGCAGTGGGTTGCCGGGGTTAAGGATGATCGCCAGGCCGTCGATGGCAATCACCTGCTCGGCGGCGGCGCTTTTCAGATCGCCGAGCGCTTGCAGGCTGAGCAGTTCGCTGTCCTTGATCGGTCGGGAGGAGGCGGCGAGGTCGGCACTGGCGCTTTTCAGCGCGGTGAATCCGGTGCTGGAACCGTGGGCGGCGACTTCAATCACCACCCGTTTGCCTTGGGCGGTCTGGCCGACGATGTGTTGTTCGTTGGCGGCGTCGGGGTTCTCGCGGTGAATTTTCAGCAGGCCCTGGTCCTGCAGAAAACCTTCAACCAACGCCGGGCCGAGATCGGCGCCAATGGTGTTGGAACCCTGAATGCGCAATGCCGGGCCGTTTTCAGGGATGGGCAGGGTGGCGGCGCTGACCGTCAGCCATGCACTCGACACAAAAGCGAACAGAACACGCAGGGTCATGCCGGCACCGAATCAAGCCAAGGGGATTGCCGGGGAGATTAAGTCAGGCGCATGACCAAAACATGACAGATCAAAAGATCGCAGCCTTCGGCAGCTCCTACAGGAAAACGCGTTCCAATGTAGGAGCTGCCGGAGGCTGCGATCTTTTGATCTTGACCAATATCAGCTCAACTCAAGCCAGATCGGCGCATGATCCGACGGTTTTTCCATCCCGCGCAGTTCATAGTCCACGCCCGCATCCTTGACCCTTGGCAGCAAACCATGGGAGGCGAGGATCACGTCGATACGCAGCCCGCGCTTCGGTTCGTCTTCAAAACCACGGCTGCGATAGTCGAACCAGCTGAACATATCGGTCACGTCCGGGTTCAGGTGACGATAGCTGTCGGTCAGGCCCCAGCTTTTCAGGCGGGCCATCCACTCGCGCTCTTCCGGCAGGAAGCTGCATTTGCCGGTTTTCAGCCAGCGCTTCATGTTGTCCGGGCCGATGCCGATGTCGCAGTCTTCCGGGGAAATGTTCACATCGCCCATCACCACCAACGGTTGTTCGTTGTGGAACTGGCTTTCCAGCAGGGTTTGCAGGTCGCTGTAAAAGCGTTGCTTGGCCGGGAATTTGGTCGGGTGATCGCGGCTTTCGCCCTGCGGGAAGTAGCCGTTCATGATGGTCACCGGCACGCCATTGGCGTCGGCGAAGGTGCCCCAGATAAAGCGGCGCTGCGCGTCTTCTTCATCGCTGGCGAAACCTTTGTGGATCGCAATCGGTTCTTTGCGCGACAGCAGCGCGACGCCGTAATGGCCTTTCTGCCCGTGGAAATAAACGTGGTAGCCCAGCGCGCGCACTTCTTCCAGCGGGAACTGGTCGTCGTGAACCTTGGTTTCCTGCAGGCCGATCACGTCCGGCTGATGCTTTTCGATCAGCGCTGCCAGCTGATGCGGACGGGCGCGCAGTCCGTTGATGTTGAAGGAAACAATCTTCATGGTCGGCAGTCCTGGCAAAAGGGCGATGCTAGCTGACATGTGGGATGGGGGCCAGTGTGGGGTAAGCAGATTCGCTGTGTTCTGTCAGATGTGTGCTGTCTGTAGGGGCCCCATCGCTGGCAAGCCAGCTCGCACAGGCTCAATGGTGTTCACATATTTTGTGTGCGACGCAGGCACTGTGGGAGCTGGCTTGCCAGCGATGAGGCCCGCCCGGTCGATGAAGATCCCGAGTTGGTCTATACCTGTGGGGAACTGCGCCACCCGCAAAAGGTTCGTACCATCAAGAGCGCAGTCATTTGAGCCGCGCCCCGGGGGAGAATCACCGTCATGCCTGAAACCCAGACCGCCATCGCCGACATCCACATGCTCGACCGCGGTTACTCGCGCGAAGCCCGATCGCTGCTGTATCAGGCCTATCGCCACGAGCCGACCTTCGGTTACCTGTTCGAGGCCGAGCGGCCAGGTTACGAGCAGCGCGTGCGGGCCACGGTGCGTGAACTGGTCAAACAGCACTTTCTGCAGGATCAGCCGGCCATCGGCCTGTTAGTCAACGACCGGCTGATCGGCATCGCCCTGATCGCGCCGCCGCAGCGTCGCCTGGGCATCACCGAGAGTTGGGCGTGGCGCCTGCGCATGGTGCTCAGCACCGGATTCCGCTGCACCCGGCGCTATCTGGAATACCACGATGCAGTGGCCGCCTGCGTGCCCAGCGATTCGGTGCACATGCTGCCGCTGCTGGGGATTCATCCGCAGTTTCAGGGCAAACACTTCGGCGAGCAGTTGCTGACCGCCGTGCACAACTGGTGCGCGGTGGACGAAACCTCGCAAGGCGTGGTGCTCGACACCGGCAACCCGCGTTACCTGGAATTCTATAAACGCCAGGGCTACGAAGAGATCGGCGAAGTGGCCGTCGGCCCGGTGCGCGAGCACGTGTTTTTCCACGCCAATCCGCAGGTGTTACAAACTGCAACGGCTTAGCCATAGAACTTTTCAGGAAATTTCCTGTTCTATCACGCTCCCAAGCCCGTGATAGCATCCGCGCCTATGAAGTTTCCAGGAAGATTTACCAGTGGCGTGCTCATGCTGTTAACCAGCTGCGCGGCGCTGGCGCAAAGTGAATTGGACGTGCGGATCAAACCGTCCAACGACGAACTCAAGGCCAATATAGAAGGCTATATCGGCAGCCTCGGCGATCGTGATGAAGAAGCCTTGCTGCGCTTCAGTCGCGGGGCCGAGGAGCAGGCGCGCAAAGCCGCGCAGGCCTTGGGTTATTACCAGCCGCAGATCGACAGTGACGTGAAGGGCGGCGAAAAACCGCGCCTGGTGCTGAACATCGATCCCGGCGAGCCGATTCGTCTGCGCAATGTGACCATCCGCGTCGACGGGCCTGCCGCCTCCCTCAAATCCTTTCGTGTGCCGAGCAGTGACACGCTCAAGTCCGGCGCGGTGCTTAACCATGGGCGTTATGAAGACGCCAAACGCCTGATCCAGAACCAGGCCTCGCGCTTCGGCTTCTTCAGTGGCCATTTCACCAGCCAGAAACTTTTGGTCGACCCGCGTGCCGGGGTGGCCGACGTTGAATTGATCTACGACAGCGGCCCGCGTTATGCGCTGGGCAAAGTCAGTTTCGAGGGCGATACGCCGTTCGACGAAGACCTGCTGCAACGCATGGTGCCGTTCAAGGAAGGCGAGCCCTACGACTCCGAGCTGATCGCCGAACTCAACCGCGACCTGCAATCGAGCGGCTACTTCGAAGGTGTGCGCGTCGATGCTGCGCCGACGGCGGCGAAAAACGATGTGATTCCGGTCGACGTCAAACTCGACACGCGCAAACCACGGACCATGGGCCTGGGCCTCGGTTATTCGACTGACGTCGGCCCGCGGATCAAGGCCAACTGGACACGCCACTGGGTCAACCCGCAGGGCGACAGTTACGGCTGGGAAGCCGAATTGTCGGCGCCACGGCAGAACGTCGGGTTGTTCTATGACATCCCGCTCGACCCGCCGCTGACCGACAAACTGCGCTGGGCCGGTGGTTATCAATACGAAGATATCGACGGCTCGGACACCCTGAGCAAGCTGCTGACGTTTGGCCCGGAATGGCACAGCAAGTTGCCCAGCGGCTGGCAGCGAGTGATCTCGCTGAAATGGCAGCGCGAAGAATATGAACTCGGCGATGACTCTGGCCTCAGTACGCTGCTGATGCCCGGCATCAGTTATTCGTACCTGAAAAGCGACAACCGCATCGACCCGCACAACGGCTATCGCCTGACCTTTGAAAGCAAGGTGGCGAAGGAAGGCCTCGGTTCGGACAACAACCTTTTATATGGCACAGCGTTGATCAAAGGCCTGACCACGGTGTTCGACAACCACCGCTTCCTCGGTCGGGTGCAGGTCGGCGGCAGCGCCACCAACGGTTACAACTCGGTGCCGCCGTCCCTGCGTTTCTTCGCCGGTGGCGATCAGAGCGTGCGCGGTTACGACTACCAGAGTCTGTCCCCGGAAAACTCCAAGGGCGACCGTATTGGCGGACGCTACATGGTCGCTGGCAGCGTCGAGTACCAGTATTCGATTGCCGAGAAATGGCGAATCGCGACCTTCGTCGACCAGGGCAACTCCTTCAACAAACTCGAACTGCCGAACCTCAAGACCGGGGTCGGTATCGGTGTGCGCTGGGTCTCGCCGGTGGGGCCGATCCGCCTCGACCTGGCCCACGCGCTGGACGACGACGGCGGCATCCGGCTGCACTTTTCCATGGGGCCTGAGCTGTGAAGCGTGGTTTGAAAATATCGGCACTGGCGCTGTTGGCGCTGGTGCTGTTGGTTGTATTGAACATCGCAGCCGTACTCGGGACGCAGGCCGGCAGCCGTTGGGCGCTGAGCCTGGTGCCGGGTCTGAGCGTGGAGAATTTCCAGGGTCGCCTCGGCGGCCAATGGAGCGCCGATCATCTGCTGTGGCAGCAGGGCAGCAGCCGGGTCGAACTGAACCAGGCGATCTTCGCCTGGTCGCCGCTGTGCCTGACCCGCATGACTTTGTGCATCGAACAGCTCAAGGCCGATCAGGTGATCCTGCAATTCCCGCCGAGTGAGGAAACCACTGAAAGTGGCCCGATCAAACTGCCGGATCTGCAACTACCGGTGGCCATCGAACTCGGTGACGTACAAGTCGGCAGCCTGCTGTTCAACGGCAGCGAGCAGCTCAAGGGCCTGCAACTGGCGGCGCACTGGACGGCCCAGGGCCTGCAGATCGACAGCGTGAAATTGCAGCGCGACGACCTCAGCCTGAACCTCTCCGGCCTGCTGCAACCGACCGGCAACTGGCCGCTGAACATCGCCGGTGACCTGAGCCTGCCGTCCCCAGGCACTGGCCCATGGACGCTGGCGTTGAAAGTCGACGGCGATCTGCTGAAAACCCTCAACCTGCACGCCGACAGCCACGGTTACCTCGACGGCCAGTTGAGCGGCGAACTGCAACCGCTGGCGGAAAACCTGCCGGCCAAGGTGCGTATCACCTCCGAGGCATTCAAACCGAGCGCCGATCTGCCGGACACTCTGCAACTCAATCAACTGGTTTTGACCGGCGAAGGTGACTTGAAAAACGGTTACCAGTTAAACGGCAATGCCACGCTGCCCGCCGATAAAGGCCCGGTGGCGTTGCTGCTCAAAGGCAAGGTCGATGCCAGCGGCGCGCAGATCGCCGGCCTCGACCTGAGTGCCAATGACAAGCAAAGCCTGAAGCTCACCGGCAGCGTTGACTGGAGCAAGGGCCTCACGGCTCAGGCCAGCATCAACTGGCAGGATTTTCCGTGGCATCGGCTGTATAACGAAATCGACGAACCGCAAGTCGCCTTGCGCACCTTCACCGGCGAAGTCTCCTACACCGACGGTCAGTACCTCGGTAACTTCGGCGCCGACCTCGATGGCCCGGCGGGGGCGTTCAGCCTGAGCAGTCCGTTCAGCGGCAATCTGAAACAGATCGCCTTACCGCAATTGAAAATGCAGGCCGGGCAGGGCAAGGCCGAAGGGCATGTCAACGTGCAGTTCGCCGATGGCATCGCTTGGGACACCGCTCTGGATCTCTCTGCGCTGAACCCGGCGTACTGGGTTGCGGAGTTGCCGGGCACCCTGGCCGGGCCGCTGCGCAGCAAAGGCGAAATGAAGAACGATCGCCTGAGCCTCAGCGCCGACCTCGACCTCAAAGGCAAATTGCGCGGGCAACCGGCAATCCTCCAGGCCAAGGCCGACGGTGCCGGTGAGCAATGGAACCTCAACGCCCTGCAAATCCGCCTCGGCGACAACAGCATCAGCGGCAAGGGCAGTCTGCAACGGAAGCTCACCGGGCAGATCGACATCAAACTGACGCGTCTGGCCCAGCTCTGGCCGCAGTTGCGCGGGCAGGTCACGGGTCAGGTCAACGTTGCCGGTACGCTGAAGGCGCCGCAAGGCAAGCTCGGCCTGCAAGGTTCGCAACTGGCGTTCCAGGACAATCGCCTGCAAAGCCTCAACCTCGACGCCACGCTCGACAGTGCGCAACGGGCGAAGATCGATCTCAAGGGCAGCGGCATTCAGGCCGGCGACACGAACCTCGGCGTGTTGACCGCCAGCGCGCAGGGCGACATCAAGAGCCAGAAACTCAACCTCGACCTGCTCGGGCCGAAGTTGAAACTGGCCCTCGGCCTTGATGGCAATCTGGACAAGGGTAACTGGCGCGGTCGTTTGGCCAGCGGCGATATTCAGGCCGGCGGCCAGGATTGGAAACTGCAGAGCCCGGCCAAACTCGAACGCCTCGCCGACGGCAAGATCAACTTCGGCGCGCATTGCTGGATGTCCGGTAATGCCAGTCTGTGCGGTGAAGATCAGCGCCTGCTGCCGGAGCCGAAACTGCGCTATCACCTCAAGCAGTTTCCGATCGAAAGCCTCGCACAATGGTTGCCGAAAGACTTTGCCTGGCAGGGCAAGCTCAACGCCGACCTGCAACTGGACCTGCCAGCCAGCGGCCCCAACGGCGTGGTCAGCGTCGACGCCAGCGGCGGCACCTTGCGCATGAAGGAAAAGGATCAGTGGCTGGACTTCCCGTACCAGACCCTGAAGCTCACCAGCAAACTCACACCGAAGCGCGTGGACACCGAACTCAACTTCGTCGGCGGCAAGCTCGGCGAATTGATGGTGCAGGCACAGCTCAATCCGCTGCCGAAAAACAAACCGCTGAGCGGCTCGTTCCGTCTCTCCGGGCTGGACTTGTCGGTGGCGCGGCCGTTTGTGCCGATGGTCGAGAAACTCACCGGGCGCCTCAACGGCAGCGGCACGATTTCCGGCGGGCTGCTGGCGCCGCTGGTCAACGGCACGGTGAAACTCAGCGACGGCGAAGTTTCCGGCGCCGAGCTGCCGATGGAACTCAAGAACCTGCAACTGCAAGCAGTGATTGCCGGTGAGTCCGTGCGTCTAGACGGCGGCTGGAACAGCGGCAAGACCGGCCAGGGCAGCCTCAATGGCAACGTCGCCTGGGGCCAGGCGCTGATAGTCGATCTGGCGCTCAAGGGCACGCAATTGCCGGTCACCGTCGAGCCTTACGCCAAACTGGAAGTGGCGCCGGACCTGAAGATTTCCATGGCCGGCGATGAGCTGAAAATTGCCGGCAAGGTACAGGTGCCGCGAGGCGAAATCACCGTGCGTGAACTGCCGCCGTCGACGGTGAAAGTGTCCGACGACACGATCATCGTCGGGGCGCAGACCGAAGAGGGTAAACCACCGATGGCGATGAAAATGGACATCGACGTGGTGGTCGGCGAAGACAAACTGAGCTTCGCCGGGTTCGGCCTGACCGCCAACCTGCAAGGTCACGTGCACATCGGCGACAATATGGACACCCGTGGCGAGCTGTGGCTCAACGACGGCCGATACCGCGCCTACGGCCAGCGCCTGAACGTGCGCCGGGCGCGTCTGTTGTTTGCCGGTCCGATCGATCAGCCGTATCTGGATATCGAGGCGATCCGCCAGACCGACGACGTGATCGCCGGTATCCGCCTGAGCGGCAGCGCCGAGCAACCGACCACGCAGATCTTCTCCGAACCGGCCATGAGTCAGGAGCAGGCCTTGTCCTACTTGGTACTGGGGCGTCCGCTGAGCACCAACGGCGAAGACAACAACATGCTCGCGCAAGCAGCATTGGGCCTGGGCTTGATGGGCAGTTCCGGGGTCACCAGCGGCCTGGCCAAAGACCTGGGGATTCAGGACTTCCAGCTCGACACCCAGGGCAGTGGCAACACCACCAGCGTGGTCGCCAGCGGCAACATCTCCGAGAAACTCAGCCTGCGTTATGGCGTCGGCGTGTTCGAGCCGGCCAACACCATCGCGCTGCGTTACAAGCTGAGCAAGAAGGTTTATGTCGAAGCCGCCAGCGGTGTCGCCAGTTCGCTGGATATCTTCTACAAGCGCGATTTCTGAGAACGTGGCCAATAGCCGGGTCGTGACGCTGCGATCCGGTTTTTCCAGGATGTATTAGACTCACCGAACCCTCAAAACCTTGCCGGTTGCGCCTATGGTCCGCTTGAGTATGGTCTTGCTCGGTAATGACTTTGTCCGTAACCGTTGGTCGACGCTGGCGCTGACCGGCATTGTCTGGGGCGCGGCCGGGGTGGCGATCTTCATCGATGCACTGGACGGCGTGCTGTATTTCCCGCTGCATGTCTTTGGCTATCTGCTGTTACTCGAGGCCCTGATCATTCTGTTGGTGCCGGCACCGCAGACCGGAACCGCCGCCGCTTTGCGCAAGGCGCGCGGTCTGGCGTTCCTGCTGCTTGGGCTGCTGATCGTCGACCGGCAACATGTCGCCAGCCTGATTCTGGCAGTGCTGTTCGGTGTGGCGTTTCTGCTCGATGGCGGCTTTCGGCTGGCGGCGGCGGTGGTGGTGCGCTTTGTCGGTTGGCGACTGTCGCTGCTCACCGGATTGTTCGAAATCACCTTTGGCCTGTTCATCCTCGAACCGTATCCGACGCTGTATAAGGGCACGGTGCCGTTCTGCATTGGCATGAGCATCTTTCTTTCGGGCTGCGCGTTGTTGCGCCAATCACTGCGCTTCAAACACCAGCCACCGTTGGCGAGTCCGGCCTCGGTCGGTGGGCCGGCCCCCAGCACCGCGCTGGTGATCCATGTCTGGACCCCCAGCGGCACCGTCGATGACACTCTGGTGCGCAACCGTCTGCTCAATCGTTATATCGCCGCGGTCGACATCAACGGCGTGATCTCCGCCGGCCACGCGGCACTGGAATGTGGCCCGGACATTTACATCAGCCATTACCCGCTGGACGACATCGATCGTTCGGCGGGGGATTTCGTGCGCTTGCTGCGGGCGACGCCGAACAACGATGTCGCCGGGCGGTTTCTGCCGGACTATGCAGGGGAGGTGGCCGACTGGTGCCTGTCTTCGGTTCAGGTCAGTTTTGCTCACTATGACGCCCGGCGGTTGCAGGCGTTCTGGGCTGAGTATCGACAGAACAGCACGTACAACCTCACCAGCCGCAACTGCTCCAGTGCCGTCGCCCACAGCCTCGAAGCAGCCCTTGAAGGGGCGATGAATCGCGGGCGTTCGAGCATGCTCGATTTCGCCCGAGTGATACTCAGCCCCGAGTTCTGGGTGGCGGCGCAGGTGCGTAAACGCGCCGAAGTGATGGCCTGGACGCCCGGTCTGGTGCTTGATTACGCCCGGGCGCTGCATGCCGCGATCGAGCCGGCACCGCCGGGCTGGCACAGCATGTATGCGGTGACCAAGCGTGCCTGCGGTTATGCAGTGACTGCTTTGCGCGGGCGCGAAGTGCATCCCCTCCAGCCTCCGGCGGCTGCCCGTCCTTCCGACGAAGTCTGATCGGCTTTAAACCGGGTTGTTCCAATCGCTGGCTTGCCAGCGATAGCGTCCGCCCGCCAAACACAAAACCCAGTCCACTGGTCAACTAATTACAAAGCAACCTAACTATTACGTTGACATTCGCTGCCTAGGCAGTAACATCTCGACATACATTCACTGCCTAGGCAGTTATTAGGTAAGCACATGAAGCATTTCACCCCGGACGAATTCAAACATTGCCATCTCGGCCTGTTGCTTGGCCGTGCTGCGCTGCTCAAGGACAAGATCATCGACACCCACATGGAACCCCACGGCATCACCGCCGCGCAGTTCAAGGTGTTGATCATCATGGCCCAGTTCGGCGTCGACACCCCGGCCGAGCTGTGCCGGCATTTGTCGCTGGACAGCGGTTCGATGACACGCATGCTTGATCGTCTGGAGCAGAAAGGTTTCCTGGCTCGCCAACGCAGCGAAGGCGATCGCCGTCAGGTGCAGCTCAAGCTCACCGAGCAGGGCCAGCAATTGGCCGATCGCCTGCCGCACATCGGCGCCGATGCAATGAATGAACTGGCCGGCGCCGTCACCACGGACGAGTTGAAGACCCTGGAATACATCCTCAAGAAAATCCTGCTGGCAGCCGGTGACCCGATCACTATCCAGCGGTTAGGTGAACACAATGAGCGGTAAAACCTTGCGCACCAGCCTGACCCTGGTGCTGTCGGCGATGATCCTCGCCGGCTGCGCCAATTACAGCGGCCTCGATACTCAGGGCAAAAACCTCGACGCGAAAAGCCTGAAAGTCGGCCAGTCGCTCAACGGCGTGACCCTGTCGCCGGCCGCCTGGCCGAAAAGCGACTGGTGGACCAGCCTTGGCGATCCGCAACTCGACGGTCTGATCCGCGAAGCGCTGCACGACAGCCCGGACATGCAGATCGCCGAAGCCCGCGCGCATCAGGCCAGCGCCGCCGCGTATGCCGCTGATGCCGAACGCTATCCGACCCTCGACGCCAGCGCCGGCATCAGCCGTTCGCGTCTGGCCAAGGATCAGGACCCGCGCGGGCAGGGCGATGCCTATGCGACCGTGCGTAACGTCAGCGCCGGTTTCAATTACAACTTCGACCTGTGGGGCGGCCAGCGTGATGCCTGGGAAGCTGCACTCGGTCAGGCTCGCGCTGCCGAAGTCGACCGTCAGGCCGCGCAATTGACCCTCGCCGCCGACGTGGCCCGGGCCTACAGCGATCTGGGTCAGGCGCATATCGTTTACGACCTGGCCAACGACGATCTGAAACGCACCAAACAGATGCTCGATCTGAGCCAGCGCCGCTTGAGTGCCGGGATCGACAGCCAGTACCAGTTCCAGCAAACCCAAAGCCTTGAGGCCAGTTCCGAAGCCAGCCTGATCGACGCTGAAAAACGTCTGAACAGCGCGAAAATCGCCCTGGCCGTACTGCTCGGCAAAGGCCCGGATCGCGGCAACGAAATTGCTCGACCGAAAGTTCTGCAAGCCAGTGCTGTGGCGGTGCCGTCGGTATTGCCGGCGGAACTGCTCGGTCGGCGTCCGGATCTGGTCGCTGCGCGCTGGCGCGTTGAGGCCGCGAGCAAGGACATCGACTCGGCGAAAACCCGCTTCTATCCCAACTTGAACCTCACGGCTTCGGCCGGTGCCGAATCCTTGTTGGGTGACGCAATGTTCGGGTCGGCCAGTCGCTTCTTCAGCATCGCCCCGACCATTTCGGTGCCGATCTTCGACGGCGGGCGCCTGCGCGCCAACCTCGATGCGCGCGACGCCGATTACGATCTGGCGGTGGCGCAGTACAACAAAAGTCTGGTGAAAGCCCTCGGTGATGTCAGCGACACGATCAACCAGTTGCGTGACATCGGCCGGCAGATCGGCGCGCAGCAACACGCCACCGAGATTGCTCAGGATTCTTACAACACCGTCGTCCAGCGTTACGGTTCCGGCATCGGCAACTACCTGGACGTGCTCAGCATCGAGCAGCAATTGCTGCAGGCCCAGCGTCAGCTGGCCAACCTCAATGCCGAGCAGATCGACCTGTCGATTCAACTGATGCAAGCGCTGGGCGGCGGCTTTCAGGGTGAAACCCTGACCGCAGCCAACGCCACCCCAGCCACGTCGCACAACTAATTCAGGTATTTGTCATGGCCACTGCCGAAAACACCCAAACTCAAACCAACACCCCCGACACCGGCAATCCGCGCAAGCGCAAAGTGATGCTGCTGGTGCTGGCCGTCGTGGTCCTGCTCGCCGGTGCTGGCGTCTGGGCGTATCACGAATTCATCGGGCGCTTCAACGAAAGCACCGACGACGCCTACGTCAACGGCAACGTCGTGGAGATCACCCCGCTGGTCACTGGCACCGTGGTCAGCATTGGCGCTGACGATGGTGATCTGGTTCAGGAAGGTCAGGTGCTGATCAACTTTGACCCGAACGACGCCGAAGTCGGCCTGCAAAGTGCTCAGGCAAAACTGGCGCGTACCGTGCGCCAGGTGCGCGGCCTGTACAGCAACGTCGATGGCATGAAAGCCCAGGTCAACGCGCAACAGGCAGAAGTACAGAAAGCGCAGGACAACTACAACCGCCGGAAAAACCTCGCCGCTGGCGGGGCGATTTCCCAGGAAGAACTGTCCCACGCCCGCGACGACCTGACCTCGGCGCAAAACGCCTTGGCCAACGCCAGGCAACAACTGAAAACTACCAGCGCGCTGGTCGATGACACCGTGGTTTCGTCGCACCCGGACGTGATGTCCGCCGCAGCGGATCTGCGTCAGGCGTACCTGACCAACGCCCGCAGCACGCTGATCGCGCCAGTCACCGGTTACGTCGCCAAACGCACCGTGCAACTCGGTCAGCGTGTGCAGCCGGGCACTGCGCTGATGGCGGTGATTCCGCTGGATCAACTGTGGATCGACGCCAACTTCAAGGAAACCCAACTGCGTGACATGCGCATCGGTCAACCGGTGGACATCGAGTCCGACATCTATGGCAGCAGCGTGAAATACAGCGGCACCGTCGACAGCCTCGGCGCCGGTACCGGCAGCGCGTTTGCTCTGTTGCCGGCGCAGAACGCCACCGGTAACTGGATCAAGATCGTCCAGCGTGTGCCAGTGCGGATTCACATCAACGCCGAAGAGCTGGCCAAGCATCCGCTGCGGGTCGGTCTGTCGACCAACGTTGAAGTGAACCTGCATGACCAGAGCGGTCCGGTGCTGGCCCAGCAACCACCGCAAAAGGCCTCGTTCAGCACCAACGTCTACGACCGCCAACTGGCCGAAGCCGACGCGATGATTGCGCAGCTGATCCACGACAACAGCGCTGCGGTGAGCAAGACCGCGCAACGCTGAATCTTTCCCCTGTGGGAACAGGTTCTCAAGGTGATGAGATTTACTGTGGTGAGGGGATTTATCCCCGATGGACTGCGCAGCAGGCCCGGCTTTTCTGAATCAAAGGAGGGGCCGCTTCGCGGCCTATCGGGGATAAATCCCCTCGCCACAGTGTTTCCTTGCAACATTGATTTTTTCCCACAAGGGCTGCTGTGTCTGTAACAGACAGGGCGCCAACCCGGTTCCAAAGGATTCACAATGAGCAATAACGCCTCTTTCACGCCGCCCAGCCTGTTGCTCAGCACCATCGGCCTGTCGCTGGCGACGTTCATGCAAGTGCTCGACACCACCATCGCCAACGTGGCGTTGCCGACAATTTCCGGCAACCTCGGGGTGAGTTCGGAGCAGGGCACCTGGGTCATTACCTCGTTTGCCGTGAGCAACGCGATCGCACTGCCGCTGACCGGTTGGCTCAGTCGGCGCTTCGGCGAGGTGAAGCTGTTTCTCTGGGCCACTATCCTGTTCGTGCTGGCCTCGTTCCTCTGCGGTATCTCCACCTCGATGCCGGAACTGATCGGTTTCCGCGTGCTGCAAGGCCTGGTGGCCGGGCCGCTGTACCCGATGACGCAAACCCTGTTGATTGCGGTCTATCCCCCCGCGAGGCGCGGCATGGCCCTGGCGTTGCTGGCGATGGTCACAGTGGTCGCACCGATTGCAGGTCCGATTCTTGGTGGCTGGATCACCGATAGCTACAGCTGGCCGTGGATCTTCTTCATCAACGTACCGATCGGCATCTTTGCGGTGATGGTGGTGCGCTCACAACTGGCCAAGCGCCCGGTGGAAACCAGTCGCCAACCGATGGATTACGTCGGCCTGATCACGTTGATCATCGGCGTCGGCGCGTTGCAGGTGATCCTCGACAAGGGCAATGACCTGGACTGGTTCGAGTCGAATTTCATCATCATCGGCGCGGCGATTTCGGTGATCGCGCTGGCGGTGTTTGTGATCTGGGAAATGACCGACCAGCATCCGGTGGTCAACCTGCGCCTGTTCGCGCATCGCAACTTCCGCATCGGCACGCTGGTGCTGGTCCTTGGATACGCCGGTTTCTTCGGCATCAACCTGATCCTGCCGCAGTGGCTTCAAACCCAGATGGGTTACACCGCGACCTGGGCCGGTCTGGCCGTGGCGCCGATCGGGATTCTGCCGGTGTTGCTGTCGCCGTTTGTCGGCAAGTACGCGAACAAGTTCGACCTGCGCCTGCTGGCCGGTCTGGCGTTCCTCGCGATTGGCCTGAGCTGCTTCATGCGCGCCGAGTTCACCAACGAGGTGGACTTCCAGCACATCGCTCTGGTGCAGCTGTTCATGGGTATCGGCGTGGCGCTGTTCTTCATGCCGACCCTGAGCATCCTGATGTCCGACCTGCCGCCAAGCCAGATCGCCGACGGCGCAGGCCTGGCAACCTTCCTGCGCACCCTGGGCGGCAGCTTTGCGGCATCGTTGACCACGTGGATCTGGATTCGCCGCGCCGATCAGCATCATGCGTACATGAGCGAAAGCATCAGTACCTTCGAACCGGCGACCCGCGAGACCTTGAACCATTTAGGCGGCGCGAGCCAATCGGCGTACGCGCAGATGGATCAGATCCTCACCAGCCAGGCGTACATGCTTTCCACCGTGGATTACTTCACGTTGCTGGGCTGGGGGTTCATGGGGCTGATTCTGATTGTGTGGCTGGCGAAGCCACCGTTTGCGGCGAAGGCCGGGCCGGCTGCGTCCGGTCATTGATTGTGCGGTGATCGCTAAAAAATCGCAGCCTGCGGCAGCTCCTACATTGGAATGCGTTTTCTTGTAGGAGCTGCCGCAGGCTGCGATCTTTTGATCTTGGCTTTTAGATTGCGGGAGCGGGCAGGGCTGGCGGCGGGGCGAAGTCGAACGGCGCGAGGGCAAACCCGTTCTCATCCACCTGCAACGCCCAACCCTGACGATCCCAGTCCCCCAGCACAATCCGCTTCGCCGCTTGCTCGCCGAGCTGCAGCTTGTGGATCGCCGGACGATGGGTATGCCCGTGAATCAGGGTTTTCACCGCGTATTGCTGCATGATCCGCGGAATTTCCTCAGGCGTGACATCAACAATGTCATTGGCCTTCATCCGCGTCTGCGCGCGGCTTTCGCTGCGCAGCTTGCGCGCCAGTTTGTGGCGGGTGCTCAGCGGCAGGTGGCGCAGGATGAACAGGGTGATCGGGTTACGCAGGTAGCGCCGCAGCTTCATGTAGGCTTCGTCGCGGGTGCACAGGCTGTCGCCGTGCAGCAGCAGCACCGGCTCGCCGTAAAACTGCACGACACTCGGGTCCTTCAACAGGGTGCAGCCGGCTTCTTTGCAGAAGGCCTTGCCGAGCAGGAAGTCGCGATTGCCGTGCATCAGAAAGATCGCCGTGCCGCTGTCGCTCAGTTCGCGCAGGGCCTGGCAGATGGAACGCTGGAAGGGCGTCATGGCATCGTCGCCAATCCACGCCTCGAAAAAGTCGCCGAGGATGTACAACGCACTCGCCGAGCGGGCGCGTCCGGCGAGCAAATCCAGAAACGCCCGGGTAATGTCCGGGCGCTCCTCTTCCAGATGCAAGTCTGAAATCAGCAATATCACGCTTCGATGATCTCGGCTTTCTCGATGATCACGTCGTCTTTCGGCACGTCCTGGTGACCGGCCTTGGAAGTGGTGGCCACGCCTTCGATCTTGTCGACTACGTCGGTACCGGCAACGACTTTACCGAACACGGCATAACCCCAGCCCTGAGCGGTCTTGGCAGTGTGGTTGAGGAAGCTGTTGTTGGTGGCGTTGATGAAGAACTGCGCCGAGGCCGAATGCGGGTCCATGGTGCGGGCCATGGCCAGGGTGTACTTCTCGTTCTTCAGGCCGTTGTCGGCTTCGTTCTGGATGCTGGCGCGCTTGTCTTTCTTTTCCTGCATGCCAGGCTGGAAACCGCCGCCCTGGATCATGAAACCCTTGATCACACGGTGAAAGACTACGTTTTCGTAGTGACCGGCCTTAACGTATTCAAGGAAGTTGGCAACGGTGATCGGCGCTTTTTCAGCGTCCAGTTCGATGACGATGTCGCCGTAGTTGGTGGTCAGTTTGACTTGAGTCATGATCGGTGCTCTTTTTCAATGAAGCGTTTTATAAGGAATTCGTGGGTATTGGGACATTTGCGCCCTATACCGGTTCAGCCCATCGGCCAAGGTGCGCAGTTTAGCGTGACAGGCGCGAATTTCGAGGCTGTTTTTCAAATCCCGGCGATTAAATGCGCTCCTTTATAGGCCGCGCTCTGTCAGGCCCTTGACAGCATCGGCTATGATAGCGGCTTTGTTTTGTCTGGCCCCCTTTGCGGCCGCGCACATGTAAGTCAAGGATCCTATGAGCAAGCCCACTGTCGACCCTACCTCGAATGCCAAGTCCGGCCCTGCCGTGCCGGTCAATTTCCTGCGGCCGATCATCCAGGCAGACCTGGACTCGGGCAAGCACACCCAGATCGTCACCCGTTTTCCGCCTGAGCCCAACGGCTACCTGCACATCGGCCACGCCAAGTCGATCTGCGTGAACTTCGGCCTGGCCCAGGAGTTCGGCGGCGTCACGCACCTGCGTTTCGACGACACCAACCCGGCCAAGGAAGACCAGGAATACATCGACGCGATCGAAAGCGACGTCAAATGGCTGGGCTTCGAGTGGTCCGGCGAAGTGCGCTACGCCTCGCAGTATTTCGACCAGTTGCACGACTGGGCGGTCGAGCTGATCAAGGCCGGCAAGGCTTACGTCGACGACCTGACCCCTGAGCAGGCCAAGGAATACCGTGGCAGCCTGACCGAGCCTGGCAAGAACAGCCCGTTCCGCGACCGTTCGGTAGAAGAGAACCTCGACTGGTTCGCGCGCATGCGTGCCGGTGAGTTCCCGGACGGTGCCCGCGTGCTGCGTGCGAAGATCGACATGGCCTCGCCGAACATGAACCTGCGCGACCCGATCATGTACCGCATCCGCCACGCCCATCACCACCAGACCGGTGACAAGTGGTGCATCTACCCGAACTATGACTTCACCCACGGTCAGTCGGACGCCATCGAAGGCATCACCCACTCGATCTGCACCCTGGAGTTCGAAAGCCATCGTCCGCTGTACGAGTGGTTCCTGGACAACCTGCCGGTGCCGGCCAACCCGCGCCAGTACGAGTTCAGCCGCCTGAACCTGAACTACACCATCACCAGCAAGCGCAAGCTCAAGCAACTGGTCGATGAAAAGCACGTGCACGGCTGGGACGACCCACGCATGTCGACCCTGTCGGGTTTCCGCCGTCGCGGCTACACCCCGGCATCGATCCGTAACTTCTGCGACATGGTCGGCACCAACCGTTCCGATGGCGTGGTCGACTTCGGCATGCTCGAGTTCAGCATCCGTCAGGACCTGGACGCCAACGCGCCGCGTGCCATGTGCGTGCTGCGTCCGTTGAAAGTGGTGATCACCAACTACCCGGAAGGTCAGGTCGAAAACCTCGAACTGCCGCGTCATCCGCAGAAAGAAGAACTCGGCGTGCGCCAGCTGCCGTTCGCCCGTGAAATCTACATCGACCGCGATGACTTCATGGAAGAACCACCAAAGGGCTACAAGCGCCTGGAGCCGAACGGCGAAGTGCGTCTGCGTGGCAGCTACGTGATCCGTGCCGACGAAGCGATCAAGGACGCCGACGGCAACATCGTCGAGCTGCGTTGCTCGTACGACCCGGACACCCTCGGCAAGAACCCTGAAGGCCGCAAGGTCAAGGGCGTGATCCACTGGGTGCCGGCCGCTGCCAGCATCGAGTGCGAAGTGCGTCTGTACGATCGCCTGTTCCGTTCTCCGAACCCGGAGAAGGCCGAAGACAGCGCGAGTTTCCTCGACAACATCAACCCTGACTCACTGCAAGTGCTGACCGGTTGTCGTGCTGAGCCATCGCTTGGCAATGCACAGCCGGAAGACCGTTTCCAGTTCGAGCGCGAAGGCTACTTCGTCGCCGACATCAAGGACTCGAAACCAGGTCAGCCGGTATTCAACCGTACCGTGACCCTGCGTGATTCGTGGGGCCAGTGATTTAGCGTCAAGGAAATATAAAGTGCTGACGATCTACAACACGCTCACCAAGAGCAAAGAAGTCTTCAAGCCGCTGGATGGCAACAAGGTGCGCATGTACGTGTGCGGCATGACCGTGTACGACTACTGCCACCTCGGCCACGGCCGCAGCATGGTCGCGTTCGACCTGGTGACCCGCTGGTTGCGCTTCAGCGGTTACGACCTGACCTACGTGCGCAACATCACCGACATCGACGACAAGATCATCAATCGTGCCCGCGAGAACGATGAGTCGTTCGAAGCGCTGACCGAGCGCATGATCGCGGCGATGCACGAAGACGAAGCGCGCCTGAACATCAAGAAGCCGGACATGGAGCCGCGCGCCACGGATCACATTCCGGGCATGCACGCGATGATCCAGACCCTGATCGACAAGGGCTTCGCCTACGCCCCGGGCAATGGCGACGTGTACTACCGCGTCGCCAAGTTCATGGGCTACGGCAAGCTGTCGCGCAAGAAGATCGAAGACCTGCGCATCGGTGCACGCATCGAAGTCGACGAGTCGAAAGAAGATCCGCTGGATTTCGTCCTGTGGAAAGCCGCCAAGCCGGGCGAGCCGAGCTGGGAATCGCCGTGGGGCGCCGGGCGTCCGGGCTGGCACATCGAGTGCTCGGTGATGTCCACCTGCTGCCTCGGTGAGACCTTCGACATTCATGGCGGCGGCAGCGACCTTGAGTTCCCGCACCATGAAAACGAAATCGCCCAAAGCGAAGCGGCCACCGGCAAGACCTACGCCAACGCGTGGATGCATTGCGGCATGATCCGTATCAATGGCGAGAAGATGTCCAAGTCCTTGAACAACTTCTTCACCATTCGCGACGTGCTCGACAAGTACCACCCGGAAGTCGTGCGTTACCTGCTGGTGTCGAGCCACTACCGCAGCGCGATCAACTACTCGGAAGACAACCTCAAGGACGCCAAGGGCGCACTCGAGCGTTTCTACCACGCGTTGAAAGGACTGCCGAGCGTCGCTCCGGCCGGCGGCGAAGCCTTTGTCGAGCGTTTCACCACGGTGATGAACGACGACTTCGGCACGCCGGAAGCCTGCGCGGTGCTGTTCGAGATGGTGCGTGAGATCAATCGTCTGCGCGAGAGCGATCTCGATGCAGCGGCAGGTCTGGCGGCACGTCTGAAAGAACTGGCGAGCGTGTTGGGCGTGTTGCAGTTGGAAGCGGATGACTTCCTGCAGGCGGGCGCCGAAGGGCGTGTCGATGCGGCTGAAGTCGATGCGCTAATTGCTGCACGTCTGGCGGCACGCGCCGGCAAAGACTGGGCCGAATCCGACCGTATCCGTGACCAGCTCACCGCCATGGGCGTGGTGCTGGAAGACGGCAAGGGCGGCACGACCTGGCGTCTGGCTGACTGATTGCCTGATCCGCGTTTAAAACAAAACCCGCCGAGTGCGGGTTTTGTTTTTTCTGGCGGGGCCTTAGCTCAAGGCGCCGGTGCTGACCGCGACGATCAGGAAAATCCCCAGCACCGCACGGTAGATGACGAATGGCCAGGTGGAGAACTTCTCCAGAAAACGCATCAGGCCCCAGATCGCGAAGAACGCCGAGATGCTGGCAATCACCAGACCGAAAATCAGGTGCCCCCAAACGGCAGCGGGAAGGTCGGCATGGAATAACACCCACAACTCCTTCAGACCGGCGAGGGCGATCGCCGGCAGCCCGAGCAGGAATGAAAACCGCGCCGCTTCTTCACGCTGGAAGTTGAGAAACAGCGCTGCCGTCAGTGTCGAGCCGGAGCGCGACACCCCGGGAATTAGCGCGCCAATCTGTGCGATACCGACGATCAGCGCATCGCGCAGACGCATTTCGTCAACGCTGCGCCGATGGCGGCAGGTCAGTTCGGCAGCCGCCAGCAGCACCGCCATGACCACGCAGGAAATCCCGATCACCATCAGGCCGCGCAAGGGTGAGTTGCAGGCATTGAGTGTCGATGACAACGCTATACCGGCGATGCCGATGGGGATGGTCGCCAGCACAATCGCCACTGCGAGGATGAACCAGCGGTTGTTGAAATCCCGTTGGCGCACCGCATCGACGCTGCCGCCGACCACTTGGCGGACATCGCGCCAGAAATAACTGACCACCGCCGCCAGTGCGGCCAGTTGCATCGCTGCGGAAAACGCCGAGCCGGGATCCGGCCAGCCGAGCAGGGCCGGGACGATGCGCATATGCGCGGTGGAGGAAACGGGCAGCAACTCGGTGATGCCTTGAATGATGCCGAGGAAGCCGATCTGCAGGTAGTCCAGCGAAGCGAAGCCGATATCGAGGCCGGTGGAACAGATGTTGGTCAAAGCACGTGTCCTGTAAGGATCAGGAGGAGGGAGGTGTGTGGATCAAAGGCGGGGCAAAAAACTGAAACATTTCGTCACAGTCTAGTCGGTTCGGTCAATGGGGGCGGTTTAGTGGTGGTGTGGTGAATGGTCTGACGCCATCGCGGGCAAGCCCGCTCCCACAGGTTTAATTGTGGTTCACCGTTGTTGCGTACAACCCGAAACCCTGTGGGGGCTGGCTTGCCAGCGATGAGGTTCGCTCAGACTACGCGTCATTACGCCTGACGCAACCGCTTGTAAAGGGTATTGCGACTAACCCCCAACCGCCGCGCCAGATGCGAAATATTGCCCCCGGCTGCTTTCAACTCCCGGTTCAACGCTTCCACATCATTCAGATCCAGCCCCAGCGGCTGCACGCTCTCCACCGGCTCCATCTCCAGATCGACAAAAAAATCATCCGGCAGATGCTCTGGCCGTACCGGTTGCTCCTCGGCCATCGCCAGCGCCACTTGCATCACGCTGCTGACCTGACGCAGATTGCCCGGCCACGGATGCCGGCCGAACAGCTCCAGCACTTCGCGGCTGAGTCCGGCCCATTGCGTCGGTTCGCGATGTTGTTCCCACAGGCGTTTGAACAGCGCCTGCTTGTCGCTGCGCTCGCGAAGTGGCGGCAATTCGAGGGTCAGACCGCCGATGCGGTAATACAAGTCCTCACGAAACCGCCCCAGTTGCACTTGTTCGCGCAAAGAGCGGTTGGTCGCCGAGATGATCCGCAGATCCACCGCGAACAATTCGCTGCTGCCCACCGGTTGCACGCAACGCTCCTGCAACACTCGCAACAACCGCGCCTGAGTCGGCAACGGCATGTCGCCGATTTCGTCGAGGAACAGCGTGCCTTTGTCGGCTTTGCGGATCAGGCCGATGCTGCCTTTCTGGTTGGCGCCGGTGAACGCGCCTTTTTCATAGCCGAACAGTTCTGACTCCACCAGTTCGGCGGGGATCGCCGCGCAGTTGACGGCGATAAATGCCTGTTTGCTGCGCGAGCTGGCCTGATGCAGGGCTTTGACGAAGAATTCCTTGCCGACTCCGGTTTCGCCGTGGATCAGCAGCGGAATGTCTTTCTCCAGCAGGCGTTCGGCCTGACGCACGGCTTTTTCCACCCGGCTGTCACCGAAGTGCAGGGTGCTGAGGCTGATGGCGCCCGAGGGTTTGAGCGACGTTTCGGCGCTTTTCGGTTCAGCAAATACCCGAGGCTGAACCGCTGCCTGTTGCGGTCGCTTCAACAAACACTGAAAACGGTTGCGCCCGGAGGTCTGCAGGGCGAACGGCAAGCCGTCGGGCTGATTCAACAGCTCCAGCAGCGACACGTTGAACAGGCTCTCGACACTGACCCGCGACAGGCGCACGCCGAGCAGATTGTCCGCCCGGCGATTGGCCGACAACACTTGCCCGCTCTCATCGAAAATCAGCAAACCCGCCCACTGACTGTCGAGATTGTTCAACCCGGTGTTGAAGGTCAGTTGAAAGTGCTGGCCATGGAACAGGTTGAGGATCAGCCGGTTCTCCACGGTCTGGCTCATCATCTTGACCATGCCCAGCGTGTGCGAGGGCGGCAGGTAACTGTCGCTGGACACGTCGAGCACCGCGATAACCTTGCGCTCGGCATCGAAAATCGGCGCGGCGGAACCGGTCATGAAACGGTTGGCTTTCAGAAAGTGTTCATCGTGCTCGATGTGCACCGCTTGTTCGCAGGCCAGTGCGGTGCCGATTGCATTGGTGCCGCTGCAGCGTTCCATCCAGCTCGCCCCGGCGCTAAACCCTCGGGCCAGGTTCGGCTCGATAAAGCGCTGAGTGCCCCAGGAGGTCAGCACCTGACCCTGATGGTCGGCGAGCATGATCAGGCAATTGGAGTTGCTGAGGATGTTCTCGTAATACGGCAGCACTTCCTGATGGGTGGTCTGCACCAGCGCGTGGTGACGGTCGAGCAGCTGCGCGATGCCCGCGGCGGGCAATTGATCGAAGGCCGGGGCGCTCTGGTGGTCAAGACCGAAGGCGCGGCAACGTTGCCAGGAGTTCTGGACAATCGCGTCGTGGGACAGCGGCGGGGCAGGTGCGGCCATGGTGGTCAGCCTCTGATGCAGCGCTTTTATTATTGTTATGACCCACACATTTTCCCTGTAGGAGCTGCCGCAGGCTGCGATCTCTTGATCTTGTTCTTAAAAACAAAAGTCAAAAGATCGCAGCCTGCGGCAGCTCCTACAGGGGGTGTGAACAGTTCATAGAGTGTTGTTCACTATTGTTCATTGTCAATCGCCCGACTGTTCAAATGTGTTCAGCAATGAACGCCCATTCCCCGCGTTTTCAGCCCTTTTCACGACAAATCAACCACTTGCCATTTCTGGCACGAATGTCGCTCTGCTGCACAGATCGCTTGACTCCAATAATAAAAAAGGCCGAGCCATGTCACTCACCCTGGAGCACGTCAGCCGTACCGTCGAGGGCCAGACCTGGATCGACGATGCCTGCCTGAAATTCGAACCCGGATCCTTCAACGTTCTGCTCGGCCGCACGCTGTCCGGCAAGACCAGCCTGATGCGCCTGATGGCAGGCCTGGACAAGCCCGACAGCGGCCGGATCCTGATGAACGGCGTCGACGTCACCCAGTGCCCGGTGCGCCTGCGCAACGTGTCGATGGTCTATCAGCAGTTCATCAATTACCCGACCATGACCGTGTTCGAGAACATCGCCTCGCCGCTGCGTCAGGCCGGTGTTTCCAAAGAAATCATTCATAGCAAAGTGCTGGAAACCGCGAAGATGCTGCGCATCGAGAAGTTTCTGCAGCGCTATCCGCTGGAACTGTCCGGCGGTCAGCAGCAGCGCACGGCGATGGCCCGGGCGCTGGTCAAGGATGCCGAGCTGATCCTGTTCGACGAGCCGCTGGTCAACCTCGATTACAAGCTGCGCGAAGAGCTGCGCCAAGAGATGCGCGAGCTGTTCAAGGCCCGCCACACCATCGCGATCTACGCCACCACCGAGCCCAACGAAGCGTTGGCCCTGGGCGGCACCACGACCATTCTTCACGAAGGCCGGGTGATCCAGAGCGGCCCGTCGACCTCGGTCTACCACCAGCCGCAAACCGTGTTGGCCGCCGAGCTGTTCTCCGAGCCGCCGATCAACCTGATGCCCGGGCGCATCGCCGGCAACGAAGTCAGCTTCGCCAACTTCGTGCATTTCCCGTTGAACGTCGACCTGCGCCCGGTGGGCGAGGGCGAGTTTCGCTTTGGCGTACGCCCCAGCCATATCTCACTGGTGCCGAGCAACGATGACGATCTGGAGCTGGCGGTCACCGTCGAAGTGGCGGAGATCAGCGGCTCGGAAACCTTCCTGCACGTGCGCAACGAGCATTTCCTGCTGGTGCTGCACCTGCCGGGGGTTCACGAATACGACGTCGATGCGCCGATCCGCATCTACATCCCGACTCACAAACTGTTCGTGTTCGATGCGCAGGGCCGTCTGGTGCAGGCACCGGGCCGGCGTGTCGCGAGGGTTGCCTGATGGCCGAAATCCGTTTGCAGCACCTCGCCCACAGCTACAGCAAGCAGCCGAGCGGGCCTGACGATTACGCGATCCGCGAAATGGACCACATTTGGGAGCAGGGCGGCGCCTATGCCTTGCTCGGCCCTTCGGGTTGCGGCAAATCGACCTTGCTCAACATCATTTCCGGCCTGCTCAGCCCCTCGCAAGGGCACGTGCTGTTCGACGGCAAAGCGGTCAATGACCTGACCCCGGAGAAGCGCAACGTCGCTCAGGTGTTCCAGTTCCCGGTGGTCTACGACACCATGACCGTGTTCGACAACCTGGCCTTCCCCCTGCGCAATCAGGGCATGGCCGAGGCGAAAGTGCACAGCAAGGTGCAGGAAATCGCCGAAGTCCTCGACCTGCAAAACCTGCTGAGCAAGAAGGCGCGTAACCTCACCGCTGACGAAAAACAGAAAGTCTCCATGGGCCGTGGTCTGGTGCGTGACGACGTCTCGGCGATCCTCTTCGACGAGCCGCTGACGGTGATCGACCCTCACCTGAAGTGGAAACTGCGACGCAAGCTCAAGCAGATCCACGAGCAGTTCAACATCACCATGGTCTACGTCACCCACGATCAACTGGAGGCCTCGACCTTCGCCGACAAGATCGCGGTGATGTACGGCGGACAGATCGTGCAGTTCGGCACGCCCCGGGAATTGTTCGAGCGGCCGAGCCACACCTTTGTCGGCTACTTCATCGGCAGCCCGGGGATGAACCTGATCGAGGTGCAGCCGCAGCCGGGCGGGGTCGGTTTCGCTTCGACGCACTTGCCACTGTCCGACGCTTTGCAACGGCATATCGAACATGGTCAGTGGAAAAATCTGAAGGTCGGCATCCGCCCGGAGTTCATCCATGTCTGGGACGAGCCATTTGACGAGGCGATGCAGGCGCGGGTGGTTCACGTCGAAGACCTCGGCACCTACAAGATCCTCACTCTCGACCTCGACGGCGCGCCGCTCAAGGTGCGTCTGGCCGAAGACAAACCGGTGCCGCAGGGCACGGCGTACATCAGTTTTCCGGCACAGTGGCTGATGGTCTATGCCGATGAGTTTCTGCTTGAAGCCGACGACGAGGTGCAACCATGAACAAGGTGCAGAACAACAAGGCCTGGTGGCTGGTGTTGCCGGTATTTCTGCTGGTGGCGTTCAGTGCGGTAATCCCGATGATGACCGTGGTCAACTATTCGGTGCAGGACATTTTCGACCAGTCCAGCCGCTACTTCGTCGGCGCCGACTGGTACAAACAGGTGCTGCTCGATCCGCGTCTGCATGACTCGCTGCTACGCCAGTTCATCTACTCGGCCTGCGTGCTGCTGATCGAAATCCCGTTGGGTATCGCCGTCGCCCTGACCATGCCAACCAAGGGCCGCTGGTCGTCGGTGGTGCTGATCATTCTGGCGATTCCGTTGCTGATCCCGTGGAACGTGGTCGGCACCATCTGGCAGATCTTCGGTCGCGCCGACATAGGTCTGCTCGGTTCGAGCCTGAATGCACTGGGCATCAGCTACAACTACGCGGCCAACACCATGGACGCTTGGGTCACGGTGCTGGTGATGGACGTCTGGCACTGGACTTCGCTGGTGGCGTTGCTGTGTTTTTCCGGGCTGCGGGCGATTCCCGACGTGTATTACCAGGCGGCGCGGATCGACCGCGCCTCGGCCTGGGCGGTGTTCCGCCACATTCAATTACCGAAGTTGAAAAGCGTGCTGCTGATCGCGGTGATGCTGCGCTTCATGGACAGTTTCATGATCTACACCGAGCCGTTCGTGCTCACTGGCGGCGGGCCGGGCAATGCCACGACTTTCCTCAGTCAGACTTTGACCCAGATGGCCGTCGGCCAATTCGATCTGGGGCCGGCGGCGGCGTTTTCGCTGGTGTACTTCCTGATCATCCTGCTGGTCTCGTGGCTGTTCTACACCGCCATGACCCATTCCGACGCCAACCGCTGAGGGCCCGGCCATGAGCAAAAGAAAGCTTGTTCCGTTGCTGGTGTACATCCTGTTTCTGCTGGTGCCGATCTACTGGTTGCTGAACATGTCGTTCAAGAGCAACACCGAAATTCTCGGCGGCTTGACCCTGTTCCCCCAGGATTTCACCTGGCACAACTACAAGGTGATTTTCACCGACCCGAGCTGGTACACCGGTTATCTCAATTCGCTGTATTACGTCAGCCTGAACACGGTGATCTCGCTGAGTGTGGCGCTGCCGGCGGCCTATGCGTTTTCGCGCTATCGCTTCCTCGGCGACAAGCACTTGTTCTTCTGGCTGCTGACCAACCGCATGGCGCCACCGGCGGTGTTTCTGTTGCCGTTCTTTCAGTTGTATTCGTCGATCGGGCTGTTCGACACGCACATCGCCGTGGCGCTAGCGCACTGCCTGTTCAACGTGCCGCTGGCGGTGTGGATTCTTGAAGGCTTCATGTCCGGGGTGCCCAAGGAAATCGACGAAACCGCGTACATCGACGGCTACAGCTTTCCCAAGTTCTTCGTGAAGATTTTCATCCCGCTGATCGGCTCCGGCATCGGCGTCACGGCGTTTTTCTGCTTCATGTTTTCCTGGGTCGAACTGCTGCTGGCGCGCACGCTGACTTCGGTGAATGCCAAGCCGATTGCGGCGGTGATGACGCGCACGGTGTCGGCCTCGGGCATCGACTGGGGCGTGCTGGCAGCGGCGGGGGTGTTGACCATCCTCCCGGGCATGCTGGTGATCTGGTTTGTTCGCAACCACGTGGCCAAGGGCTTTGCCCTCGGTCGGGTCTGAGGAACGCATGATGGAATGGATGAGCTGGACCACCCCCACGGCGGGGTTCTTTATTGCCATCGGCCTATTGCTGGTGGGCATGACCACCTGGGAACTGCGCTCGCCGAGCATCCTGCGACGCGGTTTTCTGCCGATTGCCACCACCCGTGGCGATCGCTTGTTCATCGGTCTTCTCGGCAGCGCCTACCTGCATCTGCTGGTAATCGGCGTCACCGACTGGAGCATCTGGGTAGCGTCCGCGCTGTCTCTGGTGTGGCTGTTGGTTGTGATGCGCTGGGGCTAGTCGAGTCGCTCGGCAATCGTGCTCCGTAACTCAAACTGGAGGTCTCTATGTTCGACAAAAACAATAAGCTGCGACATAGCATTTCATTGGCAGCCGTGCTGGCACTCAGCGGTTTGAGCGCATCTGCCTGGGCCGATGCCTACGAAGACGCTGCGAAAAAATGGATCGGCAGCGAGTTCAAACCGTCGACCCTGACGGCCGATCAGCAGCTCGAAGAATTGAAGTGGTTCATCAAGGCCGCCGAGCCGTTTCGCGGCATGGAAATCAAAGTGGTTTCCGAGACCCTGACCACCCACGAATACGAGTCCAAGGTGCTGGCCAAGGCCTTCACTGAAATCACCGGGATCAAGCTCACCCACGACCTGCTGCAAGAAGGCGACGTGGTGGAAAAAATGCAGACGGTGATGCAGTCGGACAAGAACATCTACGACGGCTGGGTCAACGACTCGGACCTGATCGGTACGCACTTTCGCTACGGCAAGACCGAATCGATCACCGACCTGATGGCCAACGAAGGCAAGAACTTCACCTCGCCGACCCTCGACATCAAGGACTTCATCGGCATCTCGTTCACCACCGCGCCGGATGGCAAGATCTATCAACTGCCCGACCAGCAGTTCGCCAACCTGTACTGGTTCCGCGCCGACTGGTTCGAACGCGCCGATCTGAAAGCCAAGTTCAAGGAAAAGTACGGCTACGAATTGGGCGTGCCGGTGAACTGGTCGGCCTATGAAGACATCGCCAAATTCTTCAGCGAAGACGTCAAGGAAATCGACGGTAAACGCGTCTACGGCCACATGGATTACGGCAAGAAAGACCCGTCGCTGGGCTGGCGCTTCACCGATGCCTGGTTCTCCATGGCCGGTGGCGGCGACAAGGGTTTGCCCAACGGCTTGCCGGTGGACGAGTGGGGGATTCGCGTCGAGGACTGTCACCCGGTCGGTTCCAGCGTGACCCGTGGTGGCGACACCAACGGCCCGGCGGCGGTGTTCGCCACGCAGAAATACGTCGACTGGCTCAAGGCCTACGCGCCACCGGAAGCGGCGGGCATGACCTTCTCCGAGTCCGGCCCGGTGCCGTCCCAAGGCAATATCGCTCAGCAGATCTTCTGGTACACCGCGTTCACCGCCGACATGACCAAACCGGGCCTGCCGGTGGTCAACGCCGACGGCACGCCGAAATGGCGCATGGCGCCGTCGCCGCGCGGGCCGTATTGGGAGGAGGGCATGAAGCTCGGTTATCAGGACGTAGGTTCGTGGACGTTCATGAAATCCACGCCTGAGAAACAGAAACTCGCGGCGTGGCTGTACGCGCAGTTCGTCACCTCGAAAACCGTGTCGCTGAAGAAAACCATCGTCGGCCTGACGCCGATTCGCGAGTCGGACATCAACTCGCAGGCGATGACCGATCTGGCGCCGAAACTCGGTGGCCTGGTCGAGTTCTACCGCAGCCCGGCCCGCGTGCAATGGACTCCGACCGGCACCAACGTGCCGGACTATCCGCGCCTAGCGCAACTGTGGTGGAGCCACATCGCCGAAGCGGCCAGCGGCGAGAAGACTCCGCAACAGGCGCTGGACGGCCTGGCCAAGGATCAGGACGCAATCATGACCCGTCTCGAACGCTCCAAGGCCCAAGCGGTGTGCGCCCCGAAAATGAACCCGGAACGCGATGCGCAATACTGGTTCGACCAACCGGGCGCACCAAAACCGAAATTGGCCAACGAGAAGCCGAAGGGCGAGACCGTGAGCTACAACGAACTGCTGAAATCCTGGGCGGATGCGCGTAAGTGACAGGAGAACTGTGAAAGGCGAACGGCACCGTAAGGTGCCGTTTTTTTTTGCCTGATCTACCGTAATCGCTTGCAGGCAAGCTCCCACAGGATTCAGTGGTGTCCACAAAACCCAAAAACACCCCGACACTCTGTAGGAGCTGCCGCAGGCTGCGATCTTTTGCTCCTGATCTTCAAAGGCCAAGGCAAAAGATCGCAGCCTGCGGCAGCTCCTACAGGACATCGGTCAATGCCAGCTTCATGCTTGAGTTTCTTCAAAGCGATGGGGCCATGGGTGTCGCCGCAGGAAAACCGAGGCGGAACACGGTCATGACACCTGGCAAGCTCTTCACCTCCGCTACCCCCTGATGCAGGCTCATGATCGAGCGCACGATCGCCAGCCCCAGCCCGGTGCTGCCCTGTGAGCGCGAGCGGGCGCTGTCGACGCGGTAGAAGCGGTCGAACAGGTGCGGCAGGTGTTGCGCCTCGATGCCGGCGCCGGGATTGCTCACCAGCAGTGAAGCCTGCGTCGCGCCTTGCTCGATCAGCAAGGTGATGGTTTTGCCGTTCGGGCAATGACGCAGCGCATTCGACAGCAGATTGGAAATCGCCCGCTGGATCATCAGCCGATCGCCCAACACTGATGCGCAACCAACAACATTCAAATGAATCTGCTTGTCCTGCGCCGCCAGCGAAAACATCTCCGCAACCTTCGCCGCTTCCGCCTCCAGCGCCACCGCTTCAAACGGCGCCAGCGCCGACGGGTGACTGACCTGCGCGAGAAACAGCATGTCGGAAACAATCCGCGCCACGCGCTCCAGCTCCTCGGTACACGACACCAGCACGTCCTGGTATTCCTCACTCGTGCGCTCGCGCGACAGCGTCACCTGGGCCTTGCCCATCAGGTTGTTGATCGGTGTGCGCAGCTCGTGCGCCAGGTCATCGGAGAACTGTGACAACTGCTGCACCCCGGCATCGAGGCGATGCAGCATGAAGTTGATGCCCTGCGCCAGTTCGCTCAACTCCTGCGGCATGTTCACCACCGACAGCCGATGCTCCAGATCCTGCGTCGAGACCCTCGCCGCCACTTTGCGAAACTCGCGCAGCGGCGCCAGTCCACGCTGCACCGCGCCCCACGCCGTTAGGCCGATGAACACCAGCAACAGCGGCAAGGCAATCAGCGTCGAGCGCAGATAGGCGCTGAGCAGCGCCTGATCGTGCGCGTTGTCCATCGATAGCAGCACCGGCACGCTGCTGCCGTCCTTGAGCCGAATCAGCTTCGACGCGGTAAGGAACTTCGCACCCTCGTCATCGATGCTGTCGCTATAGGCCAACTGCTCGGTAGTGCCTCGTACTGCGCGCAATTCGGCGCGTGGATCCTTCAGTCCCGAGCCGGATTTGAGCAGCGGCGTACGCAGGTTCGAACGGTCATAAATCGTCAGCGTCAGGTTGTCGTGGCCCATGACCTGATCGAGCAGAATGTGCGGCTTGCCACTGACTTCGTTGGCGTCGACGTACAGCGACAGGCTGTGTTCCACCTGCGCCATCTTCTTTTGCAGGCTGTCGCGCGACAGCGCATTCAGCTCATGAGTCAGGGCGAAATAGGCAAGGATCGCCAGAAACACCACCAACAGCGCGCCGAGAATACTCACCGTCAGACCGAGGCGCATCGACAGGCTGGCCGGCTTCATTCCCGCGCCTCCAGCACGTAGCCGACACCGCGCAGGGTGTGGATCAGCTTGTTGTTGAACGGGTCATCGATTTTCGCCCGCAAGCGCCGGATCGACACTTCGACCACGTTGGTGTCGCAGTCGAAATTCATGTCCCACACCAGCGAGATGATCTGCGTACGGGTCAGCACCTCGCCGGACTGGCGCATCAGCAAGTGCAGCAGGGCAAATTCCTTGGTGGTCAGGTCGATGCGCTGCTCGCCACGAAACGCCCGATGCCGGCCTGGATCGAGTTCCAGATCGGCGACTTTCAACACCTGCGGCACTGGGATGTTTTCGCTGCGGCGCATCAGGGTGCGGACCCGCGCCAGCAGTTCGGGAAACTCGAACGGCTTGACCAGGTAGTCGTCGGCGCCCAGGTCCAGACCGCGAATCTTGTCCGCCAGCCGCCCGCGCGCGGTGAGCATCATCACCCGCGTCGAGTGGGTGCGGCGCAGTTGTTCCAGCACGCCCCAACCGTCCAGTTCCGGCAAGTTCACGTCGAGAATGATCAGGTCATACGCCTGCTGTTGCGCCAGATGCAATCCATCGGCACCGGTGGCGGCGTGGTCAACGATATAACCACTTTCGGTCAAACCCTGATGCAAGTATTCGGCAGCTTTAAGCTCGTCCTCGACGACAAGGATTCGCATGATCTATCACCACTTTTATTTAATGGATATCTAATTAAGGCAACCCCTCACCCTAACCCTCTCCCCGAGGGAGAGGGGACTGAATGCGGGATATTTCAGAACTACGCCAACGTGAAAAAACTTTACTGAATCCATAATCGACTTGATGTAACAGGTCGATAAAAAACGCGAGACACTTCGGTCGGCCCCCTCTCCCCCCGGGAGAGGGCTGGGGTAAGGGGATGTCCGCAACGATAAAGGTTGTAGCGGCTACAGGGTCAACAACCCAATGCTTTAAACCGGGGCTGTGCGACAGTCCGCCGCAGCGCGGACCACGTGATTCTCGTAAGTTTGATTCCGACAAGTACTGTTCAGCAGATAACTACCGAGTATTTGTTTCCATGTATTGCAGCAAAGCCTTTTGCACTTCGCATCCTAGAACAAAACAACTTTGCTGAACCGTGGATAACGGATTTGTAATGTTCCAGTCACCTTGTCGATAAGTTCAAAACCCTAACGTGGCGGCATCGAAAAATCCTGAATTAAAGGAAGTCCTCCATTGCCCGGTTTAATCAAACTGACGGCGCGATCACGCCTGAACAAAACCGCCAGCGGCCTCTTGTTGCTGGCGTGCAGCAGCCTGGCCAGCGCATCGACCCTGACACTGGATCAGGCGCTGCAAAGTGCCTTCGCCGGTAACCCCGATCTCGCTGCCGCGCAATGGGAAATCGGTATTGCCGAGGGCGATCGCCAGCAGGCCGGGCTGATCCCCAATCCTGAGGTGTCGTGGGAGGCCGAAGACACCCGGCGCAACTCGCGCACCACCACGGTGATGCTCAGCCAGCCGATTGAGCTGGGCGGTAAACGCGGTGCGCGCATCGATGTCGCCAGCCGTGCGCAGGACGCCGCCGGCATCGAGCTGGAGCGCAAGCGCAATGCCTTGCGCGCCGATGTGTTCCAGGCGTTCAACAGCGCGCAAACCGCGCAGCAACGCTTGCAGCTGGCGCGCCAGTCGCTGCAACTGGCCGAGCACGGTGTGCGCGTTGCTCAGGGGCGGATCGAGGCCGGTAAATCGTCGCCGGTCGAAGGCACGCGAGCACAGGTGCAGCTCTCGGAAGTGCGCCTGGAGGTGAGCCGCGCCGAACGTGATCAGGCCAATGCCTATCAGCAACTGGCGCAGGTCATGGGCGCACCGTTGCCGACCTCGACCAACGTCCAAGCCGCGACGCAAAACCTCGCCACGCTGCCGCCGCCCGGCCGTTTGCTCGAGCGTCTGAACCAGACCGCCGAGCTGCGTCTGGCGAAACTGCAGATCGATCAGCGCGAAGCCTCGTTGGGCCTGGAAAAGTCGCAGCGCATTCCCGACCTGACCGTGAGCATCGGCAGTCAGTACAGCGAAACCGAGCGCGAACGGGTCAACGTGGTCGGGCTGTCGATGCCGATTCCGCTGTTCAACCGCAATCAGGGCAACGTGCTCGCCGCCGCACGCCGCACCGATCAGGCGCGGGATCTGCGCAACGCCACCGAGTTGCGTTTGCGCACCGAAGTCCAGACCAGCCTTGAGCAATGGCAGACCGCCAACGGCGAAGTCAACGCGTTCAACCAGAGCATCCTGCCCGCCGCACAAAGCGCAGTGGACAGCGCCACACGCGGTTTCGAAATGGGCAAGTTCGCTTTCCTCGATGTACTCGATGCCCAACGCACCCTGATCGCTGCGCGCAGCCAATACATCCAGGCCGTCAGCGAGGCGACCGAGGCCCGCGTGCGCCTCGAACGGATCTTCGGCGACCTCAGCGTCAGCCCTTGAATTTCACTTTTCAGACAACTGCGCGATGGCACGGCGCAGAGGAGTTTCCATGGATAAAAAACTGATGGTGGTCGCGGTGGCGACCTTGGCGCTGGGCATTGGCCTCGGTTCGATGTGGCCGGCCAATTCAAATATCGACGCGCATGCCGATGAGGCCTCCGAACACGCCGATCACGCCGAGGAGGGCGCTGCCGCCGAAGGCGAACATGCCGAAGAAGGCCACATCGGATTGAGCACCGAGCAGATCGCCGCCGCAGGCATTCAACTGGCCGAGGCGCGGGCGCAGAGCATCAGTCTCGGCCTGTCGTTCCCCGGCGAAGTGCGCTTCGACGAGGACCGCACTGCGCACGTCGTGCCGCGCGTGCCGGGGGTGGTCGAGTCGGTGGCGGTCAACCTCGGGCAACCGGTGAAGAAGGGCCAGTTGCTGGCGGTGATCGCCAGTCAGCAGATCTCCGATCAGCGCAGTGAACAGGCCGCCGCACAACGGCGTCTGGCCTTGGCACGCACCACTTACGAGCGCGAGAAGAAGCTGTGGCAGGACAAGATCTCCGCCGAACAGGATTTCCTCCAGGCCAAGCAGGCGTTGGAAGAGGCGGAAATCGCCATGAACAACGCCCGGCAAAAAATCAGCGTGCTCAGCGGCAGCATGGTAGCCACCGGCGGCAATCGCTACGAACTGCGCGCGCCATTCGACGGCGTGGTGGTGGAAAAACACCTGACGCCGGGCGAGGTGGTTGATGAAACCACTGCCGCATTCACCCTCTCGGATCTGTCGCGGGTGTGGGTGACCTTCGGCGTTTCACCCAAGGATCTGACCCAGGTGCAGGTGGGCAAACCGGTCACCGTCAGCGCGCCGGAATTGAAAGCCGAAGTGAGCGGCAGCGTGGCTTACGTTGGCAGCCTGCTCGGCGAACAAACCCGCACCGCGACCGTACGCGTGACCCTGGAAAACCCGCAGGGCTCATGGCGTCCGGGGCTGTTCGTCACCGCGCGGGTCGCCACCGACAGCCGCCAGGCCAAAGTCGCCGTGCCGGAAACCGCGATCCAGACCGTCGAGGACAAACCCACGGTGTTCGTGCGTACCGACGACGGCTTCAAGGCGCAGGCGGTGGAACTGGGCAGCCGTGCCGCCGGCCACGTGGAAGTCACTCAAGGGCTGGAACCGGGCGTGCAAGTCGCCAGCGCCGGCAGCTTCGTCCTCAAGTCGGAGCTGGGCAAAGCCTCAGCCGAGCACAGTCATTAATTCTGGAAGGTCCCCATGTTCGAACGCCTGATCCAGTTTGCCATCGAGCAGCGCATCATCGTGCTGCTCGCCGTTCTGCTCATGGCCGGCCTCGGCATCGCCAGTTATCAGAAACTGCCGATCGACGCCGTGCCCGACATCACCAACGTCCAGGTGCAGATCAACACCGGCGCCGCCGGGTTCTCGCCGCTGGAAACCGAGCAGCGCATCACTTTCCCGATTGAAACCGCGATGGCCGGTTTGCCGGCGCTGGAGCAGACCCGTTCGCTGTCGCGCTCCGGGCTGTCGCAGGTCACGGTCATCTTCAAGGCCGGCACCGACCTGTTCTTCGCCCGCCAACTGGTCAACGAGCGTCTGCAGATCGCCAGGGAGCAATTGCCCGAAGGCGCGGAAGCAGTGATGGGGCCGATCTCCACCGGCCTCGGTGAAATCTTTCTGTGGACGGTCGAGGCGCAGGACGGCGCGTTGAAGGATGACGGCACAGCCTACACACCAACCGATCTGCGGGTGATTCAGGACTGGATCATCAAGCCGCAATTGCGCAACGTACCGGGCGTCGCCGAGATCAACACCATCGGTGGGTTTGCCAAGGAATATCAGATCGCGCCCGACCCGAAACGCCTCGCCGCGTACAGGCTCACCCTCACCGATCTGATCACCGCGCTGGAGCGCAACAACGCCAACGTCGGCGCCGGGTACATCGAGCGCAGCGGCGAACAGTTGCTGATCCGCGCGCCGGGGCAAGTGGCGAGCACCGAGGACATCGCCAACATCGTCATGGCCAATGTCGACGGCACGCCGATCCGGGTGAAGAACGTCGCCAGCGTGGAAATCGGCCGTGAGTTGCGCAGCGGTGCCGCCACCGAAAATGGCCGTGAAGTGGTGCTCGGCACGGTGTTCATGCTGATCGGCGAGAACAGTCGCACCGTTTCGCAAGCGGTCGCGAGCAAACTTGAACAGATCAACAAATCCCTGCCGCAAGGCGTGATCGCGGTGCCGGTGTACGACCGCACGCACCTGGTCGACAAAGCCATCGCCACAGTGAAAAAGAACCTGATCGAAGGCGCGATTCTGGTGATCGCGATTCTGTTTCTGTTCCTCGGCAACATCCGCGCCGCGTTGATCACGGCAATGGTGATTCCGCTGTCGATGCTGTTCACCTTCACCGGCATGTTCAGCAACAAGGTCAGCGCCAACCTGATGAGCCTCGGCGCGCTGGACTTCGGGATCATCGTCGACGGTGCGGTGGTGATCGTCGAAAACACCCTGCGCCGGTTGGCTCACGCACAGCAGCATCACGGCCGTTTGCTGACTCGTGCCGAGCGTTTCAAGGAAGTGTTTGCGGCGGCGAAAGAGGCGCGGCGCCCGCTGATTTTCGGCCAGTTGATCATCATGGTCGTGTACCTGCCGATCTTCGCCCTGAGCGGCGTCGAAGGGAAAATGTTCCACCCGATGGCGTTCACCGTGGTCATCGCGCTGCTCGGTGCGATGTTGCTGTCGGTGACCTTCGTGCCGGCGGCGATTGCGCTGTTCGTCACCGGCAAGGTCAAGGAAGAAGAGGGCGCGGTGATGCGCGGTGCGCGTCGGGTGTATGCGCCGGCGCTGGCCTGGGTCATGGCCCATCGCACGGCGGCCGTGGGCGCGGCGTTGGGCGTGATCGTGCTCAGCGGCGTGCTCACCAGCCGCATGGGCAGCGAGTTTGTGCCGAGCCTCAGTGAGGGGGATTTTGCCCTGCAAGCGCTGCGCGTGCCGGGCACCAGCCTGACGCAATCGGTGGATATGCAGCAGCGCCTGGAAACGCTGATCCTGGCCAAAGTGCCGGAGGTTGAACGGGTGTTCGCCCGCACCGGTACGGCGGAAATCGCTTCCGACCCAATGCCGCCGAACATCTCCGACAGCTACGTGATGCTCAAACCCAAGGACCAGTGGCCAGACCCGAACAAGTCCCGCGAAACCCTGATGGCCGAGTTGCAACAAGCCGCCGCGACATTGCCGGGCAGCAACTATGAGCTGTCGCAGCCGATCCAGTTGCGCTTCAACGAACTGATCTCCGGTGTGCGCAGCGATGTTGCGGTGAAGGTGTTTGGCGATGACATGGACGTGCTCAACGCCACGGCGGCGAAGATCGCGGCGGCGATGCAGAAGGTCAATGGCGCCTCTGAAGTGAAGGTCGAGCAGACCACCGGGCTGCCGGTGCTGACCATCAACATCGATCGCGACAAGGCGGCGCGTTATGGCCTCAACGTTGGCGATGTGCAGGACACCATCGCCGTCGCAGTGGGGGGACGGCAGGCGGGCACTTTGTACGAGGGTGATCGGCGCTTCGACATGGTGGTGCGTTTGTCCGACGCGATGCGCAAGGACATCGACGGCTTGTCGGCGTTGCTGATTCCGGTGCCGGCGCTGAGCGGTACGGCGAATCAGATCGGGTTTATCGCGCTGAAGGACGTCGCCAGCCTCGATCTGGTGCTCGGGCCGAACCAGGTCAGCCGCGAAAACGGCAAGCGTCTGGTGATCGTCAGCGCCAACGTGCGCGGGCGCGATATCGGCTCGTTCGTCAGCGAGGCCGGTGCGCTGATCGAGCGCGAGGTGCAGGTGCCTGCCGGTTACTGGACCAGTTGGGGCGGGCAGTTCGAGCAACTGCAATCGGCGGCCAAGCGCTTGCAAATCGTGGTGCCGGTGGCGCTGCTGCTGGTGTTCGGCTTGCTGTTCATGATGTTCAACAATCTGAAGGACGGGTTGCTGGTGTTTACCGGGATTCCGTTTGCGTTGACCGGTGGGGTGATGGCGCTGTGGCTGCGGGATATTCCGTTGTCGATTTCGGCGGGCGTGGGATTTATCGCGTTGTCCGGGGTAGCGGTGCTCAACGGGTTGGTGATGATTGCGTTTATTCGCAATTTGCGCGAGGAGGGGCGGTCGCTGGCGGAGGCGATCAACGTCGGCGCGCTGACACGCTTGCGACCGGTGTTGATGACCGCGCTGGTGGCGTCGCTGGGGTTTATTCCGATGGCGCTGGCGACCGGCACCGGCGCCGAAGTGCAGCGGCCGCTGGCGACGGTGGTGATCGGCGGGATTCTGTCCTCGACGATCCTCACGTTGCTGATCTTGCCCGCGCTGTACCAGATCGCCCATCGCCGGGATGAGGGCGTAGTGCCCATCCGGTAGAACAACACTAGCTTTGTGGCGAGGGGATTTAGCGAAACGTCGCACCCCCCCGATGGGGCTGCGCAGCAGGCCCGCTTTTTTTGGATGAAGAGCGGGGCCGCTGCGCGGCCCATCGGGGCGGTGCGACGTTTCGCTAAATCCCCTCGCCACAAGGTATTTCTCAGGCCTGAGATTTCCTGTGTGTCTGCCGAACTTGGCACATTACGAATCTGTAATCCCCTCGCCACCGTCACGAAAGGTGCGCCTTGTTACCTTGATCCCGTCAGTTACTTAATGAGGAATCAACCATGAAATTCGCCCGACTGAGTGCCTTTGCAACTGCTCTGATGCTGTCGTCCCTGGCCATGGCCGAAGGCGGTGGTGACCGCACGTTCGACCGGATGATGAGCGCCAATGATCGCGCCGTGGAGCTGTTCGTGGCCAAGGAAAAAGCCGCTGCCAACCCGGTGGTAGTCAATGAAAAGAAAGAGCAGAAAACTCAGGATCTTTAACGCAGCGTGAACCTGAAACAAGCCCGTCATCGCGCATCGGTGCCGGGCTTTTTTTGAGTCTGGATGGGAAGGAGATGGAGATGAAAATGCTTAAGTCGATAGTGTTCGCTGGCGTCATGGCGCTGTCCGTGAATGCACTGGCCGAGGGCGGCGGTGATCGCACCTTCGAGCGCGCTTTCAGCGCCAACGCCAAAGCCATGGAGCAATACGCGGCTGAACGCGGCAAAGCGGCGCCAGTGGTCACCGAATACGAATACGGAATGAAGCTGGATGTGGTGAAAATCGTCAGTGTGGTGAAACCGCAGCCAGCGTGCTCGGTGGTGCCTACGGCCATGACTTACGAAGATTCGCGTGGGCAGCTCAATACGCTCAAGTACAGCGTGGCGGGCGTGTGCCGCAATAGCGGCGGCTGACCAGCGCCTGATGCCTGCAGGCGCTGTCGCAGGAGTGGTGCATCAGCTAGCGGATTACTGCGCACCAAACATCGCCGTCCAGTAGATCCCTGCGCTGCTCTTCGGATCGGTCGCGTAGGCGGCGCCGAGTTCTTTGTATTGCGGGTTCATCAGGTTGGCGCAGTGGCCGGGGCTGGCGAGCCAGCCGTCGACGACCTTGCGCACGGTGTCTTGCCCGGCGGCGATGTTTTCGCCGACCAGTTGGCCGCTGTAGCCGGCCAGTTCGGCGCGGTCACCGGGTGTGCGGCCGTCGCGGTCCTTGTGGTCGAAATAGTTGTTGTTGGCCATGTCGCGGCTGTGATCCTGGGAGATCGTGCTCAGGCTCGCGTTCCACGCCAGTGGCCCGGCAGCGGCAAAGGCCTGGCCGCCGCATTGACGCGGTTGGGCGCGAGCGGCGTTGAGTTGTTCGAGCAACTTCTGGCCTTCGCTTTGCGCATCGCCGAGCTTCGCCGACAGTAGAGGTCGCGCCAGCACAATACGCCAGTCACGATCAGCACGGCTGACCCCGACATCGACGAACTGCGGATCCAGCACCACCTGGCAGAAACTTTCCTCAATCGCCTTCATCGCCGACGCTGCATCCCGTGGGCCGTTGAGGGTGATCGCCTGCACGTTGACCATCGGGTAGCTGGCGCTGGCCATGGCCTGTTGCAGATCGACCGCACCGGCGGCCGGCAGTCTCAGCCGTGGGTCGGCCGACAGCGGTGGCAGCTCGTTGGACGCCTGGCTGCCGCAACGCTGCGGTTGGCTGCGGTAGGCATTGATCGACTCGATCAGTTGCGACTCGTCGGCAGCCATGGCCGAGGCGGCCACGGCCAGGCCCACGGACAGCGCGGCAAAACGCAAGACGGATGGCATGAAGCGCATGGAAATCTCCCTTGAGCTGAGTGCGCTCATGATGCGCGAAAGGCCCCCGGTCAGTGCAATGTCTTTTTCTTCATCGAGCGGTTTTTTCTGCGGAACGTTACGTCGGTATTTGCCGTCTACACTCTCCGAAGGCCCCGGGAACCGGGCGTCTCCCCCACGAAACACCTTGCCCGGAACGGGCGTTGCCGGAAGAACTGACATGGGATTGAAATGGTTGGCTGGCTGTTTCGCATTAACCCTGATGGTCGGTGTTGTAAGCGCCACTGAACAGGCGCCGATCAAGGCCAAGGCCGAAGAGAAAGCCCAGGTGCTGGAAGAGAAGGCCGCCGACAAAGTCAGTGCGGCGCCAGCACCCAAATCCGAAGCGATCACCCCCACCGAAGTGCAGGCGGTTGACCCCGCCGGCACCGCGCCGCTGGACGATCCGATCACCTGCCTGGCGCGCAGTATCTATTGGGAAGCCAAGGGCCGCGACACCCCGGAAATGGAGGCGGTGGCCAATGTGGTGATGAATCGCCTGGGGCACGACGGCTTTCCAGGCACCGTGTGCGAAGTGGTCAAGCAAGGTTCGGAAACCAAGAGCTGCCAGTTTTCCTGGTGGTGCGATGGCAAGGCCGATCAGGTCAAGGAAGACGCCGAATACACCCTGGCCAAGGACATCGCCGGCAAGGCGCTCAACCGCCAACTGCCGGATCGCACCCATGGTGCGCTGTACTTTCATGATCGCAAAGTGCATCCCGGCTGGGCCAAGGAATACAAAAAGACCGCCGAAGTCGGCAAATTCCTGTTCTATAAACCGGCCGGCGGCGACGCGCGTTAAACGCAGACTTCCCGTACACAGTTGCGCAGCCAGCGGTGCGCCGGGTCGGCGTCCATGCGCGGGTGCCAGAGCATCGACACGCTGATCGGCGGCATCCTGAAGGGCAGGGCGAAGCTGTGCAGGCCCATGCGCAGTTTGCTGGTGTGACGCTCAGGAACCGAGGCGATCAGGTCCGATTCGCGGACCAGCGTCAGCGCCGCCGAAAAGCCCCCGAATGAAGTAACGATATCCCGCGTCAGATCTGCGGTGAGCAACGCTTCGTCGACCGGGCCGCTGCTGCGCCCGCGCCGTGAGATCAGAATGTGCTGGCCGCCGGCAAAGCGTTTGCTGCTGATCTTGCCCGAGCTCAACGGATGGCCCTCACGAACCACACCGATCCAGTGATCCTCAAACAGAATGCGGCTGTGCAGCGTCGGGTCGGTGCTGTCGTCGACCACGCCGGTCTCCAGATCGACCCGGCCTTCGCGCAGCGGCGTGCTGTCCTTGTCGGCTTTCTGCACAAAGCGCAGGCGCACGCCGGGTGCTTCTTCAGCGATGCGCGCGAGCAGCGCGGCGGCGAATGTTTCGACAAATCCGTCGGTGTTGCGCAGGGTGAAGGTGCGCTGCAACTGGCCGGGATCGAGCACTTCGGCGGGGCGCAACACCGCCTCGGCTTCCTGCACCAGAGCGCTGACCCGTTCGCGCAATTCCAGCGCTCGCGGGGTCGGCACCAGACCTCGGCCGGCGCGCACCAGCAACGGATCGCCGGTGGTTTCGCGCAGCCGGGCCAGGGCGCGGCTCATCGCTGACGGGCTCAGCCGCAGAATGTGCGCGGCGCGGGCGACGCTGCCTTCGCGCAACAACACGTCGAGGGTGATCAACAGGTTCAGATCCGGTGTGCTCATGATATGGCGTTCCATGCAGGTATCAAGTGCAAAGCATGCGTCTTGCGCCTTGCCGTGTCGAGACTCAGGCTATGCCGTCTGACCTTTGCACCAGGAGCGCCCGATGCCCGGATCCCCCTTGCCCCCTCAAGCCCGCTGGGCGCTGACCAGTCTGGCGCTGTCGATGCTGATGCCGTCGCTGGACACCAGCATCGCCAATGCCGGATTACCGACGCTGGCGGCAGCGTTCGATGCGACGTTTCAACAGGTGCAGTGGATCGTGCTGGCCTACCTGCTGGCGGTCACCACGTTGATTGTCAGCGTCGGGCGTCTGGGCGATGTGTTCGGGCGGCGACGCCTGCTGCTGATCGGCATCGGCATTTTTACCAGTGCTTCGTTGTGCTGTGCGCTGGCGCCGGGGTTGGGCTGGTTGATCGGCGCACGCGCAGTGCAAGGCCTTGGCGCGGCGATCATGTTCGCCTTGACGGTGGCGCTGGTGGCGGATGCGGTGCCCAAGGCGCGGGCGGGCAGTGCGATGGGTTTGCTGGCGACGATGTCGGCCACCGGCACCAGCCTCGGGCCATCGCTGGGTGGTCTGCTGATCGCGCATGTCGGCTGGCCGTCGATCTTTGTCCTCAACGTGCCGCTGGGCCTGCTCAATGCGTGGCTGGTTTATCGCTTTCTGCCGGCGGATCGCCCGGCGCGGTCGCGAGTGGCGTTTGATTATCTCGGCAGCGCAGTGTTGGTGATGACGCTGGCGGCCTACGCGCTGGCGATGACGGTTGATGGATTCACCCTGATGTTGCTGCTGGTCAGCCTGTGCGGCGCAGGCGTGTTTATCGCGGTCGAGATGAACGCCAGGGCGCCGCTGATTCGTCTGTCATTGTTCGCCGACGCGCGTCTGAGCAGCAGCCTGGCGCTGACGTTGCTGGTGACGACGGTGATGATGACCACGCTGGTGGTCGGGCCGTTTTACCTGAGCCGCGGGTTGGGACTGGGCAGCACCGTGGTCGGCCTGACATTGTCGGTCGGCCCGCTGCTGGCGGCATGCGGCGGGGTGCCGGCCGGGCGTCTGGTGGACCGCTTCGGCGCGCAGCGGGTGGTGCCGGGGGCGTTGCTCGGGTTGGCCGGTGGATGCAGTTTATTGGCGTTGTTGCCGATGAGTCTCGGTCTGGCGGCATATCTGCTGCCGATGGCGGTCATTGCCAGCAGCTACGCGTTGTTCCAGGCGGCGAACAATACCGGGTTGATGGCGACGGTCAGTCAGGCTCAGCGCGGCGTGGTATCGGCCTTGCTCGGGCTGTCACGCAATCTCGGTCTGATCACCGGCGCGGCGGTGATGGGCGCGGTGTTTGCCTTCGCTACGGGCGACCCGACGCAAGCCTCGGCCGAAGTCATCGGTAGTGGCTTGCACAGCACGTTCGGGGTTGCGGCGGCGCTGATGGTCATGGCCCTGATCATCAGCCGAACCCGGATCACCCGTGGAAGCGGTCAGCCCGGCCATAGCGCTGCTGACGGAAACAAATCCCTGTAGGAGCTGCGGCACGCTGCGATCTTTTGATCTTGCCTTTAAAAGATCGCAGCGTGCCGCAGCTCCTACAGGATTCTCAGCTGGCGTGGGTACTCAAGATGCTCGCCACTTGCTGCGGCTGGCAGTTGAGGTACGGCGAGGACTTCAGCCAGCGCTGGTCCGGGTACCAGGAGAACATGAACTGGCCGTCCTTGAGTTTATCGATCACCTGCTTCGCCACTTGCGGGCGCACCGCCGGGCAACCCTGGCTGCGCCCGATACGGCCCTGACGCTTGCTCCACAACGGATTCACGTAGTCGGCGGCGTGGATCACGATGGCGCGGTCGCGGGCCAGATCATTGAAGCCCGGTTCCAGACCGTCCATGCGCAGCGAATAACCGTGAGTCCCCTCGTAACTTTCCTGGGTGCGGAACAGCCCGAGGCTGGACTGGTAACTGCCTTCACGGTTGGAGAACTGGGTGGCGAAGTTTTCCCCGGAATTTGAACCGTGGGCGACCAGATCGCGCAGCACCAGTTTCTTTCTGTTCAGATCGAAGATCCACAGCCGGCGGGCGGTGGAGGGCTGCGAATAATCGATGATCGCCAGGTGGCGTGAGGGTCTCGCGCCATTGTTCACTGCGCATTGCATGGCGCTCAAGGCACCTTTCAGCGCTTGGGGATTGAGTTCCGGCGCGGCGTGGGCGAGGCTGGTGAAGAGAACCGGCGATGGTTTGCCGGCGGCGAAAGCGGGGCTGCTCACGACGACGAGGGTCGCGGTGGTCAGCAGAAGTCGGCGCAAATACGTCAACATTTATAAAGTGTCCTCACTTGCTACTTATTTGGCACTTTGGCTCCTGACTCCCAGTCATACCCGACAGACCCCTGTTTCGAGCCTGACTGTTCAGCGCACCTGATGTAAGGTTGACCGTCATTCAGACGGCCACGGATTGGAGTAAAGCAGTTGTTCAAAAAGTACGCATGCTACTTGAGCATTTGTTTGCTCGCTGCGCCGTTTGTCGCTTGCGCCGATGAGCCGCTGCCACCGTTGCAGACCCTGCCGACGCCGCCGGCGGAAATGCCGCTCGAGCCGCAAAGTCCGCTGCAAGCGGTGCTGATCGGTTTGCCCCAGGCGTGCCCGGCGATTGCCGCGCACCTGAGCGGCTCGGCGCTGACGCAATTGCAGGCGTTTTATCAGCAGCAGGACTGGCTGCCGGTGTGGGCCAGCGAGTCCGGGCGTTTGCCGGCCTTGCGCGCGCAGTTGCAGCTGTTGGCCGATGATGGCCTCAATCCCAAGCGCTACCCGGTGGCGGCCAATCCGCCGCAGGACGGCGAGTTGTGCGCCGATATCGACATCAGCCGCTCTTATCTGCAAGCCCTGCAGGATCTGCATTACGGTCGTCTGCTGCAATCGCATTTCGAACCGCTGTGGCATTCCGATGACACCCCGCGTGATCGTCAGGCGGAATTGCTGGCGATCGCCGTTCCCGGTCTGCACGACATCAAGACCGCGTTCGATCTGGCGCGCCCGCGTCTGGCGCAATACCAGAGCCTGCGCCACCTCTACGCCAGCCAGCGGCTGCAAGCCTTGCCGCACTGGCAGTCGGTGGGCAACGGCCCGCTGCTGCGCCCGGCGATGGAGGACAAACGCGTGCCGGACTTGGCCCAGCGCCTGTACAACGAGGGCTATCTGACCCACGCCATCGGCACGCCCGGCAATGCCTATGAGGGCGTGCTGGTGGAAGCGGTGAAGAGCTTTCAGGCCAACCATTCGTTGCAGGCCGACGGGGTAGTCGGGCCGGGGACGATTGCCGAGCTCAACATCAGCCCGCTGACGCGCCGCGAACAATTGCGCGTCAACCTTGAACGTTTCCGCTGGCTGGCCCAGGACATGGAGCCCGACGGTTTGCTGGTCAACGTCGCCGCCGCCGAGCTGACCCTGTATCAGGGCGGCGTGCCGGTCTGGCAGACCCGTACCCAGGTCGGACGCGCCGAACGGCAGACCCCGCTGCTGAAATCCCGGGTCACCCGTCTGACCCTGAACCCGACCTGGACCGTGCCGCCGACCATCTGGAAAGAAGACAAGCTGCCGGCGATCCGCAAGGATCAGACCTTCCTCAGCCGGCAGAATCTGCAGGTGCTCGACGCCCATGGCCAGCCGTTGGCCGCAGCGGATATCGACTGGGACAACCCCGGCAACATCATGCTACGCCAGGAGGCCGGGCCGCGTAATCCGCTGGGGCAACTGGTGATCCGCTTCCCCAACCCGTTCGCGGTGTACCTGCACGACACGCCGAGCAAGGCCCTGTTCGACAAAGGCCCGCGCGCCTTCAGCTCCGGCTGTGTGCGGGTCGAGCACCCGATGCAACTGCGCGATCTGTTGCTGACCCCGGCGGAACGCACCCGCACCGACACCTTGCTCGCTACCGGCAGCACCCACGAATTCCGCCTGTCGGCACCGGTGCCAATCCTGATGACCTACTGGACGGCGCAGGTCGGCAAGGATGGACAGGTGCGTTATGCGCCGGATATCTACAGCCGTGACGACGCATTGCTCGCAGGGTTGGATCGGGCACATTGACGCCCCCTGTAGGAGCTGCCGCAGGCTGCGATCTTTTGACTTTGATTTTGAGTGGCAGGATCAAGATCAAAAGATCGCCGCCTTCGGCAGCTCCTACAGGGTTTGTGTGATTTCTGAAGGCTGCGCGGCGTCTAGCCCCAGTGTCCCCGCAATCCCATGGGGCGAGACTTCGGAACCCGGCATGCAAGCGCTGTTGAACGAGATTCTTGACGCTGTCCGGCCCCTGATCGGGCAGGGCAAAGTGGCTGACTACATTCCTGCCCTCGGCACCGTGCCGGCCAATCAGCTGGGCATCGCCGTGTATGGCAACGACGGCGAAATGTATTGCGCCGGCGATGCCGAGACGCCGTTCTCGGTGCAGAGTATTTCCAAGGTGTTCAGTCTGGTGCAGGCGATCGAGCATTCCGGCGAGGCGATCTGGGAGCGCCTGGGGCACGAGCCGTCCGGCCAGCCGTTCAACTCGCTGGTGCAACTGGAGTTCGAACGCGGGCGCCCGCGCAATCCGTTCATCAACGCCGGGGCGCTGGTGATCTGCGACATCAACCAGTCGCGTTTCGCCGCGCCAGCCCTGTCGATGCGTGACTTCGTGCGGCGCCTGTCGGGCAATCCGCAGGTGATCGTCGACGGCAAGGTCGCCGAATCCGAATACCAGCATCGCGCCCGCAACGCGGCCATGGCGTACCTGATGCAATCGTTCGGCAACTTCCACAACGACGTCGAAGCGGTGCTGCGCAGCTACTTCAGCCACTGCGCGCTGCGCATGAACTGCATCGATCTGGCCCGCGCATTCTGCTTCCTCGCCAACGACGGTTTCTGCAAGCACAGCGGCGAACAGATCCTGACCCGGCGCCAGACTCAGCAGGTCAACTCGATCATGGCCACCAGCGGCCTGTACGACGAGGCCGGCAACTTCGCTTATCGCGTAGGCCTGCCGGGCAAGAGCGGGGTCGGCGGCGGGATCGTCGCGGTGGTGCCGGGGCAGTTCACGGTGTGCGTGTGGTCGCCGGAACTCAACGCTGCCGGTAACTCGCTGGCGGGGATGGCGGCGTTGGAGATGCTCAGTTCGCGGATTGGCTGGTCGGTGTTCTGACCCAATCTTCCAAACACTGCAAAACCCTGTGGGAGCTGGCTTGCCAGCGATAGCGGTGGTTCAGCAACATCAATGCGGGGCTTGCCGGCCTCATCGCTGGCAAGCCAGCTCCCACAGGTTCGGTGGTGTTTGTAGAAGGTGTGTTTCAGCGCAGAATCCGCTACATTTTCCGGCCGCCCCTCATATGGTGAATCCGCTTCATGTCTCTTGCGCTCGAACGTCTAGTCGCTGGCACGCCGATCCCTTTCGCTGGTAACCGCGTGACCGTGGTCAGCCCCGAACTGGCGGCGCGGTTTCAGCCCGGTGACCATCTGCTGGTCGAGCAGGTGAGTGGCGAGCTGTTGCTGATTCCGGTGGTCGATCAACAAGCGGCTGCGGTGGCAATCGAGCGTGCTGAAGCGGCATTCACTGCATTGTCGGCAGTGTCCGACGAAGCCATCAGTCACTTCTTCGATCTGTTCGCACAACGCCTGGAAACCGCAGAGTGCTGGAACCTGATCGAAGCCGCCAACCTGGCCGACATCGAACGCGCCAAGGCCCGTGGCCGCTCCACCACCCGGCTGCTCGCCGACGAGCGCATGCGCCGCGACATGATCGCCGGTCTGCGCGCCTGGCGGGATGCGCCGGCCACGCGCGGCAAGGTCATCAGCAGCGTCGAACACGACGGCTGGAAGGTCGAGCAAGTGGTGTCGCCGCTGGGCATCGTGGCGTTCGTGTTCGAAGGGCGGCCGAACGTGTTCGCCGATGCCGCCGGCGTACTGCGCACCGGCAACACCGCAGTACTGCGCATCGGCAGCGATGCATTGGGCACCGCGCAAGCAATCGTCACTCACGCGCTGAACCCGGCGCTGGCCGAAGCCGGTCTGCCGGCGGGGGCGGTGTCGCTGGTGGAAAGCGTCAATCACGCCGCCGGTTGGGCGATGTTCGCTGACCGGCGTCTGTCGCTGGCGGTGGCCCGGGGTTCGGGGCGCGCGGTCAGCCAGTTGGGCAGCATCGCCCAGCAGGCGGGCACGGCGGTCAGCCTGCACGGCACTGGTGGCGCGTGGCTGATAGCCGATCGTCACGCCGATGCCACACGTTTTGCCGCCGTGGTGCGCAACTCGCTGGATCGCAAAGTCTGCAACACGCTGAACGTCTGCCTGATTCAACGTGATCGTGCCGTCGAGCTGATCCCGCTGTTCCTCGATGCGCTGCAGCAGGCGGGCAGCGCACGCGGGCAGGGCTGCAAATTGCACATCGTCACAGGCAGCGAAAGTTACCTGCCGGCCGACTGGCAGAACGCGACGGTCGAGGTCTATCGCGCCGAGGGTTATCAGACCGAAGCTTTGGCCGAAGCGCTGGCGGAATCCGAACTGGGCCGCGAGTGGGAATGGGAAGAAACCCCGGAAGTCAGCCTGATGATTGTCGACGATCTGGATCAGGCGATCGCGCTGTTCAACCGTTACAGCCCGCAGTTCACGGTGTCGTTGATCAGCGAGGATGCTGCTGTCCAGGAACGCTTCTACAACGCGGTGAACGCGCCGTTTGTGGGCAACGGGATTACCCGTTGGGTCGATGGTCAGTACGCGCTGAACAAGCCGGAACTGGGGCTTTCGAACTGGGAGAGCGGGCGCCTGTTTGCACGCAGTGCGATTCTTTCGGGGGATGGGGTGTTTACGGTTCGTAGCCGTATGACGCAGGTTGATCTCACCCTAAAACGCTGACGCTGACGCTGACGCTGACGCTGACGCTGACGCTGACGCTGACGCTGACGCTGACGCTGACGCTGATCCTTAACTTGACCCTGTCCTTGTAGGAGCTGCCGAAGGCTGCGATCTTTTGATTTTGCCTTTAAAACAAGATCAAAAGATCGCAGCCTTCGGCAGCTCCTACACAGTATGAGTATCAGGCGGCTGCGCTGGTGTTTGCCTGAATGGCGCAAGTCGCTGGCTGCTCAGCCAGCGGCACAAACGTGCGGCGGTCCGCCGCCAGCGCATCGATCGAGCCGGTCTCGATGTCATACACCCAGCCATGCAGGTTCAGCAGGCCTTTCTCCTGCGCCAGGCGCACGCTCGGGTGGGTCTGAATATTCGCCAGTTGCGCGATCACATTTTCCCGCACCATCGAACTCAATTTCGCCGCGTCATCGGCATGCGGCCGCGCCTCGTTCACCACTTTCGCCGACTCGGCATGTTGCAACCAGCCGCTGACGGCGGGCAGGTGATCCATGCATTTGCACTTGGCTATCGCGGTCATCGCGCCGCAATCCGAATGGCCGCAGATCACGATGTCCGTCACCCCAAGCACCGCCACCGCATATTCCACCGTCGCCGAAACCCCGCCCGGATGCGGGCTGTAGGACGGCACGATATTGCCCGCGTTGCGGATCACGAACAGCTCGCCAGGTTCTTGCTGGGTCAGCAGTTCCGGCACCACACGGCTGTCGGAACAGGTGATGAACAAGGTCCCGGGTTGCTGGGTGGTCGCCAGGTGTTTGAACAGTTCGGTGCGTTGTGGGAAGGCTTCGTTCTGGAACTTCAGGAAACCGTCGATCAGGGCTTTCATGGGCGTGTCCTCGTTGAACAAGAGAGCGGTCGGCCCGCACACGGGGTGCGGGCCGCGGCGGATCAGAACGGACGCAGCGGCAGGAACTTGCCGTCGAGGGTGACCACGGCGCGGGAGCCGCCTTCCGGGTCTTCGACTTTCTTGATGTCGAGCTTGAAGTTGATGGCGCTGATGATGCCGTCGCCGAACTGCTCGTGCACCAGGGCTTTGAGGGTGGTGCCGTAGATCTGGATCATCTCGTGGAAACGGTAGATGGTCGGGTCAGTCGGCACGCCGCTGAGGCTGCCGCGTAGCGGGATGATCTGCAGGGCGGCAACGGCGTCGGCGTCCAGCTCGAGTTTGTCGCCGACCACTTGCGCGGCGTCTTGCGGCAACGGGTGCTGGCCGAGCAGGGCCGCGGTGACGTAGGCCAGGCTCAGGCCAGTGCCGTCGGCCAGATCCTGCCATGACAGATTCTTGCGGGCCTTGATGTCGAGAATACGGGTGGTCAGGGCCAGGCTGGCATCGTTGTAGGCGTGGGACTGTTGCATGGTGTCACTCCTTTCAAGGTTGGCTTGCTGTGTGGGAGCAATCTTCTGCCGATTGATTCATAGCGTCCAAGACCGATATACAATGCTTCGCATAAGTCCTGCCTATAGATGGTGATCCCATGCTGTTGCGACATTTGCGATATCTGCTGGCCGTGGCCGACCATGGCGGTTTCACCCGAGCGGCGGAGGCGTTGCATGTGTCGCAGCCGACCCTGTCGCAACAGATCCGCCAACTGGAAGAATCCCTTGGAGTGAACCTGTTCGACCGCACCTCGCGCACCGTTAAACCCACCGATGCCGGTGAGGCTTACATTGAGTGTGCGCGGCGCGTGCTGGTGGAGTTGGAAGCGGGCAAGCGGGCGTTGCACGACGTTAAGGATCTGTCGCGTGGGCGCTTGCGGCTGGCCATGACCCCGACGTTCATGGCCTATCTGGTCGGGCCGTTGGTACGTGATTTCGCCGCACGCTATCCGGGTATCCATCTGCAGATTTTCGAGTTGTCGATGGACGACATCGAAGCGGGGCTGGCGGATGACTCGCTGGACATCGCGATTGCCTTTACCCCGGTGCGCCACCCGGACATCGAGTGCATTCCGGCGTTTACTGAAACCCTGGGGATCATGGTCGGGCGCGAGCATCCGCTGTACGACAGCAGTGCGGTGCTGACATCGCGTGATCTTGCGCAACTGGATTTCGCCTTGCTGGCGCCAGATTTCATCACCCGGTTATCGATCGATGAGTATTTCCGTCAGCAGGGGATCACGCCGCAGGTGCGGATCGAGGTGAACTCGGTAAGTACGTTGCTGGAGGTGGTGCGGCATTCGCCGATGGCGACGATGTTGCCCGAGGCCATTGCGACCGAGGACCGGGCACTACGCAGGCTGCGGATCGAGAACGAAGCGCCGCAGCGTGGGGCGGCGTTGTTGCGGCGCAGGAATAATTATCACAGTGCGGCGGCAGTGGCATTTATGAATCTCGTCCTGCAACGCCAATGATATCTCTCTGTAGGAGCTGCCGAAGGCTGCGATCTTTTGATCTTGTTTTTAAGATCAAGATCAACAGATCGCAGCCTTCGGCAGCTCCTACGGTGAGTTTCTAGGGGAACAATAAAAAGGGCCTGCTTCTGTTGGAAGCAGGCCCTTTTATTTATTGAAGTTGTAAATCAGTAGAACCGATCAATCACCCGAACTTCATTCTTGTTCTGCATCGAATCCCACGCCTGTTTCAGCGTCTGCAGCACATTGCCGATGAAGTCCTTGTCGGCCGCGGCTTTCTTGCCGACATAACCGTGGCCGCGACGGTACATCTTCAGGCGGGCCAGCAGGTTCTGGTGGCTGCGGTCGAATTCTTCTTCACCAGCATGGGGCGACAGGCAGTCGATATGTACCTGACCCGACTTGCTGATCCAGAGAATGTGGCTGTCGTGGCTGTCTTTTTGCGCAGCGAACATACGAGCCAGTTCTTCGATAGTAGGTTGATTGTTCAGATTCATGATGTTTGCCCCTTGACCAGTCTGGTGATCTTTCAAAGTTGATTCGCTAATACAGGTAGCCCATCGGTTAGTTGATCCCTGGCACCGAAACCAGGACGTCAGCGGTCGCCCGTGTGAAGTACGGGGTCATGCGTCTGTTGCATGTAGTCGTGTTGAATAACTGCTACGCAATAGCGTCACAACGAGGAGAAGCAGCGAAAACCGGGAGGCTCCTTGACGACGTTTTCAGGGTCGACCACAAGCGTCTTGAGAATTTTCGCCAGCGCTTCTCGTCCTTGTACTGGACGTTCAGGCCAGGTCAGCTTCTTCAATCTGCCTTGTGGGCAGCGTGTATCCGGAAAAAACAACTCGGCGGTCAGACGAGTTTGCTCAAGCGTGTTACCGATGTTCCCGATCGGGGAACGTCTTCATCATGCAAAAGCAAAACGGTGCCGTCAACGGTTTTGTAGTGATTATTTTTATTCACTACATATTGTCGGACAAAGCTGTTTTGGAATGAGAAAAGATCCGTTCAGGCAACGGATGCAGGGGCGCGCAGGACGTAGAAGGTGCAGGGGTAACCGTCTACGGTGCGCTGCTGGCGGGTGACTGCGCCGCCAGTCAATTCGGGGATCAACCTGGCCCAGAAGCGCTGCGCAGGCAGGTTGGCGTCGATGTGGAAAATCTGCCATTGACCGGGCAGACGGCTCAAGAGGGCAGAGACGACAAACTGCGCGACGCCTTGGCCACGAAAGCGTCGGGTGAGGAAAAAGTAGCCGATGTTGTGTTCGGCGCCGTCGATATGGGTGTCGTCATCCACGGTCACGAAGCCGGCCAGTTCACCGTCGACGCGGATCAGGAACGGTTGGGTAGCGGGATTGCGCCAGTAATCGTCTTTCTGCTGAATGCTGAAGAAACCGTGTTCGCCGAGTTTCAGTGGTAGCCATTGGCTGAAGTCGTACATGTAGAACTGCATGAGGTTTTCGATGGTTTGCAGTTCGTCGCGGTGGGCGGGGTGCAGTTCGATGGTGGGCATTGGGTTAACTCCCTGCGGTGATGAACCCGATAATGTGAACTCACACCTTGTGGCGAGGGGATTTATCCCCGATGGCTGCGAAGCAGCCCCAGCTTTTCCTTAAACCAGGGGACTGCTGCGCAGCCCATCGGGGATAAATCCCCTCGCCACAGCTGCCCCGGCGGTTTTAACGCGCGTCGATTTGCGTTTCTTCTTCCACGGCGCAGCAGCCTTGCCGGCAGGTGGCGGGCCGCTGATGGTCAGGCTCAGCGCCGAACAGCGGGTGACCTGCTTGCTCATCCACGCCGCCTGTTTGGTGACGAACTCTTCCAGGCTCATCTCGCCACTCTGCACCATGTCCAGCGCCTGTTCCCAGATGGCGGTGGTGCCGGGATCGGCAATCGCCCGGGGCACGGCGTCGATCAGGCTGAAGGCTGCCGGCGTCGCGGCCAGCGCCTTGCCGTTCTTCACCAGATAGCCGCGATCCAGCAGACCCTGAATGATCGAGGCGCGAGTGGCTTCGGTGCCGATGCCGGTGGTGTCCTTGAGTTTCTGTTTGAGCAGCGGATCTTCCACCAGTCTGGCGACGTTTTTCATCGCCTTGATCAGATCGCCCTCGGTGTAGGGTTTGGGCGGTTGCGTCCACAGATCCTTGAAGTTCACGCCGGCCACGGCGCAATCGATACCCTGGCTCAGCGCCGGCAGGGTTTGCGGAGCTGGTGCTTCACGACCCTTGGCCGGGGCGAGAGCTTCGGGCAAGGCGCGCTTCCAGCCCGGTTCGATGATCTGCTTGCCGACGGCACGCAACGCTTCCCCGGCGCAATCGAAATCGGCCTGGGTGCGATCGTATTCGTGGTTGGGCAGAAATTGCGCCAGATAACGCGCGCGAATAAGGGTATAGACCGCTCGGTGTTTGCCGCTCAGGCGTTCGAGATTTTTTGCCGCGGCGGTGGGGATGATGCCGTGGTGGGCGCTGACCTTGGCGTCGTTCCACGCCCGGGAACGGCGCTGCGGGTCGAGGTGACCGTTCAGCGCGTCAAGGCTCGGGTCGGCCTGACGCAGTGCTGCGAGTATCCCCGGTGCGTCGCTGTGCTGGCTCAGCGGCAGGAAACCGCAATCGCTGCGCGGGTAGGTGATGACTTTGTAGGTTTCGTAAAGGGCCTGGGCGATGTCGAGAGTTTCCTGGGCGCCGAGACCGAGTTTCTTCGAGCAGACCTCCTGCAGGGTGCCCAGATCGAATGGCAACGGCGCCACTTCACGCATGCGTTCGGTGCGCAGTTTGACCACCCGCGCACTGGCGGCGCTGTTCAGAGCGGCGGCTGCCTGCTGGGCCAGTGCCTGATTCAGGCAGCGATCCTGATCGTCGCAAGCGTCGGAGGGCGCACGCCATTGCGCGGTGAACGGCGTGCCATCGTGCAGCAGTTGCACATCGATCGCCCAATACGGCACCGGCACAAAGTCGGCGATGCTGCGGTCGCGATCCACCACCAGCCGCAGTGTCGGCGTCTGCACCCGGCCGACGGGCAGCACGCCCTGATAGCCGGACTGACGGCCCAATAGCGTAAACAGGCGACTCATGTTCATGCCGATCAGCCAGTCCGCCCGCGAGCGCCCCAGCGCCGAGTGATACAGACTGAAGGTTTCCGCCCCCGGCTTCAGCGCGGCCAGGGCCTTGCGGATCGACGCTTCATCCAGCGCCGACAGCCACAAGCGGCGGATCGGCCCGCGATAGCGGCAGTGCTCGACCAGTTCCCGGGCAATCATCTCGCCCTCACGGTCGGCGTCGGTGGCGATGATCAGTTCGCTGGCCTCGCCGAGCAGGCGCTTGACCGCCTTGTACTGGCTGGCGGTGCGCGGCTTGACGGTCATTTTCCACTTGTCGGGAATGATCGGCAGATCCGCCAGCACCCAGCGCTTGTAGCGCGCGTCGTAGGCATCCGGCGGGGCAGTTTCCAGCAGGTGGCCGATGCACCAGGTCACCGTGACGTCCGTTCCCAGCCAGCAGCCGTCGCCCCGGCGCTTTGCACCGAGCACGGCCGCAATGTCTTTGGCCTGGGAAGGTTTTTCACAGAGGTACAGCCGCATAACCACCGTCGTTGATCAATTCACTGGAGGTGCACAGAATGGCCGCAGTTGGCGCCCGGAGCAACTTTTATCTGTATGGATATACAGATCAAAACGTTGCCGGGGATGACCGGTATTACCGGGACGTCGCGCGCGGCTATCGAGAAATCGATTGGCAGGGCAGTTGACGCCCGTGTCAGGTTCACCGGGCTTCTCAGAAACGCGAGTGAGCGGACGATCTAGCTAGTGGATCGCCGTGCTCGACGCGTACTGCCAACTCTGAAACAAGGAAGTCCCACCATGGCTCAAGCCACAGCGAAAACCAGCAGCGCCTATGACGAAGTGAACGCCTTCAGCCACTTGTATGACCGTGGCGTCGGCCTGGTGAACGGCAAACCGTCGTTCACCGCCGATCAGGCAGCCGACGAAATCCTGCGCAAAAACCTGTCGTGGCACGACAAGAACGGCGACGGCAAAATCTCCCTGACCTACACCTTCCTCACCGAGAAACCGGCGAACTACAACCCGAACCTCGGCAACTTCAGCCAGTTCAGCGCGCAGCAGAAAGCTCAAGCCGTGCTGGCCATGCAATCCTGGGCTGACGTGGCCAAGGTGACCTTCACCGAGGGCAAGGGTGGCGACGGCCACATGACCTTCGGCAACTACGACGTCAGCACTGGCGGCGCGGCGTTCGCCTACCTGCCGAGCGGTGGCAGCTATGACGGTCAGTCGTGGTACCTGATCAACAATCAATATCAGGTCAACAAGACCCCGGACACCAACAACTACGGGCGTCAGACTCTGACCCACGAAATCGGCCACACCCTCGGCCTGTCGCACCCGGGCGCCTACAACGCCGGCAACGGCAGCCCGACCTACAACGACGCCAAGTACGCCGAAGACACCCGTGGCTACAGCCTGATGAGCTACTGGAGCGAAGCCAACACCGACCAGAACTTCAGCAAGGATGGCAGTGGCGCCTACGCCTCGGCACCGTTGCTCGACGATATCGTGGCGGTGCAGAAACTCTACGGCGCCAACTATGCAACCCGCGCCGATGACACCACCTACGGTTTCGGCTCCAACGCCGGCCGCGATTTCTACAGCGCTACATCGGCGGCGTCGAAAGTTGTGTTCTCAGTGTGGGACGGTGGCGGTAACGATACGCTGAACTTCTCCGGCTTCACCCAGAACCAGAAGATCAACCTCAATGAAGGTTCGTTCTCTGACGTTGGCGGGCTGGTCGGCAACGTGTCGATTGCTTACGGCGTGACAGTGGAAAACGCCGTTGGCGGTTCGGGCAATGACCTGCTGATCGGCAACTCGGCGGTCAACGTTCTGCATGGCGGTGCCGGCAACGACATTCTCTACGGTGGCGGCGGCGGTGATACGTTGTGGGGCGGTGAGGGCGCAGACACCTTCGTCTTCGGCGCCGCCAGCGACTCGACCGACAACCAGCCGGACTGGATCATGGATTTCAAAAGCGGCGTGGACAAGATCGACCTCTCGGGCATCGCCGCGTTTGCCACGGGGGCGGCGTCACTGAACTTCGTCAGCAGTTTCACCGGCCACGCGGGCGATGCGATCCTGACTTACTACGCGCAGAACGGTCAGACCGGGCTGCTGGTCGATCTGACCGGGCAGGGGCAGGTTGACTTTGCCGTGGGTGTGGTGGGGCAGGCGCTGGCGACTGATATTGTTGCTTGATCTGAAACAAAAAACCGCAGCGATCATCCGCTGCGGTTTTTTTGCCGCAGCGATGCCTGACTTACACTCCGTCAGGCGCGAGATCCGCAGACTTGCTCGCCGCCATCAGCTTTATTGGTGAAAGTCGAACTTTATAAGCGCGGGTTTGGCCTTCTCTTTCGCTTGCTCGACGATTGCTTGAACTTGTTTTTGGCTCAGTTTCGTATGCTCGACGGTGATCTCGACGTTCTCATCTGCCTTGTATTTGATGGTGACTTTGCCGTTAGTGTGGCGCTCCAGCCAAGCCATGAATACCTTCCACAAAAAAGGGAATGCCGCGACAGCGACTTCAGCGGCGATCACCACGGGTGAGGACAGAGGGTCTATCAAGCCGCGTTGTCGGACAAAGTCGGCGCTCACACCCGGTGCGTGTTCTTCGAATAAAATTTGTACTTCGTTTTTTTCAGGCATAAGAAAAGAGTCCCTTTAAGGTCCGGCCCGGGATTAGTGGAGTTCCAAATATTTTGCGTATCAGACTGTTGTCGCGATAGGAGTCTTGAAGGGTTTGAGCAAGTGCCTCACCGTAAACAAATTCAACCATGTTGCACAGCCTGGTTAATGAAGGCGGATGACTTGCAGACTCGCGGATACCGAGTTCAGACAGGTGATTGAACAGCGTTATCAAATGACTCAATAAAAGACGGTCGTCACCGAGTGGAAAGGCATTCGGCATTACTTTGGCTACATACTCCTTGAGTAATAGCAAACCGATGCAATCGGCTTCGACCTCCATTTCACGAGCACTGTGATCGGCAGCATTGGGCGGCGTTTCGGTAATCACGTCGCTGATCATCAACTCTTTGTCCGTCAAATGGCCGCACAGGACATGGCCGACCTCGTGGCACAGAACGAACATTTCCCATATGTGTAGTTGCATGCCGTGACGTTCATCGGCGTCACCTTTGAGCAGAATTTGAGGTCCGAGCGGCTTTCGTGTTTCACGATAGTGTTGGCAAACTTCTTTCTGAAACCCAATAAGCATGGCTCGGGCGTTTTGGGTATCCAGTTCTCGGCTGCAGTATTCGATAGACTCGGGATCAGTGACTGCGATGGAGATTTTTGAAAGCTTGTTGAACAATGTCATCAGGCCGCTGTTGATGACAATTGCGAAATGACCTTCTTCACTTCTGGAGCAAAATGCATTGACGCTCATGTTGTCCAGTTCGCCGATGGCCAGTTCCAGGCTGTCTCCAAAAAAGTCGCTCAACCCGCTGCGCAGATCTTCCCATAAGTCCGACACGATACGGGCATGTGGCGTTTGCCCTTTCAGGTCAAAAATGGCGCCCTCTTTGGCTAGGTTCGCGAGCTTCTGATCGAAAATTGCCTGAAAAGCTTGGTTCGGTTCGGATTGGATGGCGGAAATCGGGTCTTCGTGGACAAACCGAATGTATTCCAGATAGTCCGCGGCGGTGGCGTGACGAGTAGTCAAAAGTCGAACTTCCTTGTGTAGTGAGGCATGCCGGCTTGGCGACTCGGATATGTGGCGCAAAGCTACTACAGGAACGCCGTTTGACCAAGCAGGTTAATGTCGTGTGACACCATGGCGGTACCATTGGGCTGTGAATTCGTCTTTAGGGCGAAACTTGAGTTATACCTGAAGGATCGTTTTCACGAAGCGTGCGTCGGCTCCCCGAATAGGCATTAGGTCAAGATGAAAAGCACAGATCTGAACCCGGTCATTAAACTTCAAGAACTCTCCGGTTGCCTGCTGGTGAAATTCCACGGCATCCAGGTCGCGGCGTCCTCTCACGTGCTGGTTCTCCATGAAGCCAACTACCCGCCGGTGTACTACGTGCCCCGCGAGGACATCGACGAGAAATACTTCGCCCGCACCGACCACACCAGTTATTGCCCGTACAAGGGCGATGCTAATTACTTCAGCCTGCAGGTGCCGGGGCATGAGGGGGCGAATGCGGTGTGGACGTATGAGAAACCGAAGATCTCAGTGGAGCAGATCAAGGACTATGTGGCGTTTTATCCGGATCAGGTGAAGTTTGAGGTGATCAAGGCTGACGCTTAGTTCCTGGGTGAAGAGATTTGATTGTGGCGAGGGGATTTATCCCCGATGGACTACGCAGTAGTCCCATTTTTCACGGGGAGCGCTGCGCACCCCATCGGGGATAAATCCCCTCGCCACAGGTTTTTTTCACCAAAGGATCATGTGTGCAGGTTCAGATTCAGTTCTTGTCCAGATCGATATTCTTCGTCTCCCGCAGACAAATCATTCCCACCACCAGACTCACCCCGGTAATCAGCACCGGGTACCACAGCCCATAGAAAATATCCCCGGTGTACACCACCAGCGCGAACGACACCGTTGGCAGGAAACCGCCGAACCAGCCGTTGCCGATGTGATACGGCAGGGACATCGAGGTGTAGCGGATGCGCGTCGGGAACAGTTCGACCATCAGCGCCGCCAGCGGGCCGTAGCACATGGCCGAGATGATGATCAGCGCGACGATCAGGGCGACGATCATCGGCTTGTTGATCTGCTGCAGATCGGCCTGTTGCGGGTAGCCGGCGAGGGTCACCGCGCCGCGCAGGGCGGATTCGTCATAGCCGTCGATTTTCACGTCGCCGATGCTCACCTGCACGCCGCTGCCGGCCGGGGCGGCGACGCTGGAGTAGGGCAGGCCCTGCTTGACCAGGAAGGTCTTGACCTTGTCGCACGGGCTGTCGAATTTGGCCTTGCCCACCGGGTCGAACTGGAAGGTGCAGGTGGCCGGATCGGCCAGAACGGTGATCGGCGCCTGACGGCTGGCCTGATCGATTGCCGGGTTGGCGTAGTGCGCCAAGGATTTGAAGATCGGGAAGTACAGGGCGGTCGCCAGCAGCAGGCCGAGCATCAGCACCGGTTTGCGTCCGACCTTGTCCGAGAGCCAGCCGAAAATGATGAAGAACGGCGCACCGATCACCACACTGATGATCAGCAGGCTGTTGGCCACCGCCGGGTCCATTTTCAGGAACTGGGTGAGGAAGAACAGCACGTAGAACTGCGCAGCGTAAAAGGTCACCGCTTGCCCGGCGTTGATGCTGAACAGCGCGATCAGCACAACCTTGAGGTTCTCCCATTTGCCGAAGGATTCGCGGATCGGCGCTTTCGAGGCTTTGCCTTCTTCTTTCATTTTCAGGTACGCCGGCGACTCGTGCAGGCTCAGGCGGATCCAGGTGGAAATGCCTAGCAGCACGATCGACAGCAGGAACGGAATACGCCAGCCCCAGACTTCAAACTGATCGCCGGTGAAGTAACGGCAACCGAGCACCACCAACAGCGACAGCAGCAGGCCGAGGGTCGCGGTGGACTGAATCCAGCTGGTGTGGAAACCGCGTTTGCCGATTGGCGCGTGTTCCGCCACGTAAGTCGCGGCGCCGCCATATTCACCGCCCAGCGCCAGACCCTGGAGCATGCGCAGCACCACCAGAATGATCGGCGCGGCAATGCCGATGCTGGCGTAGGTAGGCAGCAGGCCGACGCAGAACGTCGCGATGCCCATCAGGATGATGGTCGCGAGGAAGGTGTATTTGCGTCCGATCATGTCCCCCAACCGACCGAACACCAGCGCCCCGAACGGCCGCACGATAAACCCGGCGGCAAAGGCCATCAGCGCGAAGATGAACGCGGTGGTGTCGTTGACCCCGGCGAAAAACTGCTTGCTGATCACCGCCGCGAGGGCGCCGTAGAGGAAGAAGTCATACCACTCGAACACCGTCCCCAGAGACGAGGCGAAGATGACTTTCTGCGTGGCATTGCTGGTGCTGGCGCCGCTCGCGGCGTCCAGCGGCTGAGCGTGTTCTGACATATCGGTATCCCTCACAGTGATTGTTTTTGTTGTTCCACTGGTGTTGCGCGCTGCCTTGAACGAATTACACGATGCACTGTAGGAGCTGCCGCAGGCTGCGATCTTTTGATCTTGTAAAAACCAAAGGCAAAAGATCGCAGCCTGCGGCAGCTCCTACAGGGTTTGGGCCAGTTCAGGGGTTGCTGTGCAGGTCTTGATCGGTGGATTGAGGATCATCTGCGCCGCCTTCTCGGCAATCATCAGCGTAGGCGAACAGGTGTTGCCCGAGGTGATGCGCGGCATGATCGAGGCGTCGGCGATGCGCAGGCCGGGCACGCCATGCACGCGCAGTTGCGCGTCCACCACCGCGTCAGCGTCATTGCCCATGCGGCAGGTGCCGACCGGATGGAAAATCGTCGTGCCGATTCGCGCCGCTGCTTCGTGCAGCTGCTCCTCGCTTTGCAGACTGTCGCCGGGCAGATATTCCACCGGTTTGAACGCTTGCAGGGCCGGGGCGCTGACGATGCGGCGAGTCAGGCGGATCGCGTCGGCGGCCACGCGCATGTCTTCAGGATGGCTGAGGTAATTCGGTTGAATCAGCGGCGCTTCCTGCGGATCCACCGAACGGATGTCGATGCGGCCACGGCTCTGCGGACGCAGATCACACACCGACGCGGTGAACGCCGGAAAGCTGTGCAGCGGCTCGCCAAAGCGCTCCAGCGACAGCGGCTGCACGTGGTATTCAAGGTTGGCGGAAGTCTGCTCAGGCCCGGATCGGGCAAACGCCCCGAGCTGACTCGGCGCCATCGACAGCGGCCCGCTGCGGTCATACAGATAACGCAGGCCCATGCCCATCTTGCCCCAGACGCTGCCGGCGATCTGATTCAGGGTGCGGGCGTTCTGCAGTTTGTAGATCAGGCGCAGTTGCAGGTGATCCTGCAGATTGCCGCCGACCCCCGGCAACTCATGAATCACCCCGATGCCAAGACGTTCCAGCAACGGACGCAGGCCGATTCCGGAGCGCTGCAGAATGCTCGGCGAACCCACGGCGCCGGCGCAGAGGATGATTTCCTTGCGCGCTTTGAAGCATTTCACCTGACCTTCGTGACGCGCGCTGACCTTCGACGCACGGCCGTTTTCCAGCAGCACCCGATCCACTTCAACCCCGGTCAGCACCGTCAGATTGGCCCGCTCGCGAACAGGTTTGAGAAACGCCTTGGCCGCGTTCCAGCGCACCCCGGCCTTCTGGTTGACCTGAAAGTAGCCGCAACCCTCGTTGTCGCCCTGATTGAAGTCGTCGATGCTGGCGATGCCGCTCTGCTCAGCGGCGCTGCGGAAGGCATCGAGAATCGGCCATGACAGCCGCTGTTGCTCGACCCGCCATTCACCCTGGGCACCGTGAAACTCAGCGGCGCCGGCAAAGTGATTTTCGCTCTGTTTGAACAGTGGCAGCACGTCGTTCCAGGCCCAGCCCGGATTGCCCTCGGCAGCCCATCCATCGTAGTCGCCGGCCTGACCGCGCATGTAGATCATGCCGTTGATCGAGGAGCAGCCGCCGAGCACTTTGCCGCGTGGGTAGCTCAGGCTGCGCCCTTGCAGGCCGGGTTGCGCTTCGGTCTTGAAGCACCAGTCAGTGCGCGGGTTGCCGATGCAGAACAGGTAACCCACGGGGATGTGAATCCATGCGTAGTTGTCGCGCCCGCCGGCTTCGAGCAGCAACACCCGCTGCTGCTTGTCTGCCGACAGTCGATTGGCCAGCAGGCACCCGGCAGGGCCGGCGCCGACCACGATGTAGTCGTATTCTTCAAGGGAAGTCTGCATTCCCTGACCTCGCTTTTTGTTTTTATTGTCGGACACTCTAGTTGTTAGCTTTCGTTAAAAGAATGTTAGTTTTTGCGCAGCCGCTGTGCGTTTTCAAACAGTCTGGATTGACCATAGCTGACAAGGACACCCCATGTTCGACTGGAATGACCTGCGGTTCTTTCTGGAGTTGCAACGCAGCGGCCGCCTGCTCACCGCTGCCCGGCGCTTGAACACCACTCACGCCACCGTGGCCCGACACATCGAGGCGATCGAAAAAAGCCTCGGCACCGCGCTGTTCGTCCAGCACGCCCAAGGCTACGAAATGACCCCGGCAGGCGAGGCGCTGCTCAAGCACGCCGAAGCCATGGAGAACGTCGCGCTGCTGGCCCAGGAAGAAATCACCCAGTCCACCGCGCCGCTGGGCAAGATCCGCGTCGGCGTCACCGAAGGGCTGGGCATCAAGTTTCTCGCCAGCCGGATGATCGGCCTGTTCGAACGTTATCCGGGGCTGGAAGTGGAACTGGTCGCCGTGCCGCGCTTCGTCAGTATCCTCAACCGCGAGGCGGAAATCAGCATTCATCTGGAGCGCCCGGCGGCCGACATGCTGGTCACGCGCAAGCTCACCGACTATCGGTTGGCGCTCTATGCCAGCCAACGCTACCTCGACAACGCACCGCCGTTGCGCAGCCGCGAAGACCTCGGGCGGCATGCGTGGATCGGTTATGTCGATGATCTGCTGTTCAGTCAGGAACTGATGTTCCTCAACAGCTTCTGCCGCAGCCCGCGCGTGGTGTTCCATAGCACCAGCGTCATCGCCCAGCAGGAAGCGGCGCGCTCGGGATTGGGCATTGCCGTGTTGCCTTGCTACATGGCCGCGTCGGATCCGGATCTGGTGGCGTTATTGCCGGATGACAGCATCGAGCGCAGTTATTGGATCAGTACCCGGCGCGAGCTGCACAAATCGGTGCGGCTGCGGGTGGTCTGGGATTATGTCGTCGGCCTTTGCGAGGCGGAGCAGGAGCTGTTGCGCGGCTAGTCCCGCCCCGCACAAATCCCCCTGTGGGAGCCAGCCTGCTGGCGAAGGCGGTATGTCTGTGACATAGGAATCGACTGACATTACGCGGATAGTTCTGCTTGCATAAAACCCTGTGGGAGCGGGCTTGCCCGCGATGGCGGTGAATCAGCCAATGGTGATGTTGAATGTCAATCCGTCATCGCTGGCAAGCCAGCTCCCACAGGTTCTATGCCGTTACTGGGGTTGAATAATATATGGATGTCCGTATATTCGGTTTTCCATATGTTCGAGCCCGCACTTCCATGCTCACCCCCACCGAACTGTTCAAAAGCCTGGCCGATGAAACGCGTGCCCGCGCCACCTTGCTGATTGCCGAGCAGGGTGAGCTGTGTGTCTGCGAGCTGATGTGCGCCCTCGATGACAGCCAGCCGAAAATCAGCCGCCACCTCGCGCAACTGCGCAGCAATGGGTTGTTGCTCGATCGCCGTCAGGGTCAGTGGGTCTATTATCGGCTCAACCCGGAGCTGCCGGATTGGGTTCACCAGATCCTCAAAGTCACCGCGACGGCCAACGCCGATTGGCTCAAGGACAATGCCTGTCGCCTGCACAACATGGATGGCCGTCCTGCCCGCGAAACCGCGTGCTGCTGAACTTCAACTATCCCCGGAGCTATCCATGCGTGTCCTGTTCATGTGCACGGCCAACAGTTGCCGCAGCATCCTTTCCGAAGCCATGTTCAATCATCTGGCACGCGAGGGTTTCGAGGCGGTGAGCGCCGGCAGTTTCCCCAAGGGCCAGGTGTTGCCACGCAGCCTGACGACGCTGCAACAGGCCGGTATCGCTATCGACGGCTTGCACAGCAAAGGCAACGACGCCTTTGAAGGCAACCCGCCGGACATCGTCATCACCGTCTGCGACAAGGCAGCGGGCGAAACCTGCCCGGTGTACTTCGGCCCGGCGATCAAATGCCATTGGGGGCTGGAAGATCCCTCCGATGTGAGCGGTGACGAGGCCGCAGTGGATGCCGCGTTCCGTGCCACGCTGGCGATCATCGAGCGCCGCTGCGCAACCTTCCTCGGTCTTCCTTTCAAATCACTCAGGCGCGTTGAGCTTCAGCGCGAACTCGATCGCATCGGCTCACTCTGAGCCGGAGGACGTATGTCAGAGCTCCTGCCCAATCTTGATCACACGCTGTTCGAAGGCCCGATCACATCACCTTCGCACGAACACAAACCACGCATCCTGCTGCTCTACGGCTCGACCCGCGAACGCTCCTTCAGCCGTCTGCTGGTGGAGGAGGCCGCACGCTTGCTGGAGCACTTCGGTGCCGAGACGCGCATCTTCAATCCGTCCGGTCTGCCGTTGCCAGACGACGCCCCGGTCGACCATCCCAAAGTCCAGGAACTGCGCGAGCTGGTGCTGTGGTCGGAAGGTCAGGTCTGGTGTTCGCCGGAACGCCACGGTGCGATGTCGGCGGTGTTCAAGGCGCAGATCGACTGGATTCCCCTTGAGCTCGGTGCGGTGCGTCCGACTCAGGGCAAAACCCTCGCGGTGATGCAGGTCTGCGGCGGTTCGCAGTCGTTCAACGTGGTCAATCAATTGCGCGTGCTGGGGCGCTGGATGCGCATGTTCACCATCCCCAATCAGTCTTCGGTGCCCAAGGCGTTCACGGAATTCGATGAGGCGGGGCGGATGAAACCGTCAGCGTTTTATGACCGCGTGGTTGATGTGATGGAAGAGCTGGTGAAGTTCACCGTGCTGCTGCGCGAGCGCCAGGATTTTCTGGTGGATCGCTATTCCGAACGCAAGGAAAGTGCCGAGCAATTGATGGCGCGGGTCAATCAACGCTCGATCTGAAATGCACAAACCTTCTAGCCTCAACCCGCCAATTGTGGATTACTGGCCCCAGCCCACCACTGTACGCACGCCATGAGCAACTGGATCGACCTTGCCCGCGACCGGGAGACCGGCATCGAAACCCTGCACGCGCATTTCGCCGGGCATGCGCACGCCTACGATCCGCACTGGCACGAAACCTACCTGATCGGCTTCACCGAGCAAGGCGTGCAGCGCTTCAACAGCCGTCGGGCGCGGCATGACAGCACGCCGGGCAAGGTCTTCATGCTTGAGCCCGGCGACATCCATGACGGCGATGCGCCGAGCCCGGACGGTTTCACCTATCGCATGCTCTACCTGCAACCGGCATGGCTGGAGCAGGCGCTGGACGGTTTGCATCTGGGCACTTACGGCAGCGGCTTGCCGGGGATCGGCAGTGTGCTCAACGATGATCCCGAACTGGCTCGCGCCACCTTGTTTGCCTTCAATGCGCTGCATAAGCAGGACGTGCGCATGGTGCGCGATGTGGCGCTGGATGCGTTGCTGGAGCGACTGGCGATTCATCTGTACCGGCGACCGCAACCGACCGCTGCCAACCGCGCGCCATTGATCGCCCGGCAGGCACGCGATTACCTGGTGGCCTACCACGAGCAAGACATCAGCCTGCAAACCCTGGCCGACGTCTGCGGCACCGACCGCTTTCGCCTGACCCGCGCCTTCAAAGCGGCCTATGGACTCGCGCCGCACGCGTGGCTGATCCAGCTGCGCCTCAGCCGTGGCCGACAGATGCTCGCTGCCGGTATGCAGCCAGTGGAAGTCGCCAGCCGCCTCGGCTTCGCCGACCAAAGCCATCTGGGTCGCTGGTTCGTGCGTGCCTACGGCATCACGCCGGGCGCCTATCAGCAACGCGCCATTGGCACGTTTCGACGCTGAACAAACGTTCAAGACCACCACGCTGCTCAGCCATCACAGTAGGCCCTGACTTTCTACAGGGCCGTGCCATGCTTGCGTTCATCCTCTTTGCCTTCGTTGCCTCGATCACCCCGGGGCCGACCAACCTGATCGTCCTCAGCACCAGTGCCCGACGCGGCTGGCGGCCGTGCCTGCCGATCATTCTCGGCGCGGGAGCGGGCGCTGCGTCTTTGGTTTGGGTGGCCGGCGCTGGCGCCAGTACGCTGATGCTGCCCGGTGTGCGCCCGGTGATCAGTGCGTTGGGGATGGGCTGGATGCTGTGGCTGGCGTGGCAGATTTTCACGGCGCCGGCCACCGCCATCGATCCCGCCGCCGGCGAGGAAAAAGCCGAACTGGGCCTGCTCGGCGCCGCGCTGTTGCAATGGGTCAACCCCAAGTCGTGGATGATGGCGATCGCCGTGATCAGCGTATTTACCGCACAAGGGCAGGGCTTGAACGCGTTGTGCCTGGCGTTCTTTCTGGTGTCGTTGCCGTGTCTGGCGCTGTGGGCGTTGCTCGGTCGCGGTGCGGCGCGCTGGTTGAGCAATCCGGCGCAGTTGCAGTGGCTGAACCGGATTCTGGCGGTGTTGCTGGTGGTTTCATCCGCCGCTGCGTTGCTGCACAACTGAGCTAAGAGGCATCGACAAGGTGGCACGCAAGCCCCCCTCAGGCCGGTTGACCAGGGTGATCCGTCCGCCCAGGCGCAATGCGATGGTGTTGACGATGGTCAGCCCCAGCCCTGCACCTTGCGTGTTGCCACGGCTGTAAAAACGTTCGAACAGGCGCGCCCGATCTGCCTCGTCAATCCCCGGCCCTTGGTCTTCGACGCTCAGCAGGCACCAGCCCTCGGCCTGGCTCAGCTTGACCGTGATCACGCCGTGCTCCGGCGAGAAGTTGGCGGCATTGGTGATCAGGTTGCCCAAGGCGATGTCGATGGCAGCGGTGCTGGCCATGACGTGGAACGGTTGTTCGCCGTCCTCGAAGGCCAGTTCCAGGTGTTTGCTCAACAGCCACGGCGTCAGTTGCACGAGGCTGTTGCGCACGGTTTCGTTGAGGTCGATGCGCTGCAACGGCGGCGGGTTGGATTTCGGTTCGAGGCGGGCCATGGTCAGCAACTGGTTGACCAGACGGCTGGTGCGGTCGACGCCGGAAATCAGAAACTGCAACGACTCGCGGCGCTCCTGTTCGGTACCGGCCTCCAGCAGGTTTTGCGCATGCACCCGCAGCACCGCCAGTGGCGTGCGCATCTCGTGGGCGGCGTCGGCGATAAACCGTCGTTCACGGCCAAGTACCTCCTGAATCTGCGCGAGCATGCGGTTGAGCGCTGCCTGCATCGGTTCCAGTTCGCTGGGCAACGGCGTCAGTTGCAGTGGCTCCAGCGAGCCGCTGTGTCGGGCGCGCAAGGTTTGCGCCATGTTCGCCAAGGGCCTGAGTCCCCAGCCGATCGCCAGCCAGACCATCGCCGCGAGTATCAGGCTGCCGAGCACGTTCGGCCACAGCGTGTGGCGCACGATGCGATCAACCAGATCGGCGCGCACATCATCGCGTTCGCCGACCCAGATGCGCAGACCGTTCTGCGGGTCTTCGAGCATGAAGGCGCGCCAGTGACGGTTGTTCAAGTCGACCACATCGCTGAAGCCCGGCTTCGTCGGCGGGGCGGTGAACGACGGGGCACTGGCGGTGTGCACCAGCACCTCGTTTTTCGGGTTCCACACCTGGAAGGCGATCTTGCTTTCGTAAGGATGGCCGTCGACGCGTGGCTTGGCTTCGCTGAGCGCCTGATTGAACGCCTGATACAACTGCGAGTGATCCTTGCTCGCCAGCGGCATGCGCATCACGCCTTGCAGCAGGCGAGCGTTTTGCGCCAGTTGCGCGTCGTAGACTTCGGCGATTTCGTGGTTGCTGTCGTGCAGGTTGAACACGCTGAGCACCGCAAGACCGGCGAGCAACAGCCCGATGATCAGCGTCAGCGTACGGCGACGAATCGAGGTCATCGACGCTCCTCCACCAGATAACCCACACCGCGAATGGTGCGGATCAGGTCGGTGGAGAATTTTTTGCGCAGGTGATGGATGTGCACTTCCAGGGTGTTGCTCTCGGCTTCTTCGTTCCAGCCGTAAAGCAACCGGATCAGTTGGTCGCGGGTCATCACCCGGCCCGGCGGCGAGAGCAATTCATGCAGCAACTGATATTCCTTGGGCGTCAGCGCGACAGGTTGACCCTGATAGCTGACCTGCTGGGTGCCGGGGTTGAGGCTGATCCCGGCGTGTTCGATCAGCGCCTGGGCGCGCCCGGCACTGCGACGCAACAAGGCGCGCAGGCGTGCCTTGAGTTCGTCAAGGTCGAACGGTTTGACCAGATAGTCGTCGGCGCCGGCGTCCAGCCCGGCGATGCGGTCTTCGGTGGCATCGCGCGCGGTGAGGATCAGCACCGGCAGGTTCGAACCGCTGTCGCGCAGACGACGCAGCACTTCGAGGCCGTCCATGCGCGGCAGGCCCAGATCGAGTACGGCAACGTCAAAGGTTTCACTGAGCAGCGCATGCAACGCGCTGCTGCCATCCTTCAACCAATCGACGGTGTAGCCCTCGCGCCCCAATGCCTGATGAATGCCTTCACCGAGGGCTACGTCATCCTCAATCAGTAATAAACGCACGCGGACTCCTGTCAGTCGAGTTTCTTGTTCACGTCCACCAGCAGGGCGGCGATCTCTTTGCGGCGCCCGGCGTCAGCGGTTTCCCGGCCCGGGCGCGGGGCGGCCTGCTGGGCCTTGAGCAGCGCGACCCTGGCTTCAGCGTAGCGCTTCTGACGGTAGAGGTGATCGCCCCAGAAGTACAGACTGTCGATGCCCTCCGGATTCAGTTGCAGCGCTTGCTTGAGCAGTTGCTCGGCCTTGTCGCTGTCGCCGAAACCGATCGGCCAGCCCGGGACGCGATCATACAGCGCGGCGAGGCTGGTGTAGGCCGAGCCTTGCAGGGCCTTGGGGTCGAGCGTCAGGGCTTTTTCCAGATCGGCCTTGGCGTCCTTGGCCTTGCCCAAGGCACCGAGTCCGCCCTGAGCGCCGGCCCAGCTGCTGGTGACTATGCCTTTCCAGATCCACGCTTCGGCCACTGCCGGACGCTGGGTGGTGAAGGCAGTGGCTTCGGACGACAACTGCTCGAACGCGGCGGCGCGCTGTTTTTCTGCCACTTCATATTGGATGTGCGCCCAGCTCTGCTGGATGCCGTTGAGGCGTTGCTGATCGGCAGGTTCCAGCGCCCAGACGCTTTGGCTGAGGGCGGCGAGCAACAGGCATACGGAAAGTCTTTTCATGATTTTGGCGGCTCGTTGTCAGGTTTCTCACTGAGGCGGCGAATCAGCGGCAACTGCTTGCGCAGGCCTCGATCCACCAGATGTGGCAGCAGATTGTTCAGGCGTACGAAGAAGCGCTCCGGCCAGCCCAGATACAGGTCGCGGCGGTCGCCGGCGATCGCGTGGATCACCGCCGAGGCGACGGTTTGCGGGTCATCGACGTTGGCCTTGAGCGCATCGTTCAAGGCTTGCGCCGCCGCACTGTTCATCGACGTGCGCGTGGCCCGGGGCGCGACATACAGCACGTTGACCCGGGTGTCGGCCAGTTCGCGGCGCAGCGCTTCGGAGAATCCGCGCAGGGCGAACTTGGTCGCGCAATAACTGGCGTAACCGGGGTAGCCGATCGAGCCGTAAGTGGAACCGACGTTGACCACCATCGCGCTGTCGGCCTGTTTGAGCAGTGGCAGCAGCAGTTTGGTCAGGCACATCGGTGCGCTGATGTTCACCGCGAGCATCGCGTTGATGTCGCTGTCATCCAGCTGTTCAAGCATGGCGAAGTGGTTGACTCCGGCCGCGTTGATCAGCAGGTTGATGCCGCCAATGGCTTCGGCGGCGGCCAGCACTTTGCGCCGGTCGCTGAGGAAGGTCAGGTCGGCGGCGACCCAGCACAGCGAGTTCGGGTAGCGCTCAAGCAACGGCGCCAGCGCCTGCTCATGCCGCGCCACCGCCAATACCTGGGCGCCGGCGGCGCACAAGGCCTCGGCAATCGCCATGCCGATGCCGCCACTGGCGCCGGTCAACACCACCCGCGCATCACGCAGCTGCATGTTGAGCCTCCGCGTCACGCGGCAGGCCACGGAACATGTCGGTGTATAGGCGATAGACGACTTTCGAGGCGTGGATCACCGCTGCCTGATCGTCTGGATCTTCCAGCTTATTCATCAAGCGGCGATAGGTTTGCATGTGCTCGATGTCCAGTGAACCGTGCGAGCTGAGGTAGCTGAACGCGGTTTCCGGCAACGCCAGACGTTCGCGAATGCTGCCCGCCGCATGGGTGGCCAGGGCGATGCTGGTGCCTTCAAGCACATTGACCATGCCGAACAGGCCCACCGGATTGCCTCGGGCGATCAAGTCGTAGAGGAAACTGACCATCAATTCGATCGGCAGCGATGGCTGCCCGTCGCGCACCGCGTTGCGATCACCGCCACACGCGGCGATGTCGTTGAGCACCCACTGTTCATGGCCGTATTCGTCTTCGATGTATTCGCAGACGGCCTTGCGCAGCCACTCCAGCGGTGTCGGCAGGCGCGCGCCGCAGGCCATCATCAACGGCACGGTGTGGCGCACGTGGTAATACGCCTGAGCCAGAAATGCCCGATAGCTTTTCAGGCTGACCTTGCCTTGCAGGGCATCGAGGATGATCGGCAGGTTGAACAGCTCGTGACGTTCCTGCTGCGTGGCTTCTTGCAGGGTGTCGAAAAAACTCATGATGCGGACTCCTCGGAAACAGCGGATTCAGTCAATTGGGCGTGGTACAGCGCAACAATCGCCTCACGGCGTGGCCGACCATTGGCGGTCAGCAGGCCATTGGCGGCGGTGAAGGGTTGCGGCAGGCGCGTCCAGCGGTGCACCTGGGCGTAATCGGGCAGGGCTTCGTTGGCTTCGGCGACCGCTGCCGCCAGCTCCGCGTCGCTGCAATCGGCACGGTGCGGCCAGAGCAAGGCGTGGTTGTGCGGCAGGGCCTCGCCGTAGACGAAAGCCTGGGCAATATGGCGGCGCTGGGTCAGTTCCGACTCGACCCATTCCGGGTTGACGTTGCGCCCGAAACTGGTGACGAACTGGTGCTTCTTGCGGCCCTTGAGGTAGAGGAAACCTTCGGGGTCGAACTCGCCCAGATCGCCGCTCGGCCACCATTCATCAGCGTATGGCGCGTCCCCCAGATAACCGAGCAGCGCCGAGCCCTTGATCAGTACTTCGCCGTCTTCGGCCAGGCGCACTTCAACGTGCGGCAGCGGCTGGCCGACGCTACCCGGACGCCGCGCGCCGGGGCGATTGAGGCACACCACCGAGGCGCATTCGGACAAGCCATAACCTTCGAAAACCGGCAGGCCGACACGCTGCGCGCGGTGCAGCAGATCCTCCGAGACCCGCGCACCGCCGACGGCGGCGAAACGCAGTTTTTGTGGATCGAAGGCTTTCTGTTCGGCAGCGCTGACCAGCATCAGCAACAGCTGCGGCACCAGAATCAGACTCTCCGGCGCACGTCCGGCCAGATAACCCAGCAGGTGCGGTACATCGACGCCGCTGGCGCCCTGTATGCCCAAGGTTTTCTGGCTCGGCAGACTCAGCGTCGCACCGGCGTACAGCGCGGCGTAGCAGCCGAGGTTTTCCAGCAGAATCGCCAGTGGCAACAACGCCAGATGATGCTGCGGATCGGTGGATTTGCTCGCTTGATCCAGCTCACGCGCCACACACAGCAAACTGTTGGCGCTCAGGCACACGCCTTTCGGTGTGCCGGTGGTGCCGGAGGTGAAGGTCAGTTTGGCGGTGCCGGCTGGCAGGCGATTCGGGCCATCGAACGTGCGGCACCAGAACTCACCATGCTTCTCGTAACCGGCGGCGAGCAGTTCGGCGTCCAGCTCCGGTTCGGCAATCACCCGTTCGGCCTGGCTCTGTTCCAGACAATGGGCCCGTTGCGCGGGGCTGAAAAACGGCGGCAGCGTCACGCAGGTCAAGCCCTCGAACAGCATGGCCAGATCCCACAGCATCGCATCGACGCCGTTATCCAGTGCCAAGGCGATCACCTGCGCCTGTTCATCGCGCAGACGCTCCTGGCGATACAGCACCTCGGCGTAAACAGTGGCGTAATCGAGTTTCAGCGTATCGCCCCACAGCGCGGTGCTGTTGTCATTGCGCCGGGCATGGTCGCGCAGGGTTTCCTGGAAGCGTTGCAGTTCAAGCGACATGGCAGGCTCCTTCAATCGAAGTCGGCAGGCCCAATCGAGTGAACAGGCCGATATTGCGCAAATGGATGAAGCCGGCGCGGATGTTGCCGACGTGCACCCACGGCTTGCTTTCGTAATAACTGCCCCAGTGTTGACGCTCGTCACCCAGGCGTTCCGGGTCGGCGGCGCATAATGTCACTGGCTTCAGACCGAGCCGATGGAAGCTGTTGACCAGCCCGATGTTGCCGGTGAACGTCACCCATTCCAGGCCGCCCATGGCTAGCAGGTAGGTGATGGCGATGATGCTCATGCGTGCGCTGCCGGTGTCGCTGGCGGCGAGGTTGCCGACTTCGACGATGCCGGTGCGATCCACCGGACGATCGGCCGCAGCGCTGATCAACGGTTCGATCGGTTCATCCAGATAGCGCTCGAGAAACAGCGGCTCTTGATGTGCACGACGTACACCGGCCACCGCACACAGCTCACCGTCGCCGTTGTGCATGCCGAACAGCTCGGGCATAAAGTGCCGAATGTCGGCGCCGTGGGCTTTGCGAAAACGCTGCTGGATGAAAGCTTCGAAAGTCTCTCGCAGCGCGTCGTCGGGCAAGGCGCCGGTCAACGTCATCTGCGGCGTTTCGGCTTGACCGAAGCGCAGGGGCAGGGGAATGTTCCAGTCGAAATCGGGCATGGGCAGAACGCCTCCCTCAATGATTTGAGCGCAGTATCGGAGGCGTTTCTTAACGAAGTCTGAAGGTGAAAAAAGGTTAATCAACGGGCAATCTTCAGATTGTCTTAAGACTGCAAGGGCAGGGTGGCACCGTCGGTTCGCCCTGCAACCGGATCGAGACTGTCGAACGAATCGACCGTCACTCACGACAATCACGAGGCGCTACTTATGACCCGCGACACCGCCGTAACCCGTTATGGAAAACTGTCAATTACGTTGCACTGGCTGATGCTGGCGCTGTTCGTCGGCGTCTATGCCTGTGTCGAAATCAAGGGCTTCATGCCCAAGGGCAGCGAAGCGCGCGGCCTGCTGATGGGCTTCCATGGCCTGTTCGGCGCGAGCATTTTCGTGCTGGTGTGGGTGCGTCTCCTCGGCCGCTTGAGCCCACGCCCGCCGATCACTCCCAAGCCGCCAGCCTGGCAGACCGGCATCTCGCACCTGATGCACCTGGCGCTGTACGTGCTGATGATCGCCACGCCGATCCTCGCCTGGCTGATGCTCGCCGCGGCCGACAAACCCTTCCCGTACTTCGGCTTCCACGTCCCGGCACCAGTCGCCATCGACCCGGACTTCGCCAAACAACTCAAGTATTGGCATGAAACGCTGGGCAGCGCCGGCTACTGGCTGATCGGCCTGCACGCGGCGGCGGGGCTGTTTCACCACTACTGGGTGCGGGATAACACGTTGGTGCGGATGTTGCCGGGGCGCACCGAATAACCTTGATCTACCTGTAGGAGTGAGCCTGCTCGCGATAGCGGTAGACCCGTCAGCACGGATGTCGACTGAACAGACGCCATCGCGAGCAGGCTCACTCCTACAAGTTTTGTGGTGTGTTCAAGTGATCGACGCTTCAGGTTTTGCACCTGCCTGCCGATGAAATCTGCACGATTTCAACGGATGCCATTCATGAACAAGGTTGTTGCTCTACTGGCGCTCACCGCCCTCATCGCAGGCTGCAAAACCAACAGCGCTTATACCCAGGTCGCAGATTTTCCCGCTCTGCGTTGCTTCGCCTACTGGGATGATAAAGCCATCACCTCGCTGGAAGTCAGCTACATCCGCGACCTGAGTCAGAGCGGTAACCTGCCGTGCACGATCATGCTGGGCAACCTGTACGAGAAGGGGCGCGGTGTACCGCAGGACTTTTCCAAAGCCAAGGCCCTCTATCAATCCGTAGCCGATAAAGACGCCAGCGCCTACGGTCAACTTGGGCGCATGGCTGAAGAAGGCATCGGCGGGCCGGTCAATGACACCGATGCGCGGCAGTTTTATCAGCGTGCCACGAGCAAGCCCGAGCAGCAGCGCAGTGAAGCCAAACTGGCCAAATACATGGAGGACGGGCGCGGTGGTCCGCAGGATCTGCAAGGCGCGCTGACGCATTACTTCAACGCCACGCAATATCTCGGCGATGACGCGTGGCAAGGCATCGAACGCCTGCGCGCCAAAGGCTTGCCTCTGACGATCGAGCAGCAACAGCGCTACAACAATCTCTTTGTCAGCAGCGTGCAAAGCGGCCTCAAGAAACGCATCACCGCCATAGAGAAGTCTCTGGAGAACAACGTCAATCCGACGTCTGCCAGCAAGCCAGTGCAGGTACAGCTGGAGTACACCCCGGGCGCATCGGCCCCGGTGGTTTCGATACGGCAAAGCTCGGGCGACACCGCGCTTGATCAAAGAGTGATGCAAGGCTTCAGCGATTATCGCTTTCCCGGTGACCCGATCATGCCACCGGGCCAGAAGAGCTATCAGGCGATCCCGATCGTCAGGACGGACGGCAAGAGTCCGCGGCAGAGATTTGACGAGAGCAGAAAGAACTGAGTCTTCCCTCGATTGAATCAGCTCCAACCGTGGCACCTTAAAGCGATATGAACGGATGATCCTCATGAACAAGGCAGTTGCTATTCTGGCCCTCACGATCCTCGTTGCAGGCTGCAAAACCACTCCACCCACTCCTCAGGAAGCAAGTCTCACCGGCACTCGCTGCCTGCTGTTCGCCAAGGTGAGTGACCTTTCCGCCGATCGCGTCGACTACATCCGCGACGCCAGCAACAACGGCAACCTCAACTGCAAGCTTGCGCTCGGCGCTTTGTATGAGTTTGGTCGTGGCGGTTTATCGGCGGATGTGCGCAAGGCGCGCTCCCTGTATGAGTCTGTCGCTACGGTGGACGGCGCCGGGTATGAGCAACTGGCGCGCATGGCCGAGGAGGGCCGCGGGCAGGCGCCCGACGCTGTCGAGGCGCGACGGCTTTATCAGTTGGCGCTCGCACACCGAGAGAGCGCTAACAGTGAGTTCGCGCTGGCCCGGTTGATGGAAGAGGGCCGAGGTGGCCCGCAAGACCTGTCCGGGGCGCTGACGCATTACCTCAACGCCACCCAGCAAATCGATGACCAGGCGTGGGCCGGTGTGCAGCGGGTCCGCGCCCAGGGGTTGACCCTGACTGCCGAACAGACACAGCGCTACAACGAAAAATGGTACGACGCTGTTAGCACCAGTCTCGCAAGTACGGTGTACGAAACCGAGTTGCTGTTGAACAGACAGATCAAACCCGGCACCGCGAGTAAACCGGTCACGTTGGAGGCGAAAGGCAAACCCGGTTCGCTGGTGCCGCAACTCACCTTGGTCGAAAGTTCTGGCAATCACGACGTGGACCAGGCCGTACTCAAGGCCCTCAGCGAATACCGCTATCCCGCGCTGCCGATCCTCAAAGCAGGGCAGGAATCGTGGTCATCCGAATTCCCGGTGAAGGTCGGCGTGAACTGATCGGGCTGGCCGGGCCACTTGCCGGAACAGCGTCCCGCGTCCACTCTATGACCTGCCGACAAGGAGCGTCCGCCGACCCTCCGTCGTGACCCAAGGGAGCTGGCAGCATGAGCGAAGACAACAAGGTAAAAGGCCCGGCGTCGTACTTTCCCGCTATCGAAAAGAAATACGGCCAGCCCATCGATCACTGGCTGAACCTGCTCGCCGGCATCACCGACAAGAAGCACATGGAACTGGTGGCGTGGCTCAAGGAGGAACACGGCATGGGCCACGGTCATGCCAACGCCTTGGTTGCGCATCATCTGACGGTTAAAAAGTGAGGGCAGGGCAGCGATGAATTTCTCCCACCGGCCAGTGACGGCCGACGACGTCAACACCCTCTGCAGCTTTCCGCAAGGCGAACAAGAGCTGTTCTTCATGTTCCCGAAAGCGAGCTTCCCGCTGACGGAAGAGCAGATGCACAACGCGATCAGCCAGCGCTTCGACTCCACGGCGTTCTTGGCCAACGGCGAGTTCGTCGGCTTCGCCAACTTCTACCGTGCCGAGCACGACGGCGTCTGCTGTATCGGCAACGTCATCGTCGCGCCATACGCCCGGGGCCAGGGTGTCGCTCGCTACATTGTCGAAACCATGACCGCCGTCGGCTTCGAAAAGTATCAGGCCAGGGAAGTGCAGCTGTCCTGCTTCAACGAAAACACCGCAGGGTTGCTGCTCTACCCGAAACTCGGCTTCGTCCCGTTCTCCATCGAAGAACGCCCGGCACCGGGCGGCAGACGCGCAGCCCTGATCAACATGACCCGCCACCGACAATAGCCATCCCCCAATCCCTGTGAGAACCGGGCTCGCCCGCGATGGCGCCAGCCCGGCCAGACGTGCTCCCGAGCCTTGCGCAGAACCTGTGGGAGCTAGCCTGCTAGCGAAGACGCCAGCCCAGTCAAAACGAGTTCCCGAGCCTGACCGCGAACCTGTGGGAGCGGGCTTGCTCGCGAAGACGCCATCCCAAACGACACCGTACTGCATCCATAAACACGATCATCCAGGCACCCGATGACTCAAACCTCCTCACCCCTGAGCTGAAGACTCATCAGATCGCAACTCGCCGACCACGACGTCAACCACTCCGGCATCTCGGGCGACTGTTCAGGCAATCCCAACTCCCTGACAAACTCACCCGGCGCAATCGTGCCTTTCGCCGAACGAAACAGCCCACGCATCACGACCACGCCGATCACCCGTCCCTTGCTCACGAAGCGATGCTCCATGAAGCTCCATTTGTCGTCCCAGCCAAGCATCCGGCTGTGAATTTCAAACGCTTCAAACAGCTTCAGCTCACGCCGAAACTTACCCCAGGTATCGCCAACGATCGGCAACGCTTTAGCGCGCAACGCCACCCGAAACGCGCCACTGCGCAACACAAAATCCATGCGCCCGACGTCAGCCATGGTGAAGTAGCGACCATTGGTGACGTGCCGATTCAAATCGAGATCCAGTGGCCACACGCGCATGCGGATCACGGTGGATTCCAGCGCATTGACCGGCTTGCGCCACGGTCGGCGAAAAAGCATGCAGAGCAGTCGAAACCACAAATTCATCAGTACGTCAGCCAGTTGAAAAGAGCGCTGCACTCTAGCGAGCCGAGTGATGGCGAGGTAGGTGCGTAAATGACTGTTTTGGGCTGAACAGTGCATTCCGATCATTGCGGGGTGGGTGCTGGATCGGTAGCCCGTTGAACCGGCAGATAAACAGCAAATAATCGAGATGTTTATATGAAGCCTGCCGTTACCACCGAAGCCCTACAACGCCTTGCGTCATCGCCTACGAGTACGCCAGAATCCGCCGGCTTGTGCGTCTAGGGCGCGGGTTCTATCGTCTGTCGGTCACTGAAAAACAGTGATCGGGTTTGGTAGCCCGCCATAACTAGTCGCATCGCGCACCGTTCGCAGACCTCATCAAGTTGCTGCTCAATGGTGGCCATGCGCAGGACACCTTCGGGTGTGCCGGGTCCTAGTTACCGGTCTACCAACCCGCGTGTGGCCGCCACCCTTCGTTTGGTAGCGAAGGTGAAGGCTCCTCTTCAATAACTAGGAGTTTCACCATGATCAAACCAACACCCAACCCGCCAGAAACCGACCTCGCATCCCCCTACGAATCCCTCGATTCCAAAAAGCTCCACGAAGCCGCCGAACGCGCCCTCGACCATTACCTGTCCCCGGCCAGCCAAATCATGGCCAGCCCGCACAAACCCGAACCCATGTACCTCGCCAACCCGAAGTGCGACACCGAATCCCTGCTCGCCAACGCCAGCGAAACCCTCGGCTCCGCCAGCGAAATGCTCAACAACTTCGCCGCCACGCTCGACACCTCCCACCGCAAAACCGCACTGGGCATCGCCCAGGTCGTCATGCTCGGCGAACTCGCCGTAAACCAGGCCCTCGACAACGTCGAAATCGCCCACTAGCCATACCCGTGCGACGAGCCAAACCCTCGTCGCACCCAGCAATTCAACCGAGCTGGCACAGAGCCACGCCTTGCGCCCCCAAGCCTCGGCTGTCACCCTTCGGCCCGTTCTTCAAGGATCAGAACAAGGAATCAAGGATTGAGTGGCTACGTTCCCAACCCCCCGAAAAACTACCGCTACGAAGAAGCCAAACCCGTCGATATTCATGCCCAGCGTTGGGCTGAGTATGAGAAGCATGGGAAAGAGCCTGCGCGCGAGCCTGAGAAAATCGGCATTGCGTTGAGGATTGGGGTTTTCTTTGATGGTACTGGTAACAATGCGAACAACACGGCGGCAGGGTTGCTGTGCGGTGCGCAGCATCCGATTGCGCCGCAGGATATTCCTGCTAGCTGTCAGCCCTATATGGGGGATCCGGACAGCAGCTATGGCGCTGGCCCTACCAATGTTAAAAAACTGAGTGAGCTCTACGACGCTCCAGAGGGAGCCGAAGGTGAGGGGCTCCGAAAGCAAGCTTTCCGCATGATTTATGTAGAGGGGATTGGCACCCAAGCGGGTAAGGAAGATAGCACCTTTGGGGGTGGCACCGGGCGAGGTGAGACCGGAGTTGCAAGTAGGGTTCAGTCTTCGTTTGCATCGATCAAATTACGTATCAAAGAACTCTTGAACGATAACCCGGGTAGCGAAGTGACTTCGCTGACCTTCGACACATTTGGATTTAGCCGTGGTGCAGCTGCTGCCCGGCACTTTTGCAATGAAGTCGTGCGTGGCAAGCAAGGTCCCTTAGGTGAAGTGCTACGTAGCAATCCTGAAGCGTTCAGCAAGACCTTTATTGATCAATACAATGCCGATATAAGAATGGGCTTTATCGGGCTGTTCGATACCGTTCCGTCAATAGCTGGCTGGTCCAATTTCGGCAACGTGAAAAGCCCCATTGCAACGGGCATCAAGCTTTACCTAGATCGTCGTTTTTTCACCGACGTCGTCCATTTGGTTGCGCGTGATGAGTGCCGAGGCAACTTTGCCCTCAGCCGTGTAAAGCCTGCTCATCTGGAGATTACTTTGCCAGGTGTTCACTCTGATATCGGAGGTAGTTACCTCGACGAAGCGCAGGAGTGTGTGCTTGTCAGCCCTATGCAGGTACTAGAAGTCTCTCTCCAAACCGATGTTCTCACCACTTCGATTTACCGCGATGCCGTGACAGTAAGAAATCAGTGGATAGCGGATGGCTGGCCATCCGAGATGCTGGAAATCGTCACGCCGCCTGCGCTGTTGATGCCGAACAGTCCGCAAGACCGAATGAGCCCACGTGTCAAACACGTGTATGCCGCCGTACAGCTCAAGCGTCCGGTCAGTGGCTTGCTGTCCCGAGTCTATCTGCGTGTGATGCATAAAATGGCGAAGGACAAAGGCGTTCGGTTCAACGACATTTCAGATACGCCTGATCTGGCGCTACCGTCAGAACTTCAAGCTATGTGTGATCGATTTGTCTCTGGTGACTACAGAACTACGCCAGAAGAAGAGCGAATGCTCAAACTCAAGTACATTCACACGTCCGCAAACTGGAACCATCCACTAGGCCGAAGAGATGGAAGCGGTGTGAGAGCGGTGTACATCAACGCCCCCACCCCTGACGGCATACGCGTACAACATCCCCACGTACCCGACTGGACGCTTTTTTGATGAGACTTCTAACAAGCCTGCTCTGTGCAGTCCTCATGACCGGTTGTCATGCCGATCCGCTTTCAACAAAAAATGATCCGAAGTCTCCATGGTGGGAGCTTGCGTTCACTGAGCCTCATTACATGAAGGTTTGGGTAGAGGACACCGCCGTAGAAGACATCAAGGGTGAGACGTTCTTGCACACTGGCGGAGGATCCGCATCAGGCGGCCAACCGGAAGACGGCACCGACTCTGCTCGTGGTTGGCACGGCGTGGGAAGCACCGGAAAAAGTGTTGTTGGTGCGGATCTTCCCAAACGGATCTATGTCCGTTGGCAATCAATTGTTGAACCCCAAACGTACAAGGCCTGGGTAGATATCCCAGAGGAAGCCAGACAACTCATGCTCGAGTCCGTCAATCAGCGCTGCGCCAAAACACCTGAACAAGAGGGGCGCTATAACGCGTCTCTCTACTTGGGCCTAGCGCCCGGTGGTGTCGTGCAAGTCTGGGTTCGGAACTCATGCCACCATCCTGTCAAAGTCGCCAGAGCACAAGCAGAGGTTGAGCCACTAGGCCCTAGTCAAGGTAAGAACCAAGGGCGCTACGCGTATCCCGTCAGCGAAAAGTCCAAGCGGTATATCGAGAAATTCGGCATCCCTTATGGGAGTTGGTAAACGGTAAACCAATGAAGCTATGCATTGTGGCGGTATGCGTGTTGTTACTGAGCGGCTGCCAGTCTGCCTATCCTCTATCCGGAAAAAACGACCCGAAATCCGATTCATGGGAGCTTGCGTTCACCGAACCCTATTACATGAAAGTTTGGGTTGAAGACAGTGCCGTCGAAGACATAAACGGCAAGCTATTCACGCGGACGGGAGGAGGCACAGCCGCTGGTGGTGAGCCAGAGAATGGCAAAGAGTCCGCGCGCGGTTGGCATGCGGTGGGCGCGGCTGCGAAACCAGTGATTGGCGCTGGCTTGCCCAAACGCATTTACGTGCGCTGGCAATCCATTGTCGAGCCGCAGACCTATAAGGTTTGGGTGGATGTGCCTGAAGAAGCGAGGCAACTGATGGTGCAATCGGTCAGTCAGCGGTGCCCGGAAACACCGGAGGAACAGGCCAGCTACAGCGCATCTATTTATCTGGGATTGGCTCCAGGGGGCGTTGTACAAGTTTTTGTTCGGGACGAGTGCCATCGCCCTGTCAAAGTCGCCAGAGCGCAGGCAGCGGTTGAGCCGCTGGGGCCTAGCCAAGGAAAGAACCAAGGGCGCTATGCGTATCCCGTCAGCGAAAAGTCCAGGCGGTATATCGATAAATTCGGCATCCCGTACGGGAGTTGGTAATCCTTAAGCCAATGAAACAACTCATAACGATACTTTGCGTTTTGCTGATCTCAGGGTGCCAAGAAACTGATCCACTCTCAGCCAAAAATGACCCGAAGTCCGAATGGTGGGAGCTGGCGTTTATTGAGCCGGACTACATGAAGGTCTGGGTTGAAAACAGTTCTGTTCAAGACGTTAACAACCGGATTTTCTATAAAACCGGCGGCGGCACCGCTGCTGGGGGAGAGCCTGAAGATGGCACAGAGTCAGCCCGGGGGTGGGCAGGTGGAGTTGGCGGCAGCGGGAGGAGGGTGATAGGAGCAGACCTGCCCGTTCGAATCTGGGTCCGTTGGCAATCAATCGTCGAACAGAAAACCTGGCAAGCATGGGTAGATATTCCGGAAGAGGCCAGGCAGTTGATGGTGACGTCCGTCAATCAGCGCTGCCCGCGAACTCCCGATCGGCAGGCAAGATTCATGGCATCGATTTATCTCGGCCTGGCTCCCGGCGGTGTCGTGCAGGTTTGGGTAAGAGACTCATGTCATCACCCAGTCAAGGTCGCGCGAGCACAGGCGGAAATTGAGCCACTGGGGCCGAGCCAAGGTAAGAACGAAGGGCGGTACGCCTATCCTGTGAGTGAAAAGGCTAAGCGGTATATCGACAAGTACGGCATTCCATATGGAAGTTGGTAGCCGTGACAAATACTTGAATGGATCATTTGTAATGAAAGCAACGATTGCACTGCTGGGCGCTTTATTGTTGTCCGGCTGCCAAAGCAGTGGCCCAGAAACAGGCGAAAATGACCCTAAATATCCATGGTGGGAATTAGTGTTCGTTCAGCCGAATTACATGAAGGTATGGGTAGAGGACAGCTCCGTCCAAGACATCAATAACAGAGTCTTCTTTAGAGCTGGCAAGAGCACTGCAGCCAGCGGAGAGCCCGATATCAGCACGGAATCTGCTCGTGGTTGGGGAACCGTGTCGGGGAGCGGGAGACCTGTGACGGGCGCCGATCTTCCAAAACTGATCTTTGTCCGCTGGCAATCCATAACAGAGCAAAAAACCTACAAAGGCTTCATCGAAATTCCGGAAGAGGGCAGGCAACTGATGGTGAAGTCAACACACCAGCGCTGCCCGGAAACACCGGAGAAAACTGCTCGCTTTATGGCGTCACTTTACGTGGGGCTCGCTCCGGGCGGCGTGCTCAAAACATGGGTTAGAGATTCATGCCGAAATCCGGTTGAGATTTCTCGCGGTCAAGGGGAGATAGAGCCTCTGGGGCCGGAACAAGGGAAGCACGGTGGTCGTTATGCCTATCCGGTAAGTGAGAAGGCTAAGCGGTATGTCGAAAAGTACGGCATTCCGTATGGGAGTTGGTAGGCGACACTTCTCTTGCCTGTCTTTCAGGGCGTTTGTCTTGAGTGAGTCACCTTTTTGACAGCTATCGCGTCAATGCTGAGCTCAACGAAGGTTCGCTTTCGGCCAATAGCTGTCTGTCGTAATCGACCGAAATCGACCCAGAGCGGACGTTGTCACTGCACCCGGCGTCTAGTAGAAAGGTCATCTCCAGTTCCACGTACTGAAACGAATTTATGACTACTGACTATGGTCAACGTATTTGTAATCGATGCGGCGATTCAATTACTGGTTACTGTCCATCAATTGAAACGCTAGCGATCATCGGGGCTTTCCACGAGAAGGGTGATCAGGCGGTAGTAAATGAGATAGTCCTCCGAGAAAATATTGATCCTAATGTTGTCTGGGAATATTTCCGCCATCGGATGAGGCCTCTTTGCGAGCAAAAAATTGCCCGATGCTCATTCTGCGGAGGGCAGTTGAGGACTTGGCGTGCGCGTCGATGCATGCACTGTTTTAGGGAGTGGCACTGACGCAGGCGATTATCGAGCTGAATTTTCAGATTCTGAACTGCATTCTTCCTACTTCTGACTGACCGCTATGTGGCCGGAAACCGCCGTACCTGGCCTACCGTTTTCGGCCAAAAGCTGTACTTGCACAGCCTAGTGGCAAAACAGTAATTTTTGCGATAAGGCCGACGGAAAATGGCCGCCAGCGGGTCATTCAATGAGGATTCCACGTATGCCCACTTCGCTAACCTTTAGGTACCACAATGAAGTCGTATCGCAAGTTGATTTCAGCAATAGAGGCGTTTGATCGCTGGGAGCAGCCATGGGAGTTTTATGAGTCGGTATCATCTGCACCATCACTCGACACAAATGACCTCGAACAACTGCGGCGTGCCTGGGGTACTGCAATAGAGAGAGAAGGTTGGCTTGCGAGCAAGGACTTTGCCGATGGCTGCTCGCTTGCAGATGCTCGTCTTGCGTCGGGATTCCCATGGCTATCGAACAGAGCACGACAGCAGCTTGTCAACGCCGCTTCCTACCAATGGCTGTAACGCTTAACAGCTCGCCGAAGGCTGGATCAACATTGGTACATCTTGTTCAACAGTCCATTATCTGAATGATAGCCAAGGTAGGTTCAAGCCCTTCGCTATGAGGCAACAACTGGCAGAGATCGGCCAAAAGCAGGCTTGAGACGGCTCATACATCTTGAAAGCCCTAAGTCAGCAATAGCGATCCGGTTTTAAGTCTTTCAAAAGCGTGTGGCGATTCCAAGGTCCGCAGTACTGAGGAAGATGTGCGACAAGTCGGTAGCCGCACCTCTTGTACCAGTGCGCCACGCTGTCATCGAGGGTCTCAATGAGCGCTTCATGGCATCCATGCTCCAGAGCAAGTGCTTCAAGCCGGTGCAATAGCTCGGTTCCGATGCCTTTCCCACGCCATGGAGCATCTACCCATAGGTAACTGATAAAAAGACGGCCAAACTCAGTTCGACCTGTGACACCGCCAACTAAGGTCTCATCATCCATCAGCGTGCAGGCTATGGGATCGGCATTTCCGCCATGTCCGCGCGACAAGTTCTGCCCGTGTTGTATGACGCCATCAGATACAGCACGCAGATCCTTCTCGTGAATGCTGCCGGTTGTACGCCACTCCTTGCTCATTTCATTCCCTTATGTCGCGTTGAAACAGAGTGACATGCAAGTCGAGTGCCGTTTCTAGCGCCCTGGGCTGGCTGCTATAACCACTTGCGGAAGGTCACAAACGGCAAATGGTTATAGCAGTACGTCATGAGGGGCTGCTTCCGGCCAGAAGCGGCCATTCGGGACCGACAGCAATCGACCTTTTACTGCCTGTGATCCAAGCGACTGGAGGCCATGATTACTTCGGACATGGATATTTACATCGTTCGATGGGATGAACGTGTCAGAAGCTAACAGTCCAATTAAAGTGACCATTTACAACGTGTCACTAAGCCCTATGGCCCAGCGGCAGCTTATTGGCACTGATTTTGGCGAGCTGGAGCTCAAGGGTACTGTTCAGCTTTCGAGATCCGTATCCGGTGGTGGGTTATCGCGATATTATAAAGAAGAGCATGCTAAATGCTTAAAAATAGTTAGCCAAGTTAGCATGTATTATATCTTAGTTATCTATGAATTATGCTCATTACATAATCGCCAAAATCACGATCGTTTCCCGAGTCATTCCAATCGATAAATAGTCTATCGGTTTGATTTCCATCCATTGTTATTCTTCCATGATTTGGGTCGGAGTGAAGCATCTTATATCCTGCTTGTCCAATGTAAAAGCTAAGAGAACCCATTGCTATCAAATCATCATGGAAAATAAACTTATACAAATCCAAGGCTCGGATGTTTGAGGACACTTCGTTGGTAGCTGAGTCCGAACTGATGTACCCGAACGAGGCGCCAGAGTCTGTGCCAAAAGATTGAAGCATATATTCTACATAGCCATTTGGTTCGTGTGTGATTGAGGTTCCGTTCACTGTGAATGCTGGCTGGGAATTGAAGGTTGTACATATAATCTGTCTAGATAGTCGGCATGGGTGAATATTAGATGGGCCAAAGTATTTTAGTCCCTCTCTGGTGGCCATGTAAAACTCAGTGCAAACCTTATCTGGAGGATCCAATGGGAAGTCGTAGACTAGTGCGTATAGATGGGTTATTTCACTTGTATCAAGGATGGGTGTAGCGTGTGGCCCGTAAATTAGACTACTCAAAATGATAGAAATATTTTCAGTATGAGTGTTGTTTGTGTTGCTCCCTGTTGGACTTATGCTTGGGACTTTTTCAATAGATGCGATTCGGAAATATCCGACTTGAGTGGGCATTTTCCCCCATACGACAACCATGAGGGATGCTCCAATAGAATCAACATCTCCATGGTTAACGATTGTTGTTTCTATCTCAAGGCTTGTATTCGTGACACTGGTTAAAATAAAATTATTGGATCTTGACCAACTGTAGTCTAAGTCATGGAGTGACCTTCCAATCATGATTTTCGAAAGTCTATCACTGTCAGTGACGGTTAATAATGGCCCATGTAGGGTGCCTCCACCTTCATCCTGCTTTTCGAGGCTTTCTAGCAGCAAGTTGTTACTACGCCTTAGATACATGGTTTAGTCCTCATGGGCAAAATACAAAGCTTGCAGTACTCCATGGTTTTGGGTCTCTAGCTATCCATGTAGGCCAGGCATAACCTCTGTCACCGTCCAGATTAAAGTTTGGGAGAAAAACACCTCTATTGATTTGGAATTGGTTGCACAGCAATGCACCAAACTCTGGAATAGAGGCAATAGGCATGTCCTGATAAGTGCATAAACCTGCAACATCATTAGAAGTAATGCCTGAAATTTTTTTTCCAAAAAAAAGATTGGTTGCGTCTCCGTATTCAACATGGTTTTTCATTATGCGGCATCGAGGAGATTCCAATCTCACGGAGCTCCCGTAATCCATGGAGTACGGATGTACTAGATGATAGGTTTGCTCCACATTTGTAATATGTAAGAAGGGGGTGCCAACCTCTTGGAATGTGTTGTAGTCAGGGGATGTTATACCTCCGAAATATTTATCTACTTGGTCCGGTGTTGGATGTACATATCCCGCCATGACAAGTGCCAATCTGGACATATCATAAAGTTGATATAACACTAATGACAGCTTCCACAGCAAATAGCGAGCCGGTGTGGTGGCTATTCTGGCCGCAACAGCTACTAAAATCGTCGCAATCATAGTTGCCAATTCTGCGAGCCAGATAAGATAGCTCAACAACCCCGCTAAAAATGACTTCCAGCTTTTTGGATCATCTATTCTTATAGTTGGTGCTCGACCTAAATTGGGTTGACGATCCAATACACTTTTGAGTTTTTGTTGAATCCATACGTCCAGGTCAAACCAGTCAAAATCATCGGGAGGTTTTGGTAGGTTAAGCAATGAATTGTCAGTTGCTCCAAGTAAATATTTATAATAAATCTGATACATTTCATTGACATCTCCTGAGGTTGGGATGCCTGAGGATATGTTCAAAGTTTTATAGGTTTCTTGGTAGCATTCCGATAGAAAATCGCACAAATTCTTAGGGATTTCTGGTTGGTCTGGATAGTATCCAGCAAAATGAACTAGTTTATGACACGCACTTTCGAGAAGATTTTCTCCTTTCTGTTGCTTCCAAAAGTGAGTGTCGTAAATACGCTCCACAAAGTTATGCCTGCGCCAGTGGTTCCGATATGGTCCTCCAGAAATCAAGTTAATATAGGGGTGCCCAACGATGTCAGTTGCCATATGGGTGAGATAGCCCAAAGTGTAAGCTCTAAAAGCCGGATTACCTTCACTTTTTTCCCATAGGCACCTTGCAAACTCAGTTGTTCGATGTTGATGAGCGATATCGGCCCACCACCAATTAATTATATCTGCTTCATAAGGTTTGCTTGCAATTGGAGGGGCGAACACTTCAAAAAAGTCGATGTTTGAGGTTGCTAATTTAGCGATGTCAGCGGAAATTGTACCCTTTATTAGTTCTACGTTTGCTTGTAGCGCACTTGCTAATCCTCCTGTTAGCCAGTCCTCTACATTGTTTTGTGCAGAGACTGCCGTGTTATATAGACCTACGACATCTTTTAATTCGTCCATTAAAGAAAACCAAAGATGTCCTACTTGTCCGGCTGGCCCCCAATCATTTTTGTAAAAATATAAGTAGTCAGGCCCCACACTTCCGAAGTGTGCGTGCTCCGGAAAGTCATCCATGAGCTGTTTTAACTCGGGAGCAAGCGAATCCTTTATCGCTCGCATAGTTAGGAAGTGCGTGAATACCCCAGGCATGATGCATGCTCCGAATAAGGCTGTCAGTCGACCGACTTCAAATTCGAATGTAGACGCCAGAGAAATGCAGCGAGTGATTTTTTTTTGTTTTATTATATTATTTTGTTATATATGCTAATTCAAATTTCACTCAGCCTAAACACACAGGCTCTCTTTAGTCTCAATTTTTTAACATATCACGTTGATGCCTGCTTCTTGTGTAGCCATGGCGTACTTCCGGTCAGCCTCCAAGTCTTGCAAGGCATTCCCCCGCCTCGAAATGAAATGCGTCATAGGAGCCCAGGTCAACATTCTCGAGGATCCTACTTTCGATTAACTGTGCCACATCATCAATCATCGCACATTCCTAGGCGGCCCCAGCGGGGCTTCCTGGCACGAGCAGTTGGTTGTGCTCAAAGCAAAGACGTCTCATAAGCTCAGGCATCGACTCATTCATCACTTTGTCTGTACCTCACACCCAAAGCGTAATGTCGCCGGATAACACTATTGGCTGGATCGGCAACGGTGCTGTTTTGGCTTCGAGAATCGATAAAGTAACTGGTAAGCCAAAGGGTGGTTTTTTAACCTCGGTCAGCTCAGCTCAGCTCAGCTCAGCTTGGCGATGATGGCTATTACTGCTGGTAAAGTTGAGATGCAGGATACTATTTCGGGTAGTTTTGGGTGGCTGCTAT